>DASZME010000010.1:0-33635 GCA_035551995.1 Tepidisphaeraceae bacterium
ACTTACGGTAATCCATGCCGACGCGGCCATCTCTTTGCCTGGCGACTTTTGTCGAATTTTCGTTGACACGCTATAAAATACCGTTAGATTAGATGAAGTGATCGCGTTATTACGCGCTACAAGAGTGTCGATTGGCGGAAACAGTGCTCTTGCGGTTCAAGTTGCTTTTGTTCGACATTTGTTTTTTCACATTAGATTCAAAGGCGTCGGCGATGTTCGCCGGCGCAAGTGTCCCTGCCGTGAGTAAAGGTTCATGCCAGCCGGTCCAGCGGATTTCGTTGTAAATCTGCAATTTTGGCAATTATCCATTCATCATCACCGGTAAAGCCTGTTCCTGAGATCGCGGCGTTTCCTGAAAGGAGCTTCTTATGAAGCTTAGTACTCTGTGTCGCCGCAAACGCGGCTTTACGCTGGTGGAGTTGCTGGTGGTCATCGGGATCATCGCTCTGCTCATCTCGATTCTGTTGCCCGCCTTGAATAAGGCGCGTCAACAGGCGCAGCAGATCAAGTGTGCCGCCAACCTGAAAAATATCGGGTTGGCCATGCAGATCTACTCGAACAACGAGAAGAACAACGGGTTCCCGCGAACCTATTTCGCCGTCACGCAATCGACCGGAGTCCCGACTCCCCAGACAATCGACTGCACCACCTCCGGCGGCCCCGCCACCGGCCTGCTCAAGCAGGCCTCGGACGCAAACGTGCCGACGTCGAGTATCCCGCCAAACAGCTCGGCGAGTTTCCAGTCGCCCACGACTGTGCCGTACAACTGCGTGACGGCCAGCATCTTCCTGCTGATGAAGAGCACCGATCTCACGCCCGATATCTTCGTTTGCCCCTCGAGCAACGCCAACCGCGGCTTTACGCTCAACAGCCCCAAGGACTGGTCCAACTTCGAAGACAGCCCAATGTGGGGTCAACACATGACCTACAGCTTTAGCTGTCCGTTTCCCGGGTCCACCGCGGTGCAGAACGGGTTTCGATGGAGCAGCACCGTCGCCAACCCCAGCGACTTTGCTTTGGCCGCCGACATGAACCCCGGAGATCAGGGTGGTATCAATCCCCCCAATCAGGTAACCGTGCCTACCCACACGTCCGGTTCCAAGGACATCGCCAGGGCCAACAGCAACAACCACAAGAACCAGGGCCAGAACGTGCTGTATGCCGACGGCCACGTCCAGTGGCAGACATCGTCTTTCTGCGGCGTCGCCTGCGTGACCTCCACTGGCGCCGGCTATCAGGATAACATCTACACTGCACGAACTGATTTCGATAACCACGGCGACGTCGGATTCCTGGACAATTCGCATTTCCCGTGCGATGGCAACGACAGCTATATGCTGCCGACGGACGACGGGTTATATGGGACAACCATGGGCTTCTGAGTTAAGTCCGACGTATCACAGGCGTCCCGCCTGAATCTGATCGAATCCAAAGGCCCGCCTCCCCATGAGGCGGGCCTTGTTCATTTTTCGAAACGTTGAGCCGCCTGCAACACGCCGCCTCGGCTCTGGTTTGATGGACAAAACATGGGCGGGACGTCTGCTTTTACGGGAAATCAAAGCCTCCTTTTACGATTTCCGTACATTTCCACGATCCCCCTTTGTTCCGTTCAACGGATACACTGCGCGAGAGAAGGAGTCGAAATGAAAGCATGGCTGTTGGACGACATGGGCGGTGTGGGCGGACTCAAACTTCGAGAGGCGCCCGACCCGATCCCCGCCGCCGGCGAAGTTGTGTTGCAGGTGGCGTACGCCGCCCTTAACCCGGCGGACCGATATCTCTCGGAAGGGCACTATCCCGCCCGCCCGCCAATGCCCCATATCCTGGGCCGAGACGGATTCGGGACGATCGTGGCCGTCGGCGCCGACGTCACGGGCGTTCACGTCGGCGAGAAAAAAACCGTTTTACGCGGAGACGTGGGCGTAACGCGCTGGGGCACATTCGCCGAGAAAGTCGCCGTCCCCGTCGAATCGCTCATCGACGCGCCGGCCGACTGGAGTGAGCAGGAAGCCGCCGGCGCCGCGCTGGTCTATGTGACCGCTTATCAGGCGCTGACGCAGTGGGGCGAACTGCCGCCGTCGATCGTGCTGGTTAGCGGCGCCTCGGGCGGCGTCGGCGTGGCCAGTGTGCAATTGGCCGGCGCCCTGGGTCATACGCCCCTGGCCCTTTCCCGCGGAACCGCCAAGCATGCACAGTTAAAGCAAATCGGCGCCGCCGCCGTTTTCGATCCCACCGATCCGGCCTGGCGGAAGAAGGTCAAGGAATTCCTCGACGGCCGCCGGGTCGATCTGGCGATCGATAACATCGGCGGCCCGCTGTTTTCCGAAATGATCGACACGCTCGGCGAATGGGGAAAGGTCAGCGTGGTGGGGCGGCTGGCCGGCCCCGTGCCGGAGTTCAACACGTCGGCGTTGCTGTTCCGCCGCCTGCGCATCGGCGGAGTGGCGGTCGGCGCTTACACCAACGCCGAAAGCCGTGCCGCCTGGAGCGCGATCATCTCGCTTCTGCAAGGTGCCGGGGCCAAGCCGCTGATCGACCGGGTATTTCCCTTCGATCAACTTCCTGCCGCGTTTGCCCGCCTGGCCCAAGGCCCAATGGGAAAGGTGCTGATCGCCGCCGGGTGATCGGTGTCATTTGGATCGCTCGGCGTTACAATCCCTCGCAAGGAGAACCGACCCATGACGAACGCTTTCATGCCGCTGTGCGCATTGGCCCTGACCCTTTCGATCCTGACCGTTTCCCCGGCTCAAGCCGCCGACGAAAAACCCGCCGTGCCGGCGGCGGGCGCCCGTTTTTTCGAGCTTCGCAAATATACGACAAACCCCGGAAAGCTCGACGCGCTTCTGGCGCGGTTTCGCGATCACACCAACGCCCTGTTTGAAAAGCACGGCATCACGCTGATCGGCTATTGGGTGCCGACCGATGAAAAGCTGTCGCACAATACGCTGATTTACATTCTGGCGTATCCGAGCAAGGAAGCGCGGGAGACCGCGTGGAAGGATTTCATGAGCGATCCCGAATGGATCAAAGCCAAGGCGGACTCTGAAAAGGACGGCACGTTGGTGACGCATGTCGATTCGACGTACATGACGCCGACCGATTTCTCGGCGATCAAGTAGGCGGAGCAATTTTACATTGGCGGTGGCGCGAGTTTCGGGCGCGACACACGCCCCGCAAGCGGGGCCGCTAAACGCGTTTTTTTTCTTAGAGCATTTTTCGAGTTGTTGTAGCGTTTGTTCGTTTAGCGGCCCCGCTTGCGGGGCGTGTTTCACGATCGAAGCTCGCTCCACCAACGTGAAAATACTCGACGCGAAACCGGGACCCAAAATCGCGTCACGGGCATGAAAAACGCTCCCGCGGACCGCTTAATTCACGGTCGAGTCGACCGCGGCTTTTTGATCGGGAACGTGGGACTTGGCGGCGGCGGGACGCCGGGCGGACTTCGTCGGCGCGGCGGTTTTCTTCACGGGCGTTCCAAGCGCCGCGGCTAAAACCTGGTCCACGTTTTCCGCAAATGTAAACTTCAGATTCTTCTTCACCTCGTCGGGAATGTCCGGCAAATCCTTTTCGTTGCGCTTGGGAACAATCACCTGCACGATCCCCGCCCGAAGCGCCGCCAGCGTTTTTTCCTTTAACCCGCCGATCGGCAAAACCAAGCCCCGCAAGGTGATCTCGCCGGTCATGGCCACGTCATGGCGCACCGGCTTGTTGAGAAACAACGACGCCAGCGCCGTGAACATCGCCACCCCGGCGCTGGGGCCGTCCTTGGGAACGGCGCCGGCGGGAACGTGAATGTGAATATCGCTCTCGGCGAGCAATTTTTCGTCGATCTTCAGTTTCTTGGCGCGCGTGCGAAGCAGCGAATAAGCCGCGGTGGCCGACTCTTTCATCACGTCGCCGATCTGCCCCGTCAGCGTGATGTGGCCCTTGCCCGGAAAGCGCGACGCCTCGATGAACAAAATCTCCCCGCCCACCGGCGTATACGCCATCCCCGTCGCCACGCCGGGGATGCTCGTGCGGCTGGCCAGCTCGGGCTCAAACCGTCGCGGCCCCAGCACCAGCGAAACCCGCGCGCGATCCACCAGCACCTTGGCGGTTTTCCCGATCACAATATCCGCCGCGATCGATCGGCAGACGGCGCTGATCTGCCGTTCCAGGTTTCGCACGCCGGCCTCGCGCGTATATCCCTCGATGATCCAGCGCAGCGCGTTATCGTTAAACTTCGCGTCTTTGCTCGTCAGCCCGTTGGCCTGAAGTTGCCGCGGAACGAGATACCGCTTGCCGATGTCGAGCTTGTCGCTTTCGGTGTAGCCGGGGATTTCGATCACTTCCATGCGGTCGCGCAGCGGGCCGGGCACCGTGTCCATCGTGTTGGCCGTCGCGATGAACAGAACGCGCGACAGATCGAACGGGACATCCAGGTAGTGATCGGTAAACGTGTGGTTCTGAGCCGGGTCGAGCACTTCGAGCAGCGCCGCCGACGGATCGCCTCGAAAATCGGCGCCGAGCTTGTCGATCTCGTCGAGCATCATGACCGGATTGTTGCTGGCGGCCTTGCGCAGCTCGGCGATGATCCGCCCCGGCATCGATCCGATATAGGTTCGCCGATGACCGCGAATGTCCGCTTCGTCGCGCACGCCGCCGAGGGCGACGCGAATGAATTTTCGACCCATCGCCTCGGCGATACTTTTGCCGAGGCTCGTTTTTCCGACGCCGGGCGGCCCGACAAAACACAATATCGCCGGCGACTGCGGCGAGTTATCCCGCCCCATCTTCAACTTCAACACCGCCAGGTATTCGATGATCCGGCGTTTCACCTTGTCCAGATCATAATGATCGCGATCCAGCACCGACCGTGCCTCGACCAGATCGATCTTATCGTCAGTGGTGATCGACCAGGGCAGCTCGCTTAGAATCTGCAGATAGGTGCGGATGACGCCATACTCCGGCGACGCGCTCGGAATCGCCTCCAGACGTCCGAGTTCCCGATCCGCCTCCTTCATCACCAGTTCCGGCAACTTGGCCGCCACCAATTTCGTGCGCAGCGTTTCGACTTCCCCGCCGCCGCTTCCGCCCTCGGCGTCGCCCAGCTCCTTGCGGATCGCCTTAAGCTGCTCTTGCAGATAATAGCGGCGCTGGCTCTTGTCGATGTTCTCCTTGACCTGCGACTGAATCTTGCTTTGAAGTTCAAGAACGTCAAGCTGCGTCGCAAGCCGGGCCGCGATCATCCGCAGCCGTTTTTCGACGTCCAGCTCTTCCAGCATCTGCTGTTTTTCGACGGTGTCGGCCTGAAGATTGGCCGCGAGAAAATCGGCCAGCGCCGACGGCGCCGTGATGCTGTTCAGCACCTGGGCCGCTTCGTCGGGCGTGTTGGGCGAAAGCTCGATCACGCGGTTGGCCTGCTGGCGCACCGAGTTCACCAGGGCATCCAACGGCGTTCCCGGCGCCGCCACGTCTTCCAGAATTTCAATGTGTCCCACCGCGAACGGATCGGTCTGAGACAACTCCGTTAGCCTGAATCGGGCCAGCCCGTGTACGATGATCGACTGATTCCCGTCCGGCAACTTAAACAGCTTGAGGATCACGCAAACCACGCCGATCGGATTCAAATCCGCAAACGTCGGATCCTCCACGTCGGCGTTCCGCTGCGTGCAGACGCCGATCAGTTTGTCCCCCGGCATCACCTCGTCAAGCAACGATTTGCTCTTGGCCCGCCCCACATTCAACGGCATCACCGTCCCGGGAAATACGACAATGTTGCGAATCGGCAAAATCGGAATCACATGCGGCAACACGGTCCGCTGACCATTGGTGCCGGTCCGAATAGTCGTATTCGTCGGCGTTCGTTCGATGATGAGGGATTCGGACATAGAATGAATTGCCAGTTGTTAGGCGCCAGTTGCCGGTGAAGTCGAGGAGTAAATCGATTGTCGTAAAGCACCAGCCGGTTTCACGATTTCCACGTTCGCATATCCCGGCGACTGGCGACGAACACCCGGCAACGCAGTCCCTCCTCACGCTTTGGGAATTTCGATCCAGAGCATTCCGTTGCGATACTCGGCGGCGATCTTCTCCGCGTCCACGTTCTCCGGCAACTCGACCTCGCGGCTGAAAGACCCGTGGTCGATCTCCATCAAATGCACCCGCACGCGCTTTGCATCCTGCTCGGCGGTTTCCTCGCCGCCGTCGTCCTTCATCGGCACCACGCGCGTTCCGCGCAGGCGCAGCCGATTCTCGTTGACCTCCACGTCGATTTTCTCCTTGTCCACCCCGGCAAGATCCACGCACACCAGATACGCGACGGCCGTCTCGTACAAATTGACGCTGGGGGTCCAGGTATCGCTGGGATAAAATCCGTAATAGCCTTTGTGCAATTGTTCCATCGCCTGGCGCGCCTGGCGCGCGAGATGTTGAAAAGGCGGATCGGCGGCAGTAGTGAAGGACATGACCAAACCTCCGGTTTACAAGCGTACCGCTATCATAGGCGAACCCAAGGGTAAACCGGAAGCATAAAAACAAACTCGGGGACGGGTGCAGGCGCGGCGGAATTTCCAACAACCCCGCTTCGGCGGAAACCCTCGATTCGCAACGCGGAATCCTATGAAGTCGATGAATCCGGCTTCATCGACTCATTTACCGCCTCATTCCCGCTCGGTTCGGCGATAATCAGCTGGCATCCCGCCGATCGAACCTGCTCGCGCTGGATTTCGGTCAATGCCGAATCACTTACGACGATATCGATTTCCGCCAACGATCCGAGGCGCGAAAGAGCCTGCTGATCGAACTTCCCCGAATCGACCAGCAGCACGATTTCCTGCGCCTGGGCCATCATTCGCAATTCCGACTGAACCAGCAGCGAGTTTTGATTGTAAAGCTGGCCTTCATGAATACCGGCGACGCTCAGAAACAGGGTCTTGGTGTGAATGGCGCCGAGGGTTTCCTCGGTCATCGGGCCAAGAAGCACGCCGTAGCGCGGGTACATTAAGCCGCCGGTGAGAATGAGTTCGACATTCTCGTCGTTGAGAAACAAGTTGGCGATGGGGAGAGAATTGGTGACCAGTTGCAATTGGGTGCCGAGCAATTCCTGGGCGAAATAAAAGGTGGTCGTTCCGCCGTCGATGAGGGCCGTTTGTCCTGGCTGGACGAGTCGCTTGGCGGCGCGGGCGATTTGGCGTTTGATCTCGACGTGATAGCTCATCCGTTGGTCGAAGGCGTAAGGTCGCGCGCCGGTGGCGATTTTTTCGCCGACCCAGATCACCCCGCCGTGGGTGCGCTCGACGAGGCCTGCCGTCTGAAGCATCTCGACATCGCGCCGCACGGTCGATTGCGATACCCCAAGCTCGGCGGCGAGCGTATCCAAATCCGCCATGCCTCGACGGCCAAGCAGGTGTTTCAGGCGAGATTGCCGTTCGGCGATCAACATGAAAGATTACTTTTTTCCGTCGCCGTTCAAATGCGATAAATCGCTCTGAATTCGGCTCCGCGAGAAGGCGACCTTTTGCGCGGGAGTCATCTTCTTAAAGTCCGGCGAACCATTTTCGAGCTTCGGAAAACCATTGGCCGCGGTGGGGGAGGCGGGGGAGGCCGGGGTCATTTTCTGTTTTGTCGCTTCACCGCCCGCCCCCTTTGCCGAGGCTGACGCGGGTTTCATGGCGGAGGGCGTGGCCGATTCCGTGACCTTGTATTTCCTGGCGGGCGGTTGTTCGTTCTTGCCCGGAGCGGGTTTTTTCTCCGCCGCCCCGGACATCGATACCGCCGTTCCCGTCCCGGCATAGCTGCTGGCCGTGACAGTCAATTCCAGATCGTCTTTCAGCGCCCGGTACGGCTTGATGTTCAGCTTTTGCAGCTCGCCATGATACGCCTTCACCGCTTCGGTCGCGTCGATCCGGCCATTGGCGATCAGGTGCAAATGCTGGACAAACGAAAGCTGGTGTTCGCTGTTGTTGATCTTGCGTCCAAATAGCGCCGCCCGCGCTCCGTACTTCTTTGCTTCTTGGAGCAGCTTAAAGGCGTCGTGTGTGGTGCCGCTCGAACCGCCGAGAATTCCGGGAATGAGGGTTGGATCGTAAGCGACCAATTCTTCCATCGCCCTTGGCCCGTGATACGCGATCTTCAGGAAGACCGGCCGCCCGGTGCTTGGAACGCCGGCGAGCGTGCGAACGATCAGGTCGTTGATGTATCGCCCCAGATCGGCCGGGCAATTGCCGGCGCAGGCGTTGGGATCAAACACTTCCAGAAAATGCCGAAACCCCTTGCTTTCGGCCTCGATCCGAAACTGCTTGTACGCCTCGAGCGTCGGATAATCGAAATCGAGCCGATTGTTCGGCGTGATCGAATAAAGCCCCAGATCAGACCCGATCCGGCGCTCGGCATCGCTCGGATTGATCTTCCCCGCTTGAATCTGTTCTATGGTCGCCGATCGAAACGGCCGCGAAGGTTCGCCGGCGAACGACGATCCCGCCATCAGATGAATATCGGTGGTGTCATTGGCCCGAACGGCGGGGGTGACGGTCGAATCGTCGAACAATTTTTCGCGAATCGTGAGGGCTTCGCTGGTGCTGGCCGACATGAGCATGATATCGACAAGCCCTTGCCGTGTGACTTCGCGCATCTGGTCCCGATATTCCGCCAGCGAGCGAACCTTGCCGGTGACGGCGTTCTTCCCCGGCGCGGCCAAGCCCGCCGCCATGTCCGCGTCTTTGGCGTCGGCCAAAATAAAATCCCTGGCGCCGCCGAGATTCGCCCGGATGCTGGCGATCTTCGCGTCCAGCGAACGGTTCGTCCGAATCGGCGGAACGACGGGCGATGTTTGAGTTGAACAGCACATGAAATCCTCAACGAGCGGTTGATAGTTGTGCCAGTTGATAGTTGTCAGTTGTCAGTTGCCAGTTGCTGGTTTGGTAGCTGGTAGTTATCGGCATAGACACCGGATCGCCCATACTGCTCTTCTAACAACTGACAACTGACAACTCATTTTTGAACTTGAGCGTAAGTCGCATCCAGCGCCTTCGCGCCGGCTTGCAGCGCGCTCACTTCCTTTGGCCACAGTTCGATCTCATATCGCTTCACCACGCCGTCGCGATTGACCAGCGTCGGCAGGCTCGTGCAGGTTCCCTTAATTCCATATTCGCCGGTCAATTGCGTCGAGATCGGCAGCACTTTTGGCTGATTGAGGGCAATCGGATGAATTACCTCGGCGATGCTCAATCCCACGGCCCACCCGGCGCCGCCCTTGAGTTCGATGCACTCGGCGCCGCTCTTTTTGGTCCGCGTGAAAACCTTCTCCTGCACCGTCGCCGAAAAATTCGGCAGCTTAACCAGTGGGATTCCCCCGGCGGTCGCCGTGGACCAGATCGGCACCATGCTGTCGCCGTGCTCGCCGAGGATCGTCGCCTTGATCTGCGTCGGCGGAAGGCCGGTTTCCAGGCCGATCAATGAGCGGAAACGCGCGGTATCCAACTGCGTTCCGAGGCCGATCACTTTTGCCGGGTCCCAGGAAAGCCGCTGGATCGCCAGGCGGGTCAGGATGTCAACGGGGTTGGACACGACGAAGATGATCGCTTCTTGTTTCAGCCCCGATCCCTTGAGCGAATCGAGAATTTGCTTGAACAGCGAGACGTTTCGATTGATGAGATCAAGCCGGCTCTCGTCGGGCTTACGCCGAAGGCCGGCGGTGATCAGCACCATGTCGGCGTCGGCGCACTTGTCATAGTTCCCGGCGTAGATTTTCTGATCCCCGGCGATCGAGGCGCCATGAAGCAGATCGAGCGCCTCGCCCTGGGCCATTTTTTCATTGGCGTCGAGCAGGTGCAGTTCGCTGACGACGCCGGCGCATTGAAGCGCGAACGCCGCGTTGGACCCGACCCGACCGCCGCCGCCGATGATGCTGACTTTCATAATTCACATCCCAACCGCACGCGAAGTGGATTTGTTGAGCGGCCCCGGGTGCGGGGCGCTGGGTCGTCCACGTGTCGATTGCGTAAGTTCTTCCTAAGAGCCGCTTATCCCTCGTCGCTCGCCTCGCCCCGCAAGCGGGGCCGCTAAACGAAGAAGACTTTCCGTTCATGAAACCGCTCAAATTCACGTTCTTCAGACCGACGCCATGATCTGATCCGTTATCGTTTGCACGAGTGTTTCCATGTCCGCTTCGCTGTAGTTGCCGTGCGGGACCAGCGAATGGATGGCTTGTTCCATCGGCGACCCCTGCACCGCCGTGTGGGGTCGAACTTCCGACCCGGCCGACGGCGCGGGCGCGGTCCCGCCATCCACGGCAACGCGCCCTTTGCGGCCCACTTCCGAATTCACCCGGCTGATAAAATCCGTGTTGCACGTGAGGCCCGTGCCGCCCTCTTTCAATCGCGGCTCGTCCAAGCCAAAACGCACCTTCAACTCCAATAGCTCCTTCATCTCCTTCGAATCCAGCGGGCGGATGTTTCCGATCTGCTTGGCCAGAATCAAAATCCGCGAATACGCATCGACGATTTCCAGCTTGTAATAGGCGCCGTCCAGATCCTTGTCGAAGGTGACGGTCCCGTGATTTTGCAGCAGGATCGTGTTGGAATCCTTCACGTACGGAAGGATCGATTCGCCAAGCCGGGTATCGCCGGGCGTTACATACTTCGCCGTCTTCACCGCGCCCAGGAACACCTCGGCTTCCGGATGGATGCAGGTGGGCAGATCGACGTTGGCGATCGCGAACGCCGTCGCGTGCGGCGGATGGCTGTGAACGACCGCCTTCACGTCCGGCCGGGCCTTGTAGATCGCCAGGTGAAGCAGCATTTCGCTGGTGCGCTTGCGCTTGCCGCCGATCTGTTTGCCGTCGATGTCGGTGACGCAGATGTCGTCGGGCTTGAGAAAACCCTTGGAAATTCCCGTCGGCGTGCAGAGCACGCGATTCTCGCCGATGCGATAGGAATGGTTCCCCTCATTGCCGGCGCAGAATCCTTTCAGCCAGATGCGCCGGCCGATTTCGCACATCTGCTCCTTGATCTTGAACTCCGATACGTAGACGTTGCCGTTGCTCGTCGCGCTGCCGTTTGCACCGTATGCCATGGGAAAACCAACCTTTCAATTACACTTTTGAATCGACGACAACATGATCCAATATCGCCGCGTTGTAGGCGTCCAGCGGGACCCGCTTCTCCGGCCAAAACGGCTGGCACGCCTCGCGGCTCTCCGTGAAAGCGATCATCTCGCCCTCGCCGGCGCCGAGGTTGTCGTAGGCCACCAAGTATTCGCCGGTTTTTCGCGGCTGACCCGCCAGCGAAAAACGATCCTGAACCTCCACGATCAAAAAACGGCCGCCGACCAGCGTCGGGTAAATCGATCCCAGCGTAACCCGGCCAACCACTTTGCCTATCCGCATTTTGCAAACTCCTCGATCTGCCGCTTCACCTCGTCCGACAGCGTTCGCGGCGCCCTCAGAAAACGAGAAAGCATGTTGCGGATCTGTGGAAGGGTTTTGTGCGGATATTCGACGATCAATACATTGGCGGCGACCTGCGTAATGCCCTGCTCGACCGACTCCAGGCAGGCGCCCAGAACCGCCCGCAGCGACGGGCAACGATTCGCATAGACGATCGCCTGCGCGGCGCTTTGAACGAGAAGAACGCCGCCGACGACCTTTGCGCTCTTCACGTCGGCGGCCAGCGCTTTAACCACCGAGACGATCTGCGTCGGATGCGCTTTGATGTTGCTCGCCCGGAGCGCGGCCTGTTTTTCTTCGGCCACGACAGCCGCCTTCGCGGGGCCGCACGGACCATCGCACCACCAGACGTAAGGAAGGCCGGGCGAAACGGAGCTTGGCGCGATCGGCGCCGGGCCGGCGCCGTGGACGGTTTGGCGCGCGTCGGCGCCGGCGTCTTGCGACGCCGACCCTGCGGCGCTCGAAATTCGCGCCGTCGTTCCGCCGGTCGGCGCCGACACTTCCGCGTATCCCAACACCAGCTTGCGGGCGCGGACAAAATCAGCCGCCAGCGGCGTAAGGCGGGCGCGGTAGGGGAGCGTGACATGGCCATTGCCGCCTTCGCTCTTGTGGAGGTCTTCGAGTTGTCGGGCCGTGATGAACACGATGACTCAACCTTTTTTTGCAAGCCGCAACAGCGTCGAAACGATCAATCCGCCCACGCCGACAAACGTGACGCCCACGCGAAACAGCCGCATCTGCGTTCCACCCGTCCCGCCCTGGGTGAACCACATGACCAGCGCCATGATCGCCACCAGCGCAAAGCCCACCTGCAACTTCGCGAGCGGCTCGGGCTGCCAGGGCTTTGAATCTTTCATCGCCGTTTGTTTCACTCGTCAACGATCCCGATCACGAAAATTCGCACCGGCGTTTTTTCGTCATTCACGTATTCCCGGGCGGCTTTTCCGTCCAGGTTTAATATCACCAGCTGCCCCGTTCCCGTTCCCATCTTGTCCACGGCAAGAACCGGATCGGCCTCCGGCAACTTCGTCGGTCCCAGCGGCTGCACCAGCGCCAACCGCCAACCGTTCAACGACCGGTGCTTGATCGTCGATGTCGCGTGACCGATGACTCTTCCCCATTGCATGAACGCATTCCTCTGAAACGCATGACCTTCGCCCAAAGCCCACGGTGCTTTCGCGGTGGGTTGGAAGTCAAATCGTCCGCATCGCTCCCGAAATCATCACGCGCCGATATCGCGTAAACGTCAGGGGATTGGTAATCCCCTCGCCCGTCGGCGTCGCGATGCTGTAGCTCAAATATCCCTGCCCGCCCAATCCCAAACCGGCGCCGCAAGGGCCATTCGCCACAAACACCGTTGTATTCGCCCGGCGGGCAAACCGGGTGATCGTCTCCAGATTCCGGCTATGGATCAGAGCCGTGTGCCGATACCCATGCTCGCTTTCGATGGCCAGGTCGATCGCCTCGCTCACGTCTTTCACGCGAACGAACGGAACGAACGGCATCATCTGCTCTTCCTGCACAAACGGATGAGCGAAATCCGTTTCGCCGAAAAGCAACTGCGTCGTCGGCGGAACCCGCACGCCCGCCGCTTCCGCCAGCACGCTCGCGTCCTTCCCGACCAAATCCTTGGAAACGTGCGGCTTGTTGTCTTTGGGGTCGAACTTGAACGCCACCTTCGTCAGCGCTTCGATCTGCGAGCGATTGAGCATATATCCGCCGTTGCGCTCCATCTGCTCCATCAACTTATCGAAGACGCTCTCGACGGCAAAAACTTGCTTCTCCCCGATGCACAGCAAGTTATTATCATACGCTCCCCCCTTGACGATCGAAGCGGCGGCGTTCTTCAGGCAGGCCGTCTCGTCCACCACCACCGGCGGATTTCCCGGCCCGGCCACGATCGCTCGCTTGCGCGCATGCAGCGCCGCCCGCGCCACCGCCGGGCCGCCCGTCACCACCAGCAGCGGGATATCGCGGTGATTGAAAATCTCGTTAGCGGTCTCGAGCGTCGGCGGAACGACCATCGTGATGAGATGCTCGATGCCAAACTTCGCCGCGATCCGCTTGTTGTATTCGCGCACGGCAATCGCCGCACAATTCACGCCGCTGGGGTGGGCGTTGGCCAGCAGGCTGTTGCCGGCGGCGATCATGTTGATGGCGTTGGCCGAAAGCGTGGGAACGCTATGCGTGACGGGCGTAACGATTCCAATGACGCCAAACGGCGCGAATTCTTCCAGACACAGGCCGTTGCTGCCGCTGTAGGCGTTGGTTTTCAGGAACTCGACGCCGGGGACCAGTTCGAGGATCTGGAGTTTTTCGATCTTGTGATCGAGCCGGCCGATCTTGGTCTCTTCGAGCTCGATTCGGCCCCAGGTCTCGGCGTTTTCCTTCGCGGTACTTTTTATCAGCTTGACGATCTGATCGCGTTCGTCCATCGACAGCCTGGCGAGCTTTAATTGTGCTTCGCCGGCGGCCGCGACGGCGTCGTTGACCGATCCGATGATTCCGAACTGGCCGACGGGAACCGAAACGCCGTGCGGGTGGCGCTCGGCCTCGCGTCGCTTGGACTCGTTGGCGGCCGCGTCTTCGCCGGCGCGGACGCCGGGATGACGTGAGCCGGCGTGATGCCCGCCGCCGTTGCCGCTGGGGGTCTTGGCGCTGAGCCGTTTCATCACCTCGGCGACCACGTCTTGAACAAGTGTTTGGTTCATGGGTGTTGTGCATTATCCTGGCGACGGTTCCTTCACCACAATTTTTCCGCGTCGATCGACCTCGTTTAGCGGGCCACATCTCAATCGGTCGATCGCGGGATCAACCGGCTTGATAAAAGGTCTTGCCTCCGAATTCCGCCGTATCGACGATACCCACGATGACGGCGTCCGCCGGAAGATTCTTCGTCTGCTCGGTCATCCGTGCGCTGGAGCCCTGCACGACCAGGACCAGTTGCCCTTCGCCCGCTCCAACGGCATCGATGGCGACAATCGCCCGCCCGGTGTTCCCAAGAGAAGCGGGGGCCTTGGTAGCTTCGTCATATTTGACCGCCAGCGGCTCGACGACGAACAGCTTTTGGCCGTTCAGCGTCTTGTCCTTCTGCGTCGCCACGACGTGGCCGGTTATCCTGGCTAGAAACATGCGTCGCTCCGCTTGGAAATTCGGGCGTAAATCCGAAACCTGAAATCGGAAGTCCGAATGCGTTAGAATAATGATGAGTGATGACTGAAACGTGATGGATATTTCGTCCTATCACGTTTCAGGGTTATCACACGTCCTTCTCTCACGCTTCAGTCATTACGCATCATGCCTTTTCGGATTTCACGCCCTCGGGGCTTTCATCCCATTTTCGCCACGTCCGGATTCGGACGCGGAATCACATGGACGGAGACGATCTCTCCCACGCGCCCGCCCGCCTCGGCGCCGGCGTCGACGGCGGCGCGAACGGCGGCGACGTCACCCCGGAGGGTGATCGCGACCAACCCGCTGCCGACCATATGCTTCTCGACGAACTGAACGTTCGCCGCCTTCAGAGCCGCATCGAGCGCCTCGACGGCGGCCACGATGCCCTTGGTTTCGATCAATCCGATTGCTTCACTGGATGCCATTGGGTCTCCAAAAAATTAGTTGCCAGTTGTTAGTTGCCAGTTGCCAGGAAAAAAGAAGCAAGCCGCCGGGAAAATAAGTTGCCGGTCGTTAGTGGCCAGCGGACGCTGGGAATAAAATACTTGTGGCAAGACGCCGTTAAATTCGAACATCTCTGCATCTTGCGTTTGCATTTCTACTGGCATCTGGCAACTAACAACTGGCAACTTATTCCTTCTTCAGCGCCGCAGTCGTCAGTCTGGCGACGATCAATTCTTCATTCGTCGGCACGATCCAAATTTGCGTGCGGCTCTGATCGGCGCTGATTTTTGCCTCTTTGCCGCGCACGCTGTTTTTCTCGAGGTCCAGATCGATCCCGGCCCATTGCATATTCTTGCAGACGGCCCGCCTGATCGCGGCGCCGTTTTCTCCGATGCCGCCGGTGAAGACCAGCACGTCGCAACCGCCCAGCGCGACCAGATACGATCCGACGTAATGGCGGATCGATTCGACGAAAGCGTCGATCGCCAACTGGGCGCGGGCGTTTCCTTCCCCGGCCGCCTTTTCGACGTCGCGCATATCGACCGACACGCCGGACATGCCGAGCATGCCGCCTTCCTTGCCGAGCCGGCGGAAAATCTCTTCGAGCGTCAGGCCTTGTTTCGTCAGCTTCAGCAGTGCGAAGGTATCGAAATCGCCGACGCGGTTATTATGCGGAACGCCGGACTGCGCGGTCATGCCGAAGGAATTGGCGACGCTTTTGCCCTCATCGATGGCCGTGATCGAGCACGATCCGCCGAGGTGGCACGAAATGACGCGCCTGCAATTTTCCGCGCCGACCAATTCCGGAACGCGCGTCGCGATATAGCGGTGGCTTGCGCCATGGAAGCCATATCGGCGGATGCCGAGTTTTTCGGTCCATTCATGCGGAATGGCATATATTTGCCGGGCCGGCGGGATGGTCTGATGGAACGCGGTTTCAAACGCCGCCACTTGCGGAACGCCCGGCAGCTTCTCGCGAAACGCCCGCATCGCCGCGATGTACGGCGGATTATGCCCGGGCGCCACGTCGGCAAATTCCTCCATCACCGCGATCACGTCGTCGGTCACGCGCACGGCCCCGGAAATCGGCCCGCCATGCACCGCCTTAAATCCGATGGCGTCGGGAACGCGGCCAATGTCCTTCAGGATCACGTCGATGGCATCGCCATGATTTTTCAAAGGGGAATCGGCCTGCCCGATCCGTTCATACCCGCCGCGCGTAATCTCCTCGCCGTCCATGGACATGTCCAGAAGCTTATATTTAAAGCTGGTCGATCCGAGATTGGCGACGAGGACGATCATGGGTGAGCGTGTTGCGGTCCGACAGTTTGTTATTTCGCAAGGGCCAGAAGCGCGTTCAATGCACCGAATCGTTTAGCGGCCCCGCTTGCGGGGCGCGGGCCGCTGAGTCGGTTGTTGGGGCGATAATTCAATATCGCGCGCTTTGAACGCCCCGCAAGCGGGGCCGCTAAACAAGGACGAACGCGCGACCCAACTACAGCGATCCGCCCGTCGAACCCGCGCCGTAACCGGCGAGCAAATCCGGATGCGGACGCGCGATCACGTGCGACGCCACCAGTTCTCCCACCCGGCCCGCGGCTTCCGCGCCGGCTTCGACGGCGGCCTTCACGCTGCCCACGTCGCCGCGGACGATGGTGGTCACGAACGCGCCGCCGATCTGGATCGTCTTGACGATTTCGACATTCGCCGCTTTGGTCATCGCGTCGGTCGCTTCGACCAGCGCGACCCAACCTTTGGTTTCGATCATCCCCAGGGCGGTGCCGGTGATTCCGTTGTCTGACATGTTCAGCTCCTGATAAGTGCTTTTGGTGAATTTACTTTTTTGCCGTCTCGGCGATTCGCCCCGCGAGAATCGGAGCGGCGGCGGCGGGCTTCTTGGCCTTGGGATATACGCCGACCAGTTCATCGTGCGGCCGCGCGATGACATGCACCGCGACCACCGAGCCCACGCGGCCCGCCGCCTCGGCGCCGGCGTCCACCGCGGCTTTCACCGCCGCCACGTCTCCCTTCACGAAGGCCGTGACCATGCCGCTGCCGGCTTTGTCCCAGCCGATCATTTCCACATTCGCCGACTTGAGCATCGCGTCCGTCCCCTCCATCAGGGCGACGAGACCTTTGCATTCCAGTAGGCCGAGCGCTTCACTTGCCATGTTGAGATCCTTTCGGGAATAAGTTGCCAGTTGTTAGTTGCCGGTCGCCAGTGAAGAGGGGATAAATCGCAGCCGTCGTTGTTACTTGCATTTTTGCCTTTACTGGCAACTGGCAACTAACAACTGGCAACTTATTCCTTCCTCAATTCCAAATGCGTCGCCGAGTCCAGGTCGCAGGCGTTGCCTTCGTCGGTATCGATGTGGACTTCAAGAACGACCTTTGGGTGATAGCGAACTTTGACGCGGTCGAAGACGACGCCGCAGGGGCCGTCGATTCGAAGTTTGAGATAGTCATGGTCTTTCACGCCGTAGTAGGCCATGTCGGCGGTGGACATGTGGGCATGCCGCTCGGCTCGGATGACGCCTTTGTTGATCGTGATGGCCCCTTTGGGTCCGAGGATCGTAATGCCCGGCGTGCCTTCATGATTGCCGCTGATTCGCAGCGGAAGATCGATGCCCATGTAAACGCCGTCGGTATAGCTCAACTCCACCTGCGTGTAATCGCGCACGGGACCGAGGATGCGGACGTTGGGAATGATGCGCTGCCGCGGGCCGACGAGCGTAACAAGCTGTTCACTGGCAAACTCACCCTGCTGATACAGATCCTTGAGCTTGGTCAGCTTGGCGCCGGGGCCAAACAGAATTTCAAGGTCGGCCGGCGTTACGTGCATGTGTCGTGCGGAGACGTTCACGACCAGCGGATTTGGCGGCCCGCCGGCTTTGCTGGTCGCGGATCGTTCGCGCGAAGGAGGCGGATTGATCTGCCCCCGCAGGCGCTGCGTAAGCACCTCGCGCACGAGTTTTTCAACCTCAGTCCGTTCCAGCCCGTTGGATGTCGCCACTGCCATGTGTTGAACTTCCTTCGCCGTATCAGTCAAGAACTCCCAACATTATTCAAAACTTTCCATCACTTGTCAAGAAAATTCCATAATCGGTGAATTTTTGCAGTATGTTGATCGATATTGCTGGATTTCTTCGGTTCCAGATAGGTTTTTATTCATTATCGATTTATTGCCATTGACGGTTTCTCAAGACGAGAAGTCTAATCGCAGACATGGGAACGTCAAACGTATTCGTAGTGGACTGGCCCAGAAAGCTGGCGGTGTGGCTTGGTCTGGCCACGCTGATTCCCTTGGTGGCCTATTTCGGGGCGGCGGCGTTATTTTCGCCGCCGGATGAGGAAGCATATAACAATGCCCGCAACAGCCTCAGTGAACAGATGAAATCGCCGTTACCCGCCGAGCGGGACGCCGCACGCGAAAAACTCGAACGACTCGATAAGGATCATCAAAACGCCGATCTCGGATTTGCTCGCCGATTATTCTGGACGTGTTATGTCGTCGGTCTTGTCGCGGTGACGGTCGGGTTATTCATTCCGATCAACCCCGTGGGCGCCGGCCTGATGTTCGGCGGAATCATCGCCATCGCCAACGGCTGCTATAACGCCTGGGATAAGCTCGGCCGCTGGCTTCGGTTTGATTCACTGCTGCTGTTGCTGGTGGTTTTGTTCGCGTTAAGCCTGTTCCGATTTAGTTCGCGCTTCGAGAGTCGATCAGAGAAATAGTTCCGCGTCGACCCGAAATCGTGCCGCCACGGCACGAATATGCTTCTTGGAAAGTTCACGCTCGCCCTTGAGGTACATCGATACGGCCGATTCACTACCGATGATCTTGCCCATATCCGCTTGTGTCATGTTGTTGGCGTTCATAATCGCCCGCAATGTCTGTTGAGGGGAAAGGTGACTTCCACGGGGCGTGTGGCGATCATCCTCATATTTGTTGGGATCAAAATCAGCGCGTCCAGATAATCGCCCGCCCCGCGGTTTATTTTGCCGCCCAAGAGCTTCCCGATCATTTCGACGGCCGCCGCATGCTCAACATCATTCTTAAGTGTCTTGAGCGGTAGCCGACGAATCAATTCCATGTAAGTATCGGTCTGTCGTCGGCGTGCGCCGCCGCGCGTTGTGGTTGCCATGAGATCGCTCCATCATATGTCGTTCTTCCAGTTGATTCTGGAAGCCCGCTTCCACATTTCCCGGTAAGCCCCCTCGATGTCCCGCGCAAAGCGCGGGGCGTCCATCAGCGGCGAATGTTGCAGCCGTTCTCGCAATATTCGGCGCAGTTCCGACAGCCGCGTTAGGTCTCCGGCCAATTCCGCAGCCTTCTTTACATAGTCGTCGGCGCCGCGCGTTACGAATTCCGCCAGGCCGAGGTTGGAGAGAATGCTGAGCCCCGCCCGCGAGACGGCGGTCTCTCCCGCGAGACTGACCACCGGCACGCCCATCCAAAGCGCGTCAAGCGTCGTCGTGCCGCCGACGTAGGGGAAAGGATCGAGGGCGATGTCGATCCGCCGATATTCCTCGAAATATTGCGGCGCCCGCATGATGCCGGCAAATTCGATGCGGGCGGCATCGATTCCCAATGCCGCCATCCGGTCGCAAAAGAGCTTGCGGTGTCCACCCAATCCGCTGTGGACGACAAGCCGTGAATCGGGAACCGCGTGCAGGACCCGGCTCCAAACCTGAATCGTCGGCGCCGACACCTTGGCGAAATTATTCAGACACCCGAACGTAATCCGCCCCGCGCCCGCCGCCACAAGCGGTCCGACCGGGGGCGCCACGCCAGGGTCGGCGTAACACCAATAGCTGACGGGAAGGTAGATCGATCGCTCCGTATAGCAATCGCCATTTTTTTCCGGATTCGGATCGAGGTACGGATCGGTCAGGCGATAGTCGATCGCTTCCAGCCCGGTCGTGCTGCAATACGCCAGGTAAGTCACCTGCACCGGCGCCGGCTTGCGCGCGAAAGTCAGCAGCCGATTGGAACCCATGTGCATCGTCAGATCGACGAGAATATCGATCTGATCTTCGCGAATGAGCCGGGCCAGTTGATCATCGCTCATGCCGAGCGTTTGGCGCCAGGTATCCGTGTGCCGGCGGAGGCGCGCGGTCATCTCGTCGGGACGAGCGACGTCGGTATAACTGAAAATTTCAAAATTCGCGTGATCGTGATGCGCCAGCAGCGGAAGCATGAATCGCGCCACGACATGATCGCGAAAATCCGGCGAAACATATCCAATCCGCAGCCGCCGATCCGGCGAACGATCGTTGGGGTGCGGCAGGCTGTTTTTCGTTAGCCCATGCGCGTGCCGGGCATTCCATTGCCGATGCTCGTCGAGAATCATCCGGGACGAAAACGCGGGATGAAAATGAATCGTATAAAGCCGGCTGCTGTGCGCCGTCGCATACTCCGGCTTAATCGCCCGTGCTCGCTCGAAACAGGCCATCGCATCGTCAAGGCGCCCGCTTTCCTTCAACGCGATCCCCGCGTTGTTCAACACCTCGGCATGGTCCGGCCGCAGCGTCAGCGAACGATCGTAACACGCCAGCGCCTCATCGACGCGCCCGGACTTGATCAGCACATTGCCAAGGTTGCTGAAAACCACCGGCGAATCCGGCTGAAGCCTCGCGGCCTTCCGATAACATTCAACCGCCTCGGTTGCCCGCCCGACTTTTTGAAACGTCGTGGCGAGATTATTCAGCGCCTCGGGAAAATCCGGACGCAGTCGCAGCGCATGTTCCAATGCCGTGATCGATTCCGCGCAGCGGCCCACGTCATAGAGCATGAGCCCGAAATTGTTATATAGCTCGGCGACATTTCCCCGAACTGAAATCGCCGTCTCAAAGC
This sequence comes from Tepidisphaeraceae bacterium, assembly GCA_035551995.1. Taxonomy (GTDB): domain Bacteria; phylum Planctomycetota; class Phycisphaerae; order Tepidisphaerales; family Tepidisphaeraceae; genus RYN-428. The sequence goes on from DASZME010000010.1 coordinate 20,901, forward strand.
AAGCCAGCGCCTCTTCCGCCCGCTTCTGCGCCCGGCGGACGATTCCCAGATTGCACCACGCCTCGGCGAGCGTTGGCTGAAGTTCGGTCGCCCGCCGATAGTATTCGCCCGCCTCATCGGCTCGTCCCATCGCCTGCACGGCCAACCCAAGCACGTAGAACGCCTCGCCGTTATCCGCCTCCCGCGCCAGCACGGCGCGGCACATCGCCTGTGCCTCGGCATTTCGCCCGGCTTGTTGAACGCGAAGGGCTTCCAAAACCGCCGTCTGATCCACAATCGCTCCGATCGAGCCGTCCCCCGCCTGATTCTTGCAACAAGATCGCCGCGCGATCTTGCCGCGCCGGCGCCCCCACGGCATCATATGCGCCCAAGTGCCGCCGTCACGGCGCACGGGAGCATAGCTCAGCGGTTAGAGCAGGGGTCTCATAAACCCTTGGTCGGGGGTTCGAGTCCCTCTGCTCCCATTTGACTCGCTACGCTCGCTCATGGCAGGCCATGATAATGGACAACCAGATCACCGCCGCCGACTTCCGAAAATCAGTCACCCGCGTTTTTGAATTGGCTTCCGCAAAGGCGATTCAGTTGGACCGCTCCTGGGACATCTCCCGCGGCGCCCCCGTCTTTACCGCCGCCGGGAAATATACGACCCGGGGGTGGACGGAATGGACGCAGGGATTTCAATATGGCTGCGCGCTCCTCGCGTTCGACGCCACCGACGATCGCACGCTTCTTGAACTTGGCCGGGAAAATACCGTGCGCCACATGGCGAAACACGTCAGCCATGTCGGCGTTCATGATCATGGCTTCAACAATATCAGCGCCTATGGCAATCTCCGCCGATTGATGCTGGAAAAGCGCATTGCGCATGATGCGTGGGAGTTGGCGTTTTATGAGCTTGCGTTGAAGGCGAGCGGCGCCGTGCAGGGGGCGCGGTGGACGTCGATTGTTTCCGATGGCGATGCTCAACCCGATCGTCGCGATGCCGGATTTATTTATTCGTTCAATGGGCCGCACTCGCTTTTTTCCGATACCATTCGATCGGTGCGATCGCTGGTCGTCGCGTGGACCCTGGGGCACGAATTGGCGGCGGAGAATGATCGAAAAATCAACCTGCTGCATCGCGGGTTGCAGCATTGCCTGACGACGGCACACTACAATGTTTTTCAGGGGGAGGGGCGGGATATTTATGATACCCCGAGCGAGCGCGGGCGGGTGGCGCATGAGTCTATTTTTAATGTGGCCGACGGACGATACCGGTGTCCGTCCACGCAGCAGGGATATTCGCCGTTTTCGACCTGGACGCGCGGATTGGCCTGGATATTATGCGGATTTGCCGAGCAGTTGGAATTTTTGGCGAGCATCGATGCCGAGACGGCCGGAATGTCGCCGGAGAAATTTGACGCCGCCGTGACGGCGTTCGTTCGTGCCGCGACGGCGACGGCGGATTGGTGGATCTCGCACAGCTTCGCCGATGGAATGGTCTACTGGGACGCGGGGGCGCCGGGGATTTCGGACGGGAATGATTACTCGGCGACGAGCGACCCGTTTAACGATTATGAGCCGATCGATTCCAGCGCCGCCGCGATCGCGGCACAGGGGCTGCTGCGGCTTGGGACGTATCTGGGCCCGGCGGGGGATCGGTATGCGCAGGCGGCCTTGTGGATGGCCAAAACGCTGTTCGACGAACCCTATTTATCGACGGATTCGGCCCATCAGGGTTTGTTGCTGCATTCGGTGTATCATCGGCCCAGGGGATGGGACTATGTTCCGCCGGGCCGGCGCATTCCGTGCGGGGAATCGAGCATGTGGGGAGACTACCATTTGCTCGAGTTGGCCCTGATGATCAAGCGGTCGGCGGAGAATGGCGCATACTATCGTTTTTTTGCCTGAGGAAGTCGGGGTCCGTCGGCTTCTGTCCGCGTCTACTAGAGAGTCATCGCGGAATATCTTTGAGACATTGGTCGCGAAATGTCTTTGATAGCCTTGGGCGGAAGCCTAAGGACCTGTTCCGATTATTCCATGGAAATGAGCGCTTTGACCTCCACGGCGAAAAAAGTTGCGTTTATTACCGGGGCCACGCGCGGAATCGGATTGGGCATTGCACGCGCGCTGGCTTCGGCGGGCTATGACCTGGCGATCAATGGCCGTCGTTCAGCAGTCGACGTGACGAAGGTCGTTGAACAGCTTCAAGAAGCGGGGACCACCGCGATCTACCTTCAGAGCGACGTGGCGAATCTCGCCGATCATCCAAGAATGGTCCGCGAAATACGCGAGCGCTTTGGCCGGCTTGATGTGCTGGTGAACAACGCCGGGGTGGCCCCGGAGGCGCGAGCGGATTTGCTTGAGGCTTCGCCGGACAGTTTCGATCGGCTGATGGCGATCAACCTGCGCGGGCCGTATTTTCTCACCCAGGCGGTCGCGCGGTGGATGATCGAGCAGCGAAAAAACAGCGCGGCCTTTCGAGGCTGCGTCATCAACGTCTCATCGGTCAGCGCCACGGTGGCTTCTGTCAACCGCGGCGATTACTGTATCAGCAAGGCCGGCGTCGCGATGGCGACCCTGTTATGGGCCTCGAGACTGGCCGAATTCGGAATCGACGTTTACGAAGTGCGGCCGGGCGTGATCGCCACCGACATGACCGCCGGCGTTACCGCAAAATACGACAAGCTCATCGCCGAAGGCCTCACCATTGAAAAGAGATGGGGAACGGCGGAGGATGTGGGCAAGGCGGTCGCCAGCCTCGCGCGCGGCGATATTCCGTATGCAACCGGACAAGTGCTCAACATCGACGGCGGAATGACGATTCAAAGGCTTTAACTCAAAATGGAAACGCGCACGCTCGGCATCATTCTCAACGGCGTCACGGGCAGGATGGGCACGAATCAACATCTGATCCGCTCGATCCTCGCCATCATCAAACAGGGGGGCGTCAAGGTCAGCGACGCGTTGCGGCTGATGCCTGACCCGATTCTCACGGGACGCAACGCCGAGAAACTCAAAACACTGGCCGAAACGCACGGGCCGGGGATCATCGGCAGGCCGTTGAAATACACCACGGACCTGCAAGCGGCCCTGGACGATCGCAATTATCCGATTTTCTTTGACGCGTCGGGAACGCTTCAGCGGGCGGGTTTCGTCGAGATGGCGGCGAAGGCGGGTAAGTCGATCTATTGCGAAAAACCCACCGCCGCCGTTTATAGCGAAGCTCTTCGCCTGGCGACGATCTGCGAGACGGCGGGCGTTAAGAACGGCGTCGTGCAGGACAAACTTTGGCTCCCGGGCCTGCGGAAAATCCGCATGCTCAAGCAGCAGGGTTTCTTCGGCGACATCCTCTCCGTCCGCGGCGATTTCGGATACTGGGTCTTCACCGGCGAAATCGACGACCAACCCGCCCAGCGCCCAAGCTGGAACTACCGCGCCGAAGACGGCGGGGGAATTGTCATCGATATGTTCTGCCATTGGCAGTATGTCGTCTCGAATCTGTTCGGCCGGATCAAGTCGCTCGTCGCGTTCGGGAAGACCGACGTTCCACTCCGGGTCGACGAACGCGGAAAGCCCTACCAGGCGACCGCCGACGATTCGGCCTATGCGATCTTCGAGTTAATGGACGGCACGCTCTGCCAGTTTAATTCCAGTTGGTGCGTGCGGGTGCGACGGGATGATCTGCTCACCATTCAGGTGGACGGGAACAAGGGATCTTGCGTGGCGGGATTGCGCGAGGCGTGGGTGCAGGGGATCGCCCAGACGCCGAAGCCGGTCTGGAATCCGGATGTGGCGCAACCGATTGATTTTTACGAAGGATGGCAGAAGGTTCCGGAAACGACGGCTTATGACAATGCGTTTAAGATTCAGTGGGAGCTTTTTCTGAGGCATGTGGCGCTGGATGAGCCGTTCCGGTGGACGCTGCGGGAAGGGGCCAAAGGCGTTGAGCTTGCGGAGCTTGGAATCCAAAGTTGGAAAGAACGGCGGTGGATCGATGTGCCGCGATGAGACGCCCAAGTCGTTCGATCTTTCCCGCTGCGCGATTCACACGCAGACGAATAAGCCCTGGACGCTGGCGGAATGTATTGCGGGTTATAGATCAATTGGAGTGAATGCAATCAGCGTGTGGCGGCATGCGCTGGAACCGATGGGCGCCCGGCAGGCGGGACGGATGTTGAGAGACGCGGGCATGGTCGTGCCGGCGCTTGTGCGCGGAGGATTTTTCCCCGGCAAGCGACCGGCCGACAGACAGGGCGCCATCGACATGAATCGCGTTTGCATCGACGAGGCGCGCGAGATTGGCGCGGAGATGATCGTGCTGGTCGTGGGCGCGGTTCCGGGACAGCCGTTGGAGGAAGGGCGGAAGCAGGTTGCCGAGGGGATCGCGGCTATCCTTGACGACGCGCTGGCGGCGAACGTGAAGCTGGCGATCGAGCCGCTGCATCCGATGTACGCCGCCGACAAAAGCTGCGTCAATCGGATGGCCGAGGCCCGGGCGGTTTGCGAGCGACTGGATCATCCCATGCTCGGCATCGCCGTCGATGCGTATCACGTGTGGTGGGATCCGGAATTGCGATCGCAGATCGAATGGGCGGGAAAGCATGAAAAACTATTCGGCTTTCACGTCTGCGATTGGCGCGCCGACACGCGCCATCTCCTGACCGACCGCGGATTGATGGGCGACGGCTGCATCGACCTGCGAACGATCCGCGCATGGGTAAAGGGCGCCGGGTTTGACGGCTACAACGAGGTGGAAGTTTTTTCCGAACACTATTGGGCGATGGATCAACGGGAATATCTGACGCTGATCCGCGACCGATATCTTCAGCATGTCTAGCGCGTCGCGCGCCGACGGCGCGCGACGCATTCGAGAAGCGACAAACCGCCGCCGCGGCCACGCGCCGCAAATCGGCGAGCGTTACGCCACTGCCTGGGTCTCGCGCATCGGCGCCGCGTCGGCGGCCTTGCACGATTTCTCCGACGACGACTGGTAATGCGTTTGGATCGCCCGTTCGATTTGCCGGGGGTCGGCCTGTACGAATTTCAGTTGAATCTTCAGCCGCCGGGGCAGTTCTTCCATCGCCCGCATCAACGCCCCTTCGGCCACCGCGATCACCATCTGCGATCCGCACGCCCGAAGCGGAATGACGCTGTAGTCCACCGCCAGCGCTCGCGGCAGATGGGCCAGGCATTGCACGTCGATGCCGATCGACTCCAGATCTACCGTTTCCGGCGCGCCCGAAAGCTGGGCCCACCAGGTTCGCCAGACGTGGTGCGGCTGGCAAAGGCCAAACGCCAGGGCGATCTCGCCAAACCGCCGCCGGGATGAGGATTGATCGACCAGAATTTCCGAAACATCGTGCGGGCTAAGAGAAACAAAACGACTCAATACTTCGCCGAATCGCTGCCGTGACATTTTCCTTGCTCCTTCTTGCGTTCCATCAGGGCAATCGCGTTTGCCGTTCTTGCCCTCTGACCGGTGCTCCGGGAGAGGGACGGGTGAGGGTCTACCCTGCGAACTCGCCGAAGAAAAGTCCTCGCCCAGCCCTTTGCCGGCGTACCGGGAAAGCGGGCTGGACGTCGAGACCTAAACGCGATTGCCTTGTTCGTTTCATTCGCGTTACACGGTAAATCGTGACACGCTTACGCTCGAAAGCTACGATACGGTGCGGATGCGGGCAAATCGCCGACGCGGAATTTTGCCGTGCGTCCGATAAGCGACGGTCTTGGAGAATTTCGCGTGATTAAGGTTGCGATGATCGGGGCCGGCAGCGTGGTGTTCTCGAAAAATCTGACGGGCGACATCCTCGGCTTTCCCGAGTTTCGCGACGCGACGATCAGTTATATGGACGTGGATCGCCAGCGCCTGGAAGTGGGGGCGGCGCTGTGCGCGAAAGTGGCCGACGCCCTGGATGCCCGGCCGCGCATCGAGGCGACGCTCGATCGCCGATCCGCCCTGGACGGCGCCGACTTCGTCATCAACATGATGCAGGTCGGCGGGTTTGATTCGACGCTGATCGATTTTGAAATACCGCGAAAATACGGCCTGAATTTCACCATCGCCGACACCACCGGTCCCGGCGGATTGTTCCGGGCGCTGCGGACATTTCCGGTTCTGCGCGATTTGTGCCGCGACATGGAGGAGCTTTGCCCGGACGCGATGCTCCTCAATTACGCCAACCCGATGAGCATGAACATGCAGACCATCGCTCGCACCAGCGGCGTGCGGGCCGTTGGGCTCTGCCATAGCGTCCAGGGAACCCTGAACGACATCATGGGCTACATCGGCGAAAATCCGCGGGACGCGGTGTTCGTCTGCGCGGGCATCAACCACATGGCGTTTTACCTGCGGCTGGAGAAAGCGGGGCGCGATCTTTATCCGCGGCTGTTTGACGCGATGAACGAGCCGGCCGTCTACCATTGCGATCAAGTCCGATTCGAGCTGATGAAACGCCTGGGTTACTTCGTCACCGAATCCAGCGAGCATAGCGCCGAATACAGTCCTTTTTTTATTCCGCACGGGGAAAATCATTCGGCGAAATTCAACGTGCCGATCGATGAATACCTCCGGCGATGCGACTGCGCCGTCGAGGAATTCGCCCGCCTGACGGACATCAGCCGAGGCGATTCGCGCGTCGAGGCCCGGCGAAGCTGCGAGTATGGCAGCACGATCATCCATGCGATGGCGACGGGAAAGCCCGCGGTCGTGTACGCCAACATGCCCAACCGCGGCGCGATCGCGAATCTCGCCGCCGACGCGATCGTCGAGGCGCCGGCGCTGGTGGATCGGACGGGCGTGCGGCTGACGACCGTGGGGGATTTGCCCGCGCAGCTGGTCGGATATATTCAGCCGCACATCACCCAGCATGCGTTATTCATACTCGCGGCGACGCAAGGCCGGCGCGATCACGTCTACCAGGCGGCGATGTTCGACCCGCTCACGGCGGCGACGCTTACGCTCGACCGGATCGTGGAGATGTGCGATGAGCTGATCGCGGCGCATGCAAGCGTATCCGACGGCGGAACGCTGCCGCCGTTGGACGCGAAAAAAACGCGCGTGGCCCGCGGCGAAAAGACGTACACCCGGCTTGACGCCACAGCGCTGCGCGAAGCGTGGCGCGGCAAACGACGCCGGGATTTAAAAGAATACGTGAAATCGTGGCGGGTGATCGGCCCTTTCCCGGCGGGCGAGGGGAATCGTTCGGGGTTGGAACTTGCGACGGCGGTGGAGAAGGATTTCGCCGCCGCCGGGGACGGCAAGGTCGATCTGACGGCGCGTTATTCCGTCGGCGGGCGAACGGTCGCCTGGAGCGACGCGGGCGCCGACGAGCGCGGATTCGTCGATTTGGGCGAAGCGGTGGGGCGCGTCGAGTGGGCGGTCGCGTATGGATATGCCGAGGTGCAGAGCCGGCGCGATCGCGAGATTGTCCTGCGGTTCGGCAGCGACGACGGAATTAAAGCCTGGGTGAACGGCACGCTGGTTCACCTGCACGAAGTGGGGCGGGGTTATCGGGCCGATTCCGATCGGGCGCCGGCGATTTTCAAAGCCGGAATCAACCGCATATTCGTTAAAATCGACAACTATACGGCGGGATGGGGCTTTGGCGTCGCCGCCCCGCTGGAATAGCGGCACACGTTACCGCTCTTGACGCCGGCGCCCCGCCGACTTGAGCTCGGATTCATTTATTTTTTAACAGTCAACCGGAAACTGTGATAGATTTCGTGTCATGCGATTTCACTTGCTTTTCCCGCTTGCTTTTCTATCCGGGATATACGGGTTTTTCTTTTTCGCCCCGTATCTGCTCGTGATTGTCGCCGCTCGTTATTTAATTCGATCGCGGCGCCGGACGGCGCGCCGCCTGGCGCCGGTCGCGGCGCCGATTAAAGAATCGTTTGCGATGGCGGGACTTGCGGCCGCGGTTTAGAGTATTTTGCCTATCGGTGGGGCGAACGTCGGCGGAGAAAAAGTCTCGCCAGCGGGCCGCTGAACGGCAGAACGGCGCGGCGGCGACAGACGCTCCGGATCAGCCCATCAGCAAGAACGTAAAAAACATCGCCAGCCATACCGCGTCGAGAAAATGCCAGTAAAGGGCGACGTGGCGGACGGGTTGAAAGTGCTCGTGATCGTACACGCCGCGGGCGGCCCGCCGGCTGGTGCGCAGCAGCGCGATGATTCCCCCCAGCACATGCAGCGCGTGCAGCAATATCAGGAAAAAGACCAAACCATATAACGCGAGTTTCCGCTGGCGCATCGCCTGTTGGCGCGAGAGCAGGATCAACATGGAAGGCGCCTGCACGATCACGAAAACGATCGCGATAAGCAGCGTGGCGGCCATCCAGTTTCGGAACGATCGCTGGCGTTCGCGCCGAACCTCATGCACGGCACGCTGGATCGTGAAACTGCCGACGACGACCAAGATCGTGCTGATCCACAACGCGGGGGGCAGGCGGAGCGAGCCAAGGGAAAACTTTTGGGCGGCGTTGGCCCGGATGATCACGTATCCGAAGAGGCCCGACGCGAAGAGCATAAACAGCGAGGCCAGGAACAGGTACATGCCGATGGCGCTCGTGCGCTGGGGCGTGTGAAAGCCGGGTTTGAGGCCGTGATGGGACGGGGGCGGTGGGCTGGGCGAATTTTCTTCGGACATCTGGCGCCCTCACGGCTGAACGGACGCGCTGGGCGGAATAAAATTCTTCTCGTATTCCTTGCTGTCCAGCACCGCGATCCCAATGAACAACGCGACGAAAAACAGCGAAATGATCAGCACGATTCCGTTGAAGGGGCTGTCCCATCGCAGGTGCATGAAGTACATCACCACGAATCCGGCTTTGACGACCGCGATGGATAACGCAACCCACACGCTGGCGCTGCCGAGCCATTCCGCGGGAATCAGCGTGACCGCCACGGTCAAAACCGTCAGGCAAACCAAAATCCCATACACGCTCAACAACAGCAGCGGCGGCGTGATGTGAACGTGAGCGCTGCCGGGCCCGTGACTATGGCTGATATCCATAGGCGCGTCGCTTGGCGCGGAATACTGATGAATGCCGGGCGTATCGTGCAGGGCTTGGGAGGTCATAGAGGTCTCGGTGCTGGTTGCTGGTTGCCGGTCATTGGTCGTCAGTAAAGGCTGCGTGCCGGTGGCCGACGAAACGATTATTTCGGTCAATGAATCAAGTAAAGCAACGGGAAAAGAAAGATCCAAATCAGGTCGACTAAGTGCCAATAGAGTCCGACCAGATCAACCGGCGTAAAGTAAGTTGGTCCGAATTCTCCCTCGCCGGCGGCGTTGCGGCGCATCGGCATCCAAATCACCGCCCAAACGACCGAAAGGATCGCGATAATCAAGCCAAGGATCAGCAGAAAATTGCTGGCGACGATGATGCCCACCACCGACAGAAACAGGCCGATGCTGCCGGGGATCAACGGGACGGCCCAGGGGATGTTTCGCGGGCCGACCGAGCGAAGGAGCACCCACGCGATCAGCGACATGCCGATGACGACGTGGAGCCCGTGCAGGCCGGTCATGAAGAAGTAGATGCCGAAGAAGGTGTACAGGCGTTGCTGCTCGAAGCTGCCAAGCGTTTCGAGATTAAGCTCGGCTTGATGCGCCTCGACTTCCTTTGGAGCCAGCCCGGCGGGGTCGACGAACGGAGGACGGATTTTGGCTTGATCGGCGGCGCCGGCGTTGGGATCGGGGGGCATCAGGCTGACGTTGTCGGCAAGCGCCACCGTGCCGGCGGGAAGAACCTCCGGCGCCGGCGTTTTGGCGGAAGCGACCGTTCCGGCAGGCGCCGGCTTAACCATATTGGGGCCGGCGGTCTTTCCTTTAGGAATGCCGCTGTCTTCGATCATCATCCCCGGCTTGCGGTCGCCGCCGTGGGCCGAGGTATACGTGGGCGCGCCTTCGGCGGCTTCTTCCTTCTCCTCCTTGATGGCGCCCTTGATCGAGTCGGGCGTTCGATATTTATTGGTGGACCCGATGAACAGATGGTGCTGCCACTTGGTGTGATATTCGACCGACTTGACGCCCAGAAACATATACCCGCCCAGGATGGTCAATCCCAGCAGCCAGCGGAGCGACGTCTGGCTTCCAAGCTGCGACGAGCGAACGGCCCACGCCATCGTCAAGCTGCTGGTGATGAGGACCAGGGTGTTGGCGGCGCCGAGCCACTTGTCCAGAAAATGATGGGCGAACTCGAAGACGTCGGGATGGTTGTGGCGGTAGACGGCATATCCGCAGAACAAGCCGCCGAACATGAGGAGTTCGGTGCCGAGGAACACCCACATGCCAAGCTTGGCCGTGGAGTATTGCTGTTCGGGCGTATCAAAATGATGCGCCAAGTGCGGATCGTGGGCGCGGCCGCCATGACCGGCGTCGGGCGGATGATTGGCCGCGGCCCCGATCATCGGCGCCGGGTTGATTGCTGCGTTGCTCATTCGACTCTCACCATGAACGAAAACTCGAAACTCTGAGGTAGGCGTATTGGCCCACCGTTTCTCGAACGATGCTGCTTGCGACAAACTAAATACAACTCAACATATCTTCCCGCGTGCGAAGCGCTCTTTACGATTTAGCCGCCCTGCTTGCGGGGCGCGTCGGGACACGCAACCTGATTGAAAACGCAAACTGACAAGTAGCGCCTCTGGACGCGCCCCGCAAGCAGGGCGGCTAAACAATCACGAGTGCTTCGCACACGGATGGGAAATTTCGACGCATCATTTCCCGACAAAAAGTTCGTCGCGCCGCATTCCTTAATGATGCCCATACGCCGCGCCGCGGGCGGCGGCGGCGACCGCTTCGTTTCTTGTCCACCCGCCGATTTTCGGATCGTATTCCAAGCCGTACAGGTCATACGGATCGCCGGCCACCGGCGTATAGTTGAAGTTATCGTGCGGCGGGGGGGACGACGTCATCCACTCCAGCGTGCTGCCGCCCCAGGGATTATCCGGAGATCGGCGGCCTTTCTTGAGCGCTGAAGCAAGGTTAATCCCGGCCAGGACCAGTCCCGTCGCCATCGTATAGGCGCCGCTGGTCGAAAGGCGATGGAATATTTGAAACTGTTCCGGATAGGAGGCATATCGCCGAGGCATGCCGCGCGAACCCATCACGAACTGCGGGAAAAACGTGAGATTGAATCCGACGAACACAAAAACGAACGCGATTTTCCCCAGCTTCTGATCGGCCAGGCGCCCGAAAAACTTCGGCCACCAATAATACAGCCCGCCAAGAAAGGCGAAGAGCGTGCTGCCCATCATCACATAATGGAAATGGGCGACGATGAAGTAGGTGTGCGTCAGATGGATGTCGGTGCCCATCGAAGCGAGGAACAAACCCGTCAGCCCGCCGATGGTGAACAGGTAGATGAACCCCAAGGCATAGAGCATCGGCACATCGAGGCGGATGTCGCCTTTATACATGGTGCCGAGCCAGTTGAAGACCTTGACGGCCGACGGGATGGCGACGGCCATCGTCAGCAGGCTAAAGACCGACGCCGATAACGGCGACTGGCCGCTGACGAACATGTGGTGTCCCCACACCAGAAAGCTGACCAGCGCGATGGCCAGGGAGCTCATGGCGATGAAGTTGTAGCCGAAGATATGCTTGCGGCTGAAGACGACCATCAACTCGGAGATAATTCCCATCGACGGCAGAATCATGATGTAAACGGCCGGGTGGGAATAGAACCAGAAAAAGTGCTGGAAGAGCACCGGATCGCCCCCGAGGGCCGGATCGAAAATGCCCACGCCCACGACACGCTCGGCGGCGAGCAGCAAAAGCGTGATGGCCAGCACCGGGGTGGCCAGGATTTGCATGATGCTGGTCGCGTAAAGGGCCCAGAGGAACAGCGGCATGCGGAACCAGGTCATGCCCTTGGGCCGCATGGTGTGCATGGTCGCGATGAAGTTAACGCCGGTGAGGATCGAGCTGAACCCGAGCATGAACGCGCCGAGGACGGCGATCGTGACGGCGCCCGTCGCTTTATCGCTGCTGTAGGGCGTGTAGAAAGTCCAGCCGGTGTCCAGCGACCACCCGCCGGGCACGTTCCAGCCAAACACCGAGTGCAGGACGCCGCTGAGGAGGACATAAACGAAGATGATGGCGCCGGAAACCCAGCAGTAGTAGCTGAGGAGATTGAGGCGGGGAAAGGCGACGTCCTTGGCGCCGAGCATCATGGGGAGGATGAAATTTCCCATGATCGCCGGGACGGCGGGGATGATGAAGAGGAAGACCATCACCGAGCCGTGCAGGGTAAAAAAGTGGTTATAGGCGTCGTAGGAGGCGCTGGCCTGGGCGACGGTTACGCCATTGACGCCGGCCACCAGTGGATTCCACAGCATGGTTCGCAGGGCGACGGCGAAGAATCCGCCGACGGCGAACATGCTGAGCACGCCGACCATGTAGAGCAGGCCGATGCGCTTGTGGTCGAGCGTGAGAAGCCACGACTTGATGCCGTGGCCGTGGGTGAGATAGTTGTCGGGCTGGCCGTGGCCGTGCGGGTCGGCGCCAAGGGCGCCGGCGTCGTGGCCATGCGGAAAAGGACCCGTTATTGCGGACATTTTAGACTCCGATACAAACCGTTACATCCGAACAAATCGCTCCGAGCCCCCATGATCGCGATCGGTACATTATCCGATCTTTTGCGTGCGCGGCGCTCCGGATCGTTTAGCCCTGCGTGCGGGGCGCGTCTGGAGAGGCTCATCCTTCGACTGCGTCATCTCATTCTCATCGCTCTTCGACGCGCCTCGCA
>DASZME010000011.1:0-34769 GCA_035551995.1 Tepidisphaeraceae bacterium
TGATGAGCGTCTACCGGACGCTGAAATTACGCGGCCTGGACGCGACCGCCACCATCGCGGGGGCATTGCGCACCTACCTGCAAACAGGCTCCCTCCCGCCATTGCCGGCGGGGAACTCTGCAAACGGGTGAAGTGTTACGATTTCAGCGGACTAGCTAAAAACCCCTCTCAGATAGAGCCTCCAAAAGCGGCCCCAATTGGCCCCCAGCGGCGTTTCTGGCCGTAAGGTGGATGTTGATTGCCCTTTCCGATTCAAATGCGTGTTGGGTGTGCTGGGGTGGAAATGAAAGCGGCCGGCGCTTGTGATGCGCCGGCCGGATTCATTGATCGCAGTTCCCATCAACCAAAATATGCGGCGTAGATCGCGTCCGAGCCGGGCTTAACCATCGCGGGATTTGATTTGATGTAATGATCCTTGATGCCGCTCGAATGACCCATGCAAATGGAGAACGTCACGCCGTCTATGCCAGCCCCGGCCAAGGCGGTTGCCGCACCATCGCGTAAATGACTTGAGGTCACGCCATCGCCAACTTCCGCGTCGGTTCTAATGACTCGAAACCGTTTGTCGGCCCCCGACGTCGTGAGCTTCAATCCTTCGCGCGAATAGAAAATATACTCACCCTTCCGGGGCAACTTGGCCAACGCATCAATCGTTTCTTTCCAAAGCACGCAAACGCGAATGCACCGACCGGATTTCAAACGACGGGTGACAATCGCATTCTTTTGAATTTCCGACCAGCGGAGCCGAATGACTTCCACCAAGTTGAACGCCCCATTGAGCATGAGTAGGAGCATTGCTTTGCCTTCCGTGTCTGCCGCTTCAAGTAGGTCATGGAACACTTCTCGCTCGATAGGATGCGGGTCCAAGCTGACGGTCGTATCCGATGGCTTCAAACGTCCCAAGGCATCTACGACTTTGCCCATCGCATCGGGGGCGATTTCCCGTCCTTTTAGGAACGTGAACAACCGGCGAAGCCGCGTGAACATGTTCGATTCCGACTTGGGTGCGAGCTTCCGAGCATGAACATTGTCGCAAAACGCGATACACACTTCGGGCGTTATATCTCGCAAGCCGGTGACGCGCGTCGTTTTCTTGAAGTCTCGCCATGCGTCCATGACACGTCGTTTTTGCTCGCGAGATTTCTTGTAATGCTGTTCCCACGCCTCTTCAATTTCATGGAAACTTGGAATCCTTTCGAGCGGCTTGATTTCGGAGAGATACCCGATTTTTTCAATCCCAACTCGCTCGGCCACCCACAGCGGTCGATGGATGATTTGCTGCCGGAGCCATGCCCATTGAGCCGGGGAAAGATGATCGTCGGTGACAGCCCATGCATGTTTTCCGTCCGGGCCGGCTGGCCCCGGCTTTACGTTCGCTTCCAGCGAACCGCCAGCTTCGATCGTTCGGTTGAGAATATCAATTAAGGCATCTTCCGCGTTGGCATGAACTTTCGTCGTGCCAAGGTTGGAGCCGATTTTCTTTGCTTGCCATTCTCGGAAGTGAGCGATGGCAAGTCCTTCATCGAGTTCGGTGAAGGTGTATTTTTCGGGGCCGCTTGCACGCCATCGGCCGTCGCCGAGCTTCATTAAGCCCACTACGGGATCGCCAATTTTCGGACGATGCACGGCCACCGGACGGCCACGATTTGATTTGCTTTTGACCATGGCGGGAGCTTACCCGCCGGGGCGACTAAAGTACAGCATTTAGTACGACAATCGACTGGCATATCAAAGTTTTCAACGGAGGAGGTGAGATTCGAACTCACGGGACCCTTACGGGCCCACCGGTTTTCAAGACCGGCGCATTCGGCCGCTCTGCCACTCCTCCGGGTTGTGCAAGTAATATTAACCGACGTTCGCGGACGCGTCAAAAAGTCGATGTTCGCTGCGCTCTCAAATTCCAATCGATCCACTCGCTCCCGTGTTGACCTCGCCCCCGGCGAGCCTAGCATGGCGACACTGGTTTGCCATGAATCCACTTTATATCGTCGCGGGTTTTATCTTCGTCGGCATCGTCATTATTTTCGTCGTTTATTACGGCAAAACAATGAAAATGACTTCTTATATCAATGGGGCGATCGTGAAGGCCGACGAACGCGTCGTGCGCGATCAACAGGAACGACGGGAGGAAACTGTTCTTGTCTGCAAATACTCAATCAGGGGGAAAGACTATGAAATTATCCACGTCATGCGAGGACTGCGGGCAGACGCCTATCCGCCGGGGAAAAGCATTATCGTTTGGTATAACCCAAACGTGCCGGAAATGGCGCGGATCAAAAACGCTTGAGAATCATTTGGGATGGACATAAACCATACGTACCACGCCGGCGGGGATCGTGATTTGGGCGGTGGCGCCAGCGGCGTCGGGCGTCCAGGGGACTTTTTCGCCGGCAACCCATTCGCTTGATGCGCCGACGCCAAAACGGGTGCGGAGCCGGGCGGTTTGCGCTTCGTGGTAGTCGGTTGGGAGAACGCCGTGCTGGGGTTTGATGACGCCGCGATTGTTGAGGAGAGTGATGAGCCAGCCGCCGTCGTCGAGACGGTTGACGGCCCATTCGACGTCGCCGCTCACGTGGATCGGCATCAGGCCCTGGGTGAGATGTTGAAGCAGCAGCGCGAGAATGGGAGATGGGCGTTGGTCGATGCCGAGGCCCATGGGAATGCCGACGGTAATGAGACGGCCGCGGCCGAGGGCTTGCGAGACCGCGATGGCGTGGTCCTCGGCCGTCGCCAGGATGCGGGCGCCTTCGATTGCGACGGGATGAAATGTAAAGGCATTGCAGGGGATGGTCTGGCGGGTGGGTGACCATTTCAGGCTGCTTGCCTCGCCGGTCTGGCCTTGTGCGGGGATGGGAAATGTCGCGGCGCCGGGGCCGGTGAATTGACCGTCGCACACGACCAGCGTCCCTCCCTCCCGGCAATATCGATCCAGTGCCTGACCCCATTCCGCGGTCAGCGGCACATCGCCGGCGGCGATCAACACAGGATACGTTTTTGCGATATCCGTGTGGCCGGGGGAGGTGACGATGACGTCGAAGATATCACCAAAGATTCCGTTGACGAAGGTTTGCCGAATCGCGCTGGCGGGCTCGTTTTGCGTGAGCGGCGCCGGGAAATAGGCGACGTCAAACCAGCCGCGGATACTCGCCTCATGCGCGCTTGGCGCGAGGACGGCGGGGTTGAGCGTCGAGTCGAGCCCGAAGGCGCCGGGCTGGAAGGATTCCTGCGAATAGCCATGCGCCTGATCGAGCAGGAACGCGATCGGCGTGTATTGCGATCCGCGCGGGTGCGACTTGGCCAGTTGCATAACCGCTTCGGTTACGCGGCCGCGGGGGGAAAGGCCGATCGGAAAATTGTCCCCGGCCGCCCCGCCGCCGGGCTTCCAGAAGATGTCCTGGCCTTCTTCATGATAGAAGGCGTCGGCGCCGGCGACATGAAAAAGGAGATAATCCTTGAGCACCCAATTCACGCCGGCGCCGGCCCACGCGTCATACTGGTTGTCAAAAATATAGCGCGAACTGGCGGGATAGACCTGATCCTCGCGCGAAAAGATGGTGGACGAGTCGCCAAGATTGCACGACTGGTAATCGACGATGCCCGCGCCGAATTGCCGGGCGGCGCCGCGGAGAAAAGCGAGTCGGCGGGCGAGCGTGGGCGAATTGCCGGAGCTTTCGTGGCCGATGCGCTTCACGCCCCAATCGGCGACGGCGTGCGCGAACGCTTCATTGCCGGCCGAGAGGCACGGAATCACCTTCTCCCACGCCTGCTCGGCGGACAGCGGCGGGCCAAAATAATCGCTGAATTTCTTAATCGTGGCGGCGGTGTGCGCCTCGCGCAACGCTTGAAGCACATCCGTCC
This sequence comes from Tepidisphaeraceae bacterium, assembly GCA_035551995.1. Taxonomy (GTDB): domain Bacteria; phylum Planctomycetota; class Phycisphaerae; order Tepidisphaerales; family Tepidisphaeraceae; genus RYN-428. Next base: position 3,859 of record DASZME010000011.1, read on the forward strand.
GCGTCCTGGCGGCACGGACTTTTTCATCGAGCGCTTTGCCGTCCAACGCGTCGTAGGAAATACTTTCGCCGGCGACGAAGCCGATGAAACGCGATCCTAATTTCTTGAGATTTTCGTAGATCGGGGCGTGATCCGAATCTTTCTTATCCCAACGCGGATCGCCGTAATTTAAGAGAATCGCCAGCGAACGATCGGAATGGCGATCGAGCCACTGCATCAGGGGCGAACCCGCCGCGAACGCCTGCGGATACAGGGGAATATGAATCGCGGGACCGCTGACGGCGTCGCCGAAAACGGGAAGGTCTTTGCCGCGGAAATCGGCGATGAATTCCTTCGAAAGCGACGCATCAATGTTGAACGGCCATTCGACATGATCGGCTGGCGCCTTCTTTAATTCGTCGAACCATGGCTGGCCGGAATTCCACAGGAAAACGGGATGAGCCGACGTCTTCCACTGCGCCGGCACGGTCCAGTTGTTTTTCTCGCCGGGCTTTATCGACGCCGCGGGCGGCTCGATGTCGGAGTTGATTTCTCCGTCGCGCATCGCGCGAAGGAGGCGCCATGCCGCGCAGTCAGGCTTTTCGCGGCCGCAGGGATGGTAGCTGGCGTCGGTGGTGAGGCAGAGGCAATCGATCTGCCTTCTCGCTTCGGTGGGGCCGGTGGTGTAGATTTCGACATGAGCCGGCCCCTTTTTCAACTCGGCCGTCGCGTGGTCCCAGCCAAAAGCGCAATCCCATAGAAGCTTCATCGGGTCGAGGTCGTCAACGACCGGTTTTTCGCCGAAGGTGTGAGAGAATGTCGTCGCGCCTTGCTTGATGCGAACGCCGAACGATTGCTTCTTCAATCGATAGTCTACATAGCGCACCCAAAGCGAATACGCTCCGTCCGCCGGGATTCGGGTATCGCGGCCGATGACCACTTCGCCCGGTTCGTCCGCGCGTGCGGCGACCGACAGAAATTCACTTTCACCCCCCTGCGTCCAGGCCGTCGCCACGTCCGGTCCGGACAAAGACCATGAGCCTTTGGTTGCCTTTTCGGTCCGCTGGAATGAAAAGTTGGAGCCGTGAAGAGGGCCGAATGATTCGGCTTCAAGCCAGATGGAATGGGGCAAAACGTCCTGTGCCGTCGCGGAATGAGCGAACAGTAGTATAGAGAGAATAACTGCAAAGCGCATCGAGCCTCCCTGAGACATGTGTTTTCCGCGGTTCTATCGCCGCGGTACGAATTGGGCGGACCAATCGGCGTTCTCGCCCGACGAAGGCGGTTGCGGAAGCGTGCGATAAATGTAATTTTCGTATCCCGCGTCATCATAGACGCGATTTAAGACATCTTGAAGATCGAGTTGCGCGTCCCCGTCAGGCGGACGTAGCGGGATCGGGACAACGGGCAGGCGTTGGCGGATTGAGATGGGCCAAATACCTCCGTTGGGCTGCTCTTCACGTCGAGCAACCAGCGCATAAGAATCACACTGGGCGAGGCCATGGAACGGCAGGCGCATACCGCCGCGAAGGAGATCCAATTCGACGCGGTTGATTCCCGTCATCAAATATCGTTGGCGCTTATCGATGTATTGGGCCCGATCCGCGCCTGCTTTATTCGACGGACTAAGAAGTTCGATGACGGTGATTAATTCCAGATTTTGCCGATCGCGCACCGTCAGAACTGAATGGTGTTCGAGGTCGATATTTGGGGACGGAATCTGAACATAGGCCGGAGCGATGGCGGTCGAACCGCTACCAACTGTTTGATCGCCGCGGTCTCGATCGGAGCCAGAGAGCGCCAAGGCGGGCCGACCCCACGGGCGCCGCTGGTCGGCGTCTAATTCGTGAATAAAGATGTGTTCCTCGGCCTTAACCACATAACCGGCGTTAACCTGCGGCACCAATTGCGCGCGAGCCATCAAAATGAAGCTTTGATGGAAATCTTGCCATACCGCTTCCTGCTCCAAATACGGATTCATTCCTGGAAATGGCGATGGCATAGCGTGTTCCTTGCCGAGCGGTAGCTCCGCATTAAACATTATAGCGTCCGCGCCGCTCAGGCCAGAATCTTGTTCACCACATTTCCAAACACGTCGGTCAGCCGAAAATCGCGGCCCTGAAATTTGTAGGTCAGCCTTCTGTGATCGACGCCCATTTGGTGAAGCATCGTGGCATGAAGATCGTGGATGGGGCAGACGTCTTCGACGGCGGCGTAGCCGAGTTCGTCGGTGGCGCCGTGGGTGATGCCGCCCTGGATTCCGCCGCCGGCGACGAACATGCTGAAGCCTTTGATATGGTGATCGCGGCCGGTGCCCTGAGCCATCGGCGTGCGGCCGAATTCGCCGCCGAAAACGATCAGGGTTTCATCCAGCATGCCGCGATTTTTCAAATCGGTGATGAGGGCGGCGGTGCATTTATCAACTTCCTCGGCTTTGAGTTTGAGGTCGTTTTTCAGATTGCCGTGATGGTCCCAGTCGCGGTGATAGAGCTGGATGAAACGGACGCCGCGCTCGGCAAGGCGGCGTGCCATGATGCAGTTGGAGGCAAAGGAGCCGTCGCCGGGCTTGGCGCCGTAGAGTTCAAGAATGTTGGCCGGCTCCTTCGACAGGTCCATCAATTCCGGCACGCTGCTTTGCATGGCGAAAGCCATCTCGTACTGGCTGATTCTTGTGGCGATCTCGGGATCGTTTACCACCGCGTCTTCCGATGCATTGAGCTTCTCGACGGCATCGACGACGTCGCGCTGTTGATCGAAGCTCACGCCGTCGGGGCGGGTGAGATAAAGAACCGGGTCGCCCTGGCCGCGAAACTGCACGCCCTGGAAACGGCTCGGCAAAAAGCCGCTGCTCCACTGGCGGGCGGAGATCGGCTGATTCTGGCCGCCCCGGCCCTGGCTGGTGAGGACGACGAAGCCGGGAAGATTATCGCAATCGCTGCCTAAGCCGTAGGTGGCCCACGAGCCCATGCTTGGCCGGCCGGAGATGGTGGTGCCGGTGTTCATGAAGGTGTGGGCGGGGTCGTGATTGATGGCTTCGGTCGTTATCGAGCGGATGATGCAGATATCGTCGGCGACCGCGCCAAGATTCGGGAACAGCTCGACGAGTTCCTGACCATTTTTCCCGAACTTCTTGAATTGCCATTGCGGCGCGAAACATTTGAGCTGCTGACCCTGAAGCTGGGCGATCGGTTGCCCCTTGGTAAAGCTTTCCGGCATTGGCTTGCCGCTCATCTCGGCAAGCTTGGGTTTGTAGTCGAGCGTTTCAAGGTGAGACATTCCGCCGGCCATGGTAAGCCAGATGACTCGCTTGGCTTTTTGCGGGAAGTGGAGGGGATTGATGATGCCCGTATGACGTTTCATGCCGGGCGACGCCGGCCTGGCGATCGTCGCGGCGCCGGCGCGGCGCATGAGATCAGGATTGAGCAGCGAGGCGAGCGCCACGGCGCCAACGCCGCGCGTCATCTGGCCGAGGAAGGTGCGACGCTGTTGAAGGCGAATAAAGTCGTTTGCACGCATATTTTTCTCTGATAGTCTCTTATCGTACTGATCAATTCCCATCGCATATACTTCTAACGAATCATGCATCACATTCGGCAGACCATCACGAAAATCTCTGATTCTCGGACAGTGCTCTGCGCCGGCGTCTTCTCGTTTGCCACGTTCGCGGCGCTCTGTATCGGTCAGCACTATGAATTCATGCGCGGTCTATTTGGCGCCCTTGCGGTTTTCGCACCGGCCGGCGTCGGGCTGGGAGCTTGGGCCGCTGTTCGCGATCGTCGATTCGGTCCTCTGATTTATGCCGTTCCCGCCATGCTTGCGACCTCGGGGTATACCTGGCTTTTTTTGCAATGGCTCAAATAGTTCTCGCCGCGCTCTGGAGCGACTCGCATTTTACATCCGCGTAATCGTCTCATGTAGATTCAAAATCACTCTTGCCACATTTGTCCACGCCGCCAACTCCGCGGGGGAAATATCTTTCGGCGCCGGGAGTTGCCCCACGCTCAGGAGCTTCGTCGCCTCGGCGCTATCGCCGGCATATTCTTTCAAATGCTTTTCCAGCAGGTCGTTCAGAACCTTCGCCTCCTCGGGCCGAGGCTTTCGCGCGATCGCGACTTCATATGCGAAATTCAGACGATCGCCGACGCTGGCGCCGCCTTCGCGCATAATTCTGGTGGCGAACGCCCGGCTCGCTTCCACATACGTCGGATCATTCAGCATCGCCAACGCCTGCTGCGGGATATTCGAGCGGTTTCGCTCGCAGACGGCTTCCTCGCGCGAGGGGGCGTCAAACGCCATCAGGCTCGGTTGCAGGAAACTGCGCTGCCACCAGGTGTACAATCCGCGGCGATACTCGTCGTCGCCCTTGTCGGCGACCCAGGTTCGCGTGGGGAAATTCAACTGGACCCAGTAGCCGGCCGGTTGATACGGCTTGACGCTCGGCCCGCCGAGTCTGTTCACCAGCAATCCGCCGATCGCCAAGGCATCGTCGCGAACAAATTCGGCGTCGATCCGCCAGCGGGATTGATGGGCGAGCAGGCGGTTATAGGGATCGCGTTCGGTGGCCGCGTCGGATGGTTTGGAGCTTTGGCGGTAGGCGCCGCTGGTGACCAGGAGCTTGACCATGTGCTTGGTGTCCCAGCCGCTGTCCATGAATTCGACGGCCATCCAGTCCATCAATTCCGGATGCGTCGGCCATTCCCCCTGTGAGCCGAGATCATCCATGATTTTCGAGAGTCCGGTTCCAAAATACAATCGCCACAGGCGATTGACGTAAACGCGGGCGGTGAGGGGATTGTCGCGCGATACGATCCATTTCGCCAGATCCATCCGCGTGAGTCGGCGCTTTGCGGATTCCTCCTTCAATTCCGCCGGCGCCAGAAACGCGGGAATGGCCGGCATCATTTCATCGCCGGTGGTGTCCATCCAGTTGCCGCGATGGAGAAAACGGACGATGCGGGGAGGGCCGGCGTTGGTCACCAGGCACTTGCGCACGGTCGCGAGCAGGTCATCCTTCTCTTTTTCGATTTTTGCGAGTTCGCCGCGAGCAAGTTTGAGGGACGGGGCGATGGTACGGAAATATTCGCCGATTTCGGTTTTCTGCTTTTCGGTGCGATCCGCCGGGGCGGTCGCGAGAATATCGCGAACGTTTTCCGGCAGCGATTGGATCCCCGCCGGCTCGGGGCTGGTGGTGATCGCCAGTCGGACGCGGCCAATCTGATGCCGCGGAAACTTGGACTGAAATTCGAGCACGAAAATCAGCGACGTTTCTCCCTCGGCATTGATCTTTTCTTTCGGCTCAAGCACCACGTTGTGCGTCTTGCCGATCCGCGGCATCACGCCCCACCCCGGCGCGGGGGTTCCCTTCTTGAGCGGAGGAAGCAGGCTTGCCGCGGGAAACGCATCCTGGGAAAAATCAGCTGTCGCCCGCGCGAGAACGATCGGCTTCATGCGGTGATTCTTCAGCGACGATTCGATCTTGACGGACGTCAGAATGAAATTGCCGTCGGTAGACGTGCCGGGACCGTGGCCGGGAAGCTTTTCGTCCGCCAGCGCTTCAATGCGGAATCCGGTGATGCCGCGAAGATCGGGCTTGGCCGTCAGCGTGTAGATTTCTTTTTCCGGAGTCGCGCCGTTGGCCAGATAGCTGCCGTCGTCCTGCTTTTCGAGCGTCGTTCCGTTGGCGGTCTTGGCCGTCAGTTCGAGCGTTTTCCAATCGACATGAATTTTGCCCTGCTCCGTCTCCCATTCACGCTGCTCATCGACCAGCGAGGAAATGGGCACGTTCAGCTTCGCCTTGGCCGCGACAATCGCATCGTCGATCGCCTTGATCCGCTGTTCCTGCTCGCCAGTGGGTATCGGCATGCCCGCTTCGCGCCGACCGATCGCCGGTTCCTGCACATCCGCGAAAAACGCGGCCATGCCATAAAAATCCTTGCTCACGAACGGATCGAATTTGTGGTCATGGCACTGGCAACATCCCATCGTCGATCCCATCCAAACGGTCGATACGTTTCGCACGCGGTCGGTCAGGTTCTTGACCTCATATTCCTTTGCCTGTGCGCCCCCTTCTTCGGTCGTTTGAAGCAGGCGGTTGTATGCGGTCGCCACCTTTTGCTCGGTCGTGGGATTGGGCAGAAGATCGCCGGCCAGTTGCTCTACGGTGAATTGATCGAACCGCTTATTCTCGTTGAACGACTGAATCACGTAATCGCGATAAGGCGACACGTTCATCGGATTGTCGCTGTGATAACCGACGGTGTCGGCAAAGCGCACCAGATCGAGCCACGCGACCGCCATCCGTTCGCCGTATTGCGGACTGGCGAGAAGCCGATCGACCAGCTTGTCGTAGGCGTCGGGCGAGGCGTCGGCGACGAATTGCTCCGTTTCTTTCGGAGTCGGCGGAAGGCCGATCAGATCAAAACTCAGTCGGCGGATCAACGTGGGACGATACGCTTCGGGAGCCGGGGCCAAGCCCGCGTCGTTGAGGCGGGCGAGGATGAAGCGGTCGATCGGATTCTTCACGAATACCGGCGATTCGACATTTGGCACGGCAGGCCGGGTCGGCTGGAGATAGGCCCAATGGCCTTGCCAGGGAGCATCTTGTTCGATCCATGCCTTGAGCAGCGCGATTTCGCGGTCGGAGAGTTTTTTGTTGCTTTTGGGGTCGGGCATCCGTTCGTCCGGATCGCGCTCGATCACCCGCCGATAGAGCTCGCTTTGGTCCGGCTTGCCGGGAACGACCGTATGATGATCCTTGATGGTCGAGAAAATCCCGTCGTGCGTGTCAAGGCGAAGATCGGCTTTGCGTTTGTTCTTATCCGGTCCATGACAGGCGTAGCAGTTGTCGGAAAGAATCGGACGAATGTCGCGGTTGAAATCGATCGTCTTCGGAATGGCCGGCGGCGCGGCCAACGCCGGCGCGGAGGCGATGGAAATCAGTAGGGCCAAAGCGGCCGAGTATTTACCGGTGGCTGACGACATCATCAAAGGTCTCCGATACGGAATGCGACGGAAACAACTTCCGCAGTTCTTGCCGCTGGGTAAGCCGCGAAGCGGTCCTAAGATGATACGCCAGGCGTGCCGCCGCGTTGGTGATCACTCAGCCCGTTCCGTCGATGGGATGGACCGCGGGTCGTGTTTTCGGCTTGACTCATCTGGCGGCGCGGCGGGAGTAGAGGAGTCTTCCAAAGTCGCACGAACGGATCGGGAAAACAACTCGTTCTTGACATTTTGGTACATCCATCACATAACGTGATGTATCATGCATGTGATCGCCAAAAGCTCCCGCGCGGCGCATGCCACAGATAGCTATTTCGCCCATCGAGGTCATCGCGGACGGCCAGAAAGTCGATCATTTTGGACGCCGTGTGGAGGCATCATCCGAATGCCGGCCACGCCGTGAATCACCGAGACGATCGTATGAGATTGGTCGACTGGCTATACCCGGTCGATTAAGAGGGAACTACGCGCGGGGGGGTTACTTCACCGCCCTTAAAAAGGTGGAACGTGCGACAGTCGCGATAACATCCGTTTGAATTCCCTTCGTGTCCTTCGTGAGCTTCGTGGATAATCCTCTTTTGTGCGACCGGATTGTCGCGACCCGATGCCGCGATCTCACTCCGCCGCCTCGAGCTCGGGATTGGCGTCTTCGATATCGCCGGCGTCGGCGGCGCCTTCAAAATCCATCAGGAACAGAATATTTCGCATCCGCTCCTCGCCGATTTTCTTGGTGAGAATGCGCTTGGCCCGGTGCACGCCGGTCCGGCGGGAAACGTGGCCGAGGACGATCCACTTGTTCTTCAACTTCTCCAGCAAGTCTACGAACGCATCCACGTGAAGATGCTTGCCCGCCTTGGCTTTCTGCTTGTGCGTCGAATCAAAAAACGTGCATTCGGTAATCAGAATCTCCGCGTTCTGCACGTCAGGATGCTCGAAGACGGCGCCGGCAGTCGTATCGCCCAGAAAGGCCACCAGCGGAACTTCGAGCCGATACTGGATTTCGATTCCTTCCTTCCGCATCTGCGCCAGTTCCGGACCGGTTCGCCCGACATACTCGGCTTTAAGCTTTTCGCGAATGCTGACCAGCGAATATCCCAGGCTCACCCCGCCATGATGGGTGGCGAACGCGCGGATGCCGAAATCCTTCCGCACGGGATATAACTCCCCGGCCTGCATCGGAACCAATGTATAAGGCGTGCTTTGTCGTTCGATCTGCCGCCAGCAGCGGATCATCGCTTCCACCGGCCCTTCCAATTCCCGCGGCAACAGCACCGTCCCCGGCTTCATCCCCTGGAAGTACCGCTGGGATAAATAGTAGGGCAAACCGGCGATATGATCCATGTGCCCGTGCGTGATGCACACAATATCGCTGGTGAGTGCAAAATGAGGGGCTCGGCCGACGTCAAAGCAGACGTTCAGCTCCGGTATTTGCACGACGGTCTCTTCGCCGGCCACGCTGTAGCCGATGACCGAGTGCATTCCGAGAGGAATTCTGGCGAACTTCTGAACCAAAAAAGACTTTTCTAACATGGCGGGGCAAGTGTAGGGGAAGGCGCCGTGTTTGTCAGCGGCGGGGAGAATCCGAGCAAGAAATCTGAAAAATCCAAATCCGAAATCCGAACAAAATTCCGATGCTCTAAGTCCAATCAATGCTATTGTCGACGACACGACGCCATGACAATGGTCCTCCAACATGAACAGCAGGCAATCCGCATCCCCGAGTGGGTTGTCGATCTGAGTTCGTTTCGGCGTTAGGCGACATCCGACGAATTTCCTGTCGTCGGTTGGTACGGTCATCTCGATGGAGACCTTTGGGCCGACATCAGCATGGAACGACTCATCCACAATCGGCTCAAAACCGAAATCGCCGTTGTGTTAGGCGGACTCGTGAGGCAGACGGGCGCCGGTGAATTTCTTAGCGACCGTATATGCTAACCAACGAGGCGGCGGCACTATCCACCGAGCCGGATGGGATGTTTGTGAGTTTCGCGTCGTTGAAAACCGGCAAGGCGGCCTTCGAGCGTGGAGAAGATTCACTCGAGGTCGTCGGGACGCCCGATTTGGTGATCGAGGTGGTAAGCCCAACATCACGTCAAAAGGATACCGACATTCTTCCGCGGCTATATCACCGCGCCGGAATAACCGGATATTGGCTCATCGAACCCATGCGTCGCGCGGATGAAGTTTCCTTCGATATTCTGAAATGGACGCCGACTGGATATTTATCCTCGCCAACCCACGACGGCTGGATTGACTCCGTTGTGATAGGTAAGACCTTCCGCATGACTCGCTCCGCGAATTCCATGGGCGAGTCCGTCCATCGGGTTGAATTCCGCTGACCACTTTGCCTTTCGTTTCCAAACCCGGTATTTTAGCCGTCCAATGCGCTGCCCGTTTTGCTCGGCCGATAAAGAGATGCTGCATGTGATCGATTCGCGCACCTGCGAAGGCGGTCGTGCGATCCGGCGGCGGCGCGTCTGTAAGGATTGTAAAAAGCGCTTCACCACCTACGAACGCGTCGAGCAGCCGAATCGGCTGATCGTCGTCAAAAAGGACGGTCGTCGCGTGCCGTGGGATCGGGCCAAGATCATCAGCGGATTGGAACGAGCCTGTTTTAAGCGACCGGTGCCGGAGACGGAAATTCTGCGGATCGCCGAGGAAGTCGAAGAGGAAGTCTTCTCCAATCACGACCGGGAAGTTCCTTCCACCTCCGTCGGCGAACTTGTGACCGACCGGCTTCGTAGAGTGGATCAGGTTGCTTATGTGCGGTTCGCCAGCGTTTATCGGCAGTTTAAGACGCTCGAAGAGCTTGTGGACGAAGCCAAGGCCGTGATTGACGCCCAGCGCTACGATGTGCCGGGGCAGGGGACGCTGTTCATCGAGCCGCCCGGATCGGCGCCGCGGTCCAACGGAAACGGCGACGCCAAGCCGCGAGCGACGCGGGGACGCAAGCCGAAATCGCAGACGGAAGTTCAGCCGGCGGACGAAAACCGAAGTTAGACATTCAGGCGAAGTCATTCTTGCGTGCAGCGCGACGCGGAGCGCAGTTTTCCGGTCCCATTCCTTTGGCCACCGTTCCTTTAGAGTTCCACACCATGCGTCAATCCCTCTTTTTATCCTTGAGCGTGAAATTCGGTCTCTTCATCGGTTGCGCCGTTCCGGCCGGCGCGATGCTGACCGGCTGCGCCGACGAACCGAAAAAACCGGTGAGTCTCGCGAAACAGTACGACGTCATCGCCGCCAAAACAGGGCTGCCCAATTACATGCGGCGAACGATCTTCGAGAAAGTCGATCTGGCCAATGCCGAGGCGTTTCAGGTTTCGGGGTATGGCTTGGTGGTCAATCTCGACAACACCGGCGACAGCACCGCCCCGCTGCCGGTCACGCAATACATGATCAAGGAAATGGTCAAGCACGGCTACGGGAGCAAGCTGAATCCCGGCTGGGAAAACCAATCCCCCGAACGCGTATTGCACGATAAGCGCGTGGCCATCGTACAGGTGGTCGGCATGCTTCCGCCAGGCATTCGCAAGGGCCAGACGTTCGACGTCATCGTCCAGGCGCTGCCCAAGAACCAGACGTCCAGCCTCGCCGGCGGCGAACTGTATCTCACCGATCTGAAAATCAACGGCGCCGACCCGCAAGACCCCTTCGGCAAGGTGAATGATTATGCCCAATGCAAGGGGTTCATCTTCGTCAACCCCGCCTATGCGCTGAACAAGGATATTAAAAAGACAACGCAGATCAGCCAGAGCCTTCGCAACGGAATCATCATGGACGGCGGCGTGGTGAAATTCGATCGCCCGCTGTTCCTTCGGCTGCGCAGCCCCGAGAACCGCATGTCGCGCTATATCGAGCAGCGGATCATGGATCGGTTCGGCGACACCCACGTCGCCGCCGCCCACGACGCGGGCGTTATCCAGATATACGTTCCATTCTCCTATCGCGGGGATTGGCGGCATTTCTCCAAGCTGGTGATGCATCTATATCTGGACAACTCGGCGGAAAATTTAGCCAGGCAAGCCAAGCTCCTGGCCGTCGAGGCGCAGAAGCCCGATGCGCTGCTGGAGGATATCAGTTATTGCTTCGAGGGCATCGGGCCGATCGCGTTGCCCGCCCTGGCGCCGCTTGTGACCGACCGAAGGCCGGAGGTGGCGTTTGCCGCGGCGCGAGCGGCCGCATCCATCGGCGATCCGAGCGGCGCTTCGGCGATGGCCCTGATGGCGATGGCCCGGGATTCGCAAAACCCGTTTCAGCTGAACGCCGTCGAGGCGCTGGGCGGCCTTCCCCCCGCCGCGGCGGTCAACCACATGCTCCGCGAGCTGCTCGATCACGACAAGGCGCTCGTTCGCATCGCGGCGTACAAGGTGCTGGCCGCCAACCACGATCCGCTGGTCGTGTCGCGTGTGGTAACCGAGCGGGCGGACAATCAGAAATTCGTGCTGGACGTGGTGCCGTCGAAGGGCCCGCCGATCGTTTACGCGTCGCGCACGGGGATGCCCCGCATCGCGCTGATCGGCGCCGTGCCGGAAGTGCGGACTCCGATGATGTTTTCCGCGATGGACGATCGCCTGACGATCAGTTCGGCGGAGGTGGGCCAGACGCTGATGATCTATTACCGCGCGCCGGCGCCGACCGATTCCAGCGGGCGGGTGCATGACGTGCGAATGCTTGGGCCGGTGAAGATGGCCAGCAACCCCGATCTTTCGGAGCTGGTGCAGCGGCTGGGAGGCATTTGCAACGAAGGGGAAGACCCGTTGGATTTCAGCTACAGCGAGATCATCGCGATCCTGCAACGTCTGCACGACGAGAAAAAAATCGTGGCGATGGTCGATGGTCTGCCGGCGCCGGCCGCGTTCATGTTGGAAAATCCGCCGGCCATGCAGAGCACGATTTACAACGCGCCGAGCATCGAATCGGGCCGGCCGCAAGGTGACGATAAATCGGCGATCGGGCAAAACATCAATCCCGCTTCCGGGCGATGAGTTCGCGGCGGACCGAACGAAGCGTTTGCTTGACACGTTTTCCGGCATTTGATAGCGTTCCTACCCACCCGCCGAAGAGCAAATGAGCCGCGGGCGGGGAGTTTTCGCTGGGTTGTACCGCCGGCGCATTGATAGGTAATCGACACCGGGCGCGCATCGGCCCGTCGGGAGATCCGCTTTGACTGAACATCGTCTGAACCGGCTGCCGTTGATCTGCTCGTTGTGGATACTTGCCATGGCTGGGGTATCGTGGGGGCAGTTGCCGGTTTCCATCGTTACCTCCGCCGACCCCACCCCGGATCGCGCGGTCATCGAAGGGTTCGTCGACAAATGCGACGCGAAGCTGGCGTCGCCGGAATATTCGGCCTGGGCGTCGGCGCGCTCTTTGATTGTCGGCGAAGCGACCCGTCAGGGGGCGACGCAGGGGTTTCTCGATCTATACGCCGACATCCTGAACAAAAGATTCCTGCCGCTGGCCGACGCCAAGGACGCGCGGCAGCGGTTGAACGTGGCGATCATCGTCGCGCGCGTGGCGGCCAAGGCCAACGACGGAAAGCTCACGCCGATCACCGAGGCGCTTTTACACGACAGCTCCGACGCGGTGGTGCTATGGGGACTTCAATCGGCCAAATATATCGTGCCGGCCTGGCTCCAGATGGGAAACGCCGCCGAGGCCCGCAAGCTTGCGATGGAAGCCGCCCAGGCCGCCAAGGATCATCCGACTCCCGCCACGATCGAGGAAGTGTATCGAACGCTGGTGCTCGATCCGAATTTCGGCACGGAGAAAAGTTCCGACGCGGTGCTGAAAACGCTCAGCGCCAAGGCGATCACGGATTACCTGCCGGCGCCGATCTCGTTTTATCAGTACCGCGTGAACCTGTATAACGGAGCCGTCCCGCCGACGCAGCCGGTCGCCGACACATGGGGATCGTCGTTCTTCATCAAAGCGTCCGTCTGGAGCGCCGAAACGCCGCAGCAGCAGTCACAGGTTTTGCAGGCGATGCTCGGGTTGTTGAAAGGGGCCGCCAGGCAAAACGCGGCCGCCAAGTCGCCCGAGATGTTTGACCTCGTCAAGCGGACCGGCCAGGCGTTCGACGTGGTCGGCAGCCTGATGAAAAATTCCAGACTAGAAAAGGCGGCGCATAATATCGCCAGCGTTCCCAACGACGTGCCGGTCGATGAATTGGACACCAGGATTAATGCCCTGGCGGAATTCATCAAATAGCCGGCGCCCCCTCGGCCGCCGCGGGCCATAGCGATGACGCGATTGCTGCTAATTCCCGCCGTGATGCTCGCCCTGCTCGGCGGGGCGATGGTCTGGTCGGGATCGGCCGTCGAGAAAAAAGCCGATTTCACCTTCATCAACCGCGGCGAAGTGACCTCCCTCGATCCCAATCGAATGTCGTGGATGCAGGATATCCGCATCGGCTACGCCCTGTGGGAAGGGCTTTATACGATCGATCCCGTCACCCTCGACGCCATCCCCGGCTCGGCGTTTCCCATCGACGTCAGCGCCGATAAAACCGTCTTCACCTTTCATATCCGGCCCGACGCCCGCTGGACCAACGGCGACGATCTCCTGGCCTCAGACTTTATTTTCGCATGGAAGCGAATGCTCGAAGTCCCCGGCGAATACACCTATTTGCTGTATTACATCAAGGGCGCCAAGGAATACCAGGAGGCCTTCGCGAACCATTTCGCCACCGCCGATTTTTCCAAAGTCATGATCCAGGAACTGGGGCCGAAGGTTTTGAAGGTGACATTGGTTCACCCGGTGGCGCCGTTTCCGGATATCTGCGCGATGCCGGCGTTTTATCCGCTCAACGAAAAGTCGATGAACAAATTTCTCGATCGCAAGACGCTTGAAAAAACGGGCGGCCGGATTCACCAATATGACCTGGCGTTCACCCTTCCGCCGAACCTGGTCACCAACGGCCCCTACGAGCTGACCAAGTGGGAATTCAAGCGGCGCATGCGTCTGCAAGCCAACAAATATTATTGGGATCGAGCCAGCGTCAAAAGTCCGATCGTCGATCAGTTGAGCGCGGACGACATCCAATGGGCCTACGCGAAATATGAATCCGGCGGCATCGACTGGATCCCCGAGTTCGACGGCGAGATCGCCGCGGAACTATATAAACGGCATCGCCGCGATCTGCATGTCTTTCCCGCCTTCGGAACCTACTTCTATTCCTTTAACTGCCAGCCAAAGTTAAGCGACGGCCGGCCCAATCCCTTCGCCGACGTCCGCGTTCGCCAGGCGTTTTGCATGGCGATCGACAAGCGGATCATCGTGGATACCATCACCCGTCTCGGGCAGATTCCTTCGACCACCTACATTCCCGTCGGATCGTTTCCGCATTACGTTTCGCCGCCGGGATTAAAGATGGATTTCGCCGCGGCCAAGGCGCTTCTTGCCGACGCCGGCTATCCGCAAGGGAAAGATTTTCCTCCCGTGTCGCTGCTGTTCAACAACGAATCGGTGCACGGCCCAATCGCCGAAAACATCCGCCGCCAGTGGCTGGATCATCTTGGCGTCGACGTGAAGCTCGAAGGGATCGAGATCAAAATGTTCCGCGAGCGCCTGCACAACAAAGACTACGCCGTCGCTCGCGCAAGCTGGTATGGAGACTACAACGATCCTTCCACCTTCACGGATAAATATAAGCCCGACAGCGAAAATAACGATGCGGGATGGGTAAACGCCGAGTATGCGGCACTGTGCAGGGCGGCCGACTATGAACCCGACAAGGAAAAACGCCTGGTCTACTTTCAGAAAGCCGAAAACATCCTTCTGAACGAGGCGCCGATTATGCCGATCTATACCTATGTCGGTTGCTATCTCTTCCCGGATCGTTCGACGGGCATTCCGCTTAATCCGCGTCAGATGATCGTTCTTAAGTCGGTTCAGCGCGCGCCGGCGAGCCGGTAAGGGAACGAATTGAAATGCTGCGATTCATCGCCATCCGATTGCTGCAATTTCCCCTGATCCTCGCGATCATTTACCTGGTCACGTTCATGCTGGTCTGGGTCGCGCCCGGCGATCCGTTCACCCGCACCGACAAGAAAATCGACCCCGCCGTGATCGCGGCGGTGAAAGAACGGCTTCACGCGTCGCACTGGTACACGTTTCTCGGCTACTACCCGTTGCTGATGATCCAGGGCAATTTCGGCCCCAGCCTCACCTACGAAGAATGGCCGGTGTCGAAGATTATCGGCGACGCGATTCCCGTCTCGGTCACGCTCGGCCTCTATGCGCTGGTGGTCGCCACCGGCGCCGGCGTGGCCATCGGAACGATGGCGGCGGTCTGGCGCGGCGGGCCGTTCGACTGGTTCAGCCTTTCCGTCGCCCTCGTCGGCATCAGCCTGCCCAGTTTCGTTACCGCCTCGATCCTCTTCGCCGTTTTCTCCGTGACCGTGCACTGGTTCCCCATCGGCCATTGGGGATCGCTGCGCGACCTCACGCTCCCCGGCCTCGCCCTCTCCCTGGCCCCGATGGCCTACATCGCCCGCCTGACGCGGGTCGCCATGATCGACGTTCTCAGCAGCGACTACATCCGCACCGCCAGGGCCAAGGGACTTTCACGGCGCGCCGTCGTCTGGAAGCACGCCTTGCGCAACGCGCTGCTGCCGGTATTAAGTTTTCTCGGCCCCGCCGCCGCCGCGACGTTAACGGGATCGTTCATCGTGGAAAAGGTCTTCAACATCCCCGGCCTCGGGGCTCATTTCGTCAACAGCGTGCTCAATCGCGATCAAACGCTTATTCTTGGCGCCGTGATGGTGTATTCTCTTTTTCTGCTCGCATTAAACCTGCTGGTGGACGTCGGTTATGCGTTCGTCGATCCGCGAATCGACGTGACGGCAAAGGGAATGAAGTCGTAAGCGCTCCATGCCAATCGCTCCGCTTCCGCTTCTCGTCGCAGCTAACCAATTGCTACGGAACGCGAGAGTTATTTCGGCCGCATTCGTTAGTTAAGATGTCGTTGACCATACCAAAGGCGACGATTCAACAACCTTTTGATACGCCCAGCCAGCACAACAATCCCGCCAGGCGGCCACGCGTTAACTTCCCGTGTCGAGCTTCATCACGCCCGACTGCCGTTTGACGGCGATGATGCGCTGTTTCAATTCCTCGAATATTTTCCGCGCGTCCGGAAGGCCGCGCATGCGCAGTTCGGGCATGGTGTCGTCGTGCGACATGACGCGAATGGCGCCGATGCCGAGCATGCGGTCGAGGATGGATTGATGGAAGGAAATGTCCTCGACGTGCCAGAGTTCGAGCGTGGAGATGTCCTTGGAAATCAAGCCGCGCTCGAAATCGATCCGGTAATTACTGATACGATAGCGGATGGTTTTGGTGAGAATGTAGGGAATGACCCAGAGAAGGACGCCGATGGCTATCAGGCCGATCACGAGCCACTCCGGGGGAAACTGGTGCGACCCGCCGAACAGCTTTATCAGGATGGGCGAGATCAGCGCCAGGGTTCCGCATAGCGCCATGAGAACGACTTTTTCCGGCTGCCCGCCCAAAAGGGGCGAGCCTTCATAGTACACCGCTTCGTCGTCCGTCGGGGGCGCATGGGGCCGATCGACGGGAGGAATCGAATTGGGCTGACCTGCACTCACCGTAAACCTCCTTGGTTGGTAAATCACGGGCCATCGCCGGCGCCGCTCTGCTTGCTTTCGCGGAGGTTACTATATCAGGCCAATCCCCCAACGCACCCTCTATAAAAATACGCGCGCCTTTCACCGAAGCGGCCGGCGATCGTTTCGTTTTTCGCGAGAGCCTCACTTACGCGTCGGCATGTGCGTCGGTCTGGGACGCAGCGCTGGCTTTTCCTTCGGATTTCCAGCGGCCGCGACCGGTCTCCGTCCTGTGCATGAACGGCTTGGAAATTTGCATTGACGGCGTCGCCTCGCATAATGCCGCTGCGAAATCGCATCTTTTTTTGCGGCCATTTTCGAGGAATCATGAAACGGGCGGCTGTCTTTTTCGACCGGGACAATACCCTGATCGCCAATGACGGCTACCTCGGCGACCCGGGCGGGGTGATCCTGGTGGAGGGAGCGGCCGATGCCGTGGCTCGCGTGCGGGGAATGGGATTTGTCGCCATTACCTTCAGCAATCAAAGCGGCGTGGCGCGCGGATTATTCGCCGAGGAAGCGGTGCATGCCGTCAACGCCCGCCTCGATGAATTGCTTCAGGAAGAGGACCGGGCGGCGGTGATCGGCCGCCATGAATTTTGCCCGTTCCATCCCGACGGAATCGTCGAAAAATATAAGATCGACAGCGACCTGCGAAAACCCAGGCCGGGAATGATCCTGCAATCCGCCGATCGGCTCGATCTGGATCTGACCCGAAGTTGGGTCATCGGCGACGCGCCACGCGATATCGAAGCCGGCAAGGCGGCGGGTTGCCGAACGATTTTGTTCAGCGATCCCAAGCTGCCGACGTCTTCCGCGGCCGCCGAGACTTCGCACGCAACGCCGGATTTTATGGTCGCATCATTGGAGGCGGCGGTGGACATCATCGTGAACGAAACATTAGGACCGTTGGATATTCACATTCCGGCCGACCCCCCCGCGCCGGCGCCGCCCAGCGACGATCCCGCGCCGCCGACAACCGTTGTCGCGCCTGAAGACGCCTCCGTTCCGGCGGATTCAGCGAGCGAAACGTCGTCGTCCGGCTCGGCTGACGCCATGGCGCCGGGGAAGAAGGAGGTGGAGCCTCCCGCCGCCAAATCCAAAGTGCCCAAGCAAAGTCGCTCGTCGCCAAAAATCACGTTTGCCGAGCGGGTAAAAACGGGAGCCTTCGTTCCGGCTGGCAAGCAGTCCAACGCGGCCGCGGAATCGCGCGGCGAACGGGAATCGCCGTCGGCGGCCGTGTCGCCGCGCGCGGCCAAATCGTCGGTTCCAGGCAAAGCGCTCGCGCCGGCACGCCCTCGAAAACCGACGTTCGCCGAGCGCGTGCGCGCGGGCACGTTCGTTCCCGCCGGTGCAGCCCAAACGCCGTCGGTTGTGGAAGCGCCGTCAGCGGTCGAGGACATCGCGCCGCCCGCCCCGACGGCGGCGCTCATCGAATCGCCGCCCCCACCAACCGACGCGATAGCGGACCCTTCCGACTCATCCGGCTCGTCCGTTGAAACATCGTCGGAAGCACCGGCCACCGCGCCACCAGTGGCTGACGAACCGGCCGAGAGCGAATCCCCGACAGCGCCGCCGGCTCCTATGGCCCAACCGTCGGTCGAATCGACGTCGTTCGCGGAGACGGCAATCGAGGGGACAAACGAACCGCCGCCTGCTGCGCCGGAGTTCGCCGTCGACGCGCCGGTCGAACATTCGGCCGCCGCGCCGACGCCGGTTGAATCGGTCGCCGAACATTCGGCCACCGCGCCGACGCCGGTTGAATCGGCAACCGAACCTCCCGCCGCAGCGCCTTCGCCGATTGAATCGGTCGCCGAACTTTCGGTCGCCGCGCCGATGCCGATTGGATCAGTCGCCGAACATTCGGCCGTCGCGCCGATGCCGGCGGAATCTCCTCCCGTCGCGCTCACGCCGGTGGTCGCGAGCGCCGTGGCCGCACCCCCCGTCGCGGCGGCGCCCGTCGAGGCACCCTTGAATCCTTCGATCGTCGCTCCGATATCACCCGTCGAGAAGAAGTCCCAAACAACCGCCACAAAACCGCCGGCGCTCACCAAAATGAAAAACTCACCTCCGTCCGCGGCTACGCCGCCCGAGGCGCCGGCCGTCGCCCCTTCCCCCCCTGTCAGAAAAATGACGTTTGCCGAGCGGGTGAAGGCGGGCACATTTCAGGCCGAGCGCGCGGCGTCAACCGGCGTTGCCGCCGCCGCGCCCGAGCGCGGAAGGCGCGTGATGCCGATGCCGGGGGACAAACCGCAGACGCAGGTGGATCGCGTGGTCGAATCGCTGACCGCCGTGCGCCCCACGCAGCCGATTACGCCCGAAGAACAGCTTGAGCCGATCCTGCAGAGCATCCTCGAAGAGTTGCGCCTGACGCGCGAAGGGGCGCCGGAATCTGATTTTTCGCCGGCGAAGCTTATCGGCGGCATCGTGCAGGTCCTGGTGTTGCCGGCGCTTTTTTTCGCTTACCTGCATCGCGACGTCGCCGCCGACCTTCAGTCGATGTTGCTGCTCGCCACGTTTTTGCAAACGCTGGTGATCGCCTTGCTACTCATGGGGCGGTCGAAATGATGAAAAAACATCGGCGTTCGACGTAACGCGCGTCGATCGAACATGTGCCTGGGGGTCTCTCGCGAAAAACGGCCGACGATGATTTCGACGGTCCGAGTCCTTCGAGAAATCGGCGTGGTGTAACAGAATGAAATTGCAAATCCTCTCCACCGACCTTCGCATCCGAAACATGCGGCTGCGCATGCCGTTTCGGTTCGGCATCGTTACGCTGACCGAATGCCCGTACTTGTTTTGCCGGGCGTTGCTGGACGTGGATGGACGGCGGACCTGGGGAATATCGGCCGACGTGCTGCCCAACAAATGGTTCACAAAGGACCCCGCCACGTCGTATCGCGACGACATCGCCGACATGCTTAAAATAATCACCGGCGCCTGCGAAATCGCGGTCGCCGGCGGAGCCCATGACAACCTGTTCGACCTCTGGGAAAGAACCTATCAGGCCGAGCAAGCCTGGGCCGGCGGGTGGGGATTTCCACCCCTCCTGGCCGGGTTTGGATCGAGCTTGATCGAGCGCGCGGCCATCGACGCGTTCTGCCGAGATCAAGAAGTACCCTTCTCGCGCGTGCTGCGGGAAAATCGGCTTGGCATTCGCCTTGGCCGGGTTCACGAAGCCCTTTCCGGCGCCGCTCCCGCCGATCTGATTCCCGCCCAACCCCTCCGGCAAATCACCGTGCGCCATACCGTCGGCTTAACCGACCCGCTGACCGATTCAGAAATCTCGCCTTCCGATCGCGTCTCCGACGGCCTTCCTCAATCGCTCGACGCCTGCATCCGCGCCAACGGACTGACGCATTTCAAGATCAAGCTTTGGGGCGACGTGGAAAAAGATTCGGCTCGCGTTCGCCACGTCGCACGAATCATCGCCGAAAACGTCGGCGCCCATTTCGCGTTCACGCTCGACGGAAACGAAAATTTTAAGGCCGTCGAGCCGTTTCGCGAATTCTGGCGGTCGCTGACGGGCGATCCGGCCCTTGGCGATTTCCTCAGGCGGTTGCTGTTTGTCGAGCAGCCTATGCATCGATCGGTGGCCCTGAGCGAGCAGGCGATGCGCGAGTTCGCCGCGTGGACCGATCGGCCGCCGACGATCATCGACGAGTCCGACGCCACGCTCGCCAGCGCGCGGCAGGCGATCGATTTCGGCTACGCGGGCACGAGCCACAAAAACTGCAAAGGGGTCATCAAGGGGATCGCCAACGCCTGCCTCCTCGAACATCGCCGTCGCGGCGATCGATCGCGGCCTTATCTGCTCAGTGCCGAAGATTTAACGAATGTCGGCCCCGTCGCCCTGATGCAGGATCTTTGCGTGGTGGCCAACCTTGGCATTCCGCATGCCGAGCGAAATGGGCATCATTACTTCAAGGGGCTTGACATGTTCCCGCGTGAGGTTCAGGACGCAGTGTTGGCCGCGCATCCCGACTTGTATCACCGACAATCGACAGGCGCCGTCGCGGTGAATATCGCTCGCGGCGTGTTGAATGTCGGGAGCGTCGTGGATCATGCGTTTGGCGTCGGCGCGAGATTCGATCCGATCCGGTTTACCCCCGCCGGGGAGTGGACGTACGAATCGTTGATCGCTTAATCGTTCGCGCTTAAAGCAGATCGTTGATATCGCTCCAGCGGAGAGCGATCTTGATGCCGAGCGCTTTCATCCCGACAAGGCAGGCGACGGTGAGCAGTCCAACGACCAGCACGTTTTCGACCAGTTCGCCCCCCTCTTCGTCGAAAACCAGACGTACGAGCGAATCCTTGATAGACGAGGCTGAAAGTTTTGCGATCACGATGACTCCTTTTGTGTGTCTGAACGAACCGGCGATGGATTGCGATTCGTGAGTCAAACGTAACCCCAACTGTTGATCGCGGCGGAGATGTGGCCCGGTTCGCCGACGCCGCGAGGCGATTCTCGAGCGGTTTATGCCGGCTGATGGAGATATACGGCCATCGAATTGGAAATGGGCGGAATGATAACGACGGGTCGATTCGCGTCCGAGGCGAAGATATCCGAAGCCTGATCCACCATCGCGGCGCGCGCGATTTTTCCTGCTCGCTCTTCTTTGAAGGGAGAGGGAGCAGGAGCCGAGGCGGCGTTCATCTGGATTCGTCAGGCTTACGAATGAGTCGGCGGCGTTTTCATCGTGCCGTCGGTCCGCCGCCGGGCATGAAAATGGCGGGCGCCAGCTTGATTCCCATTCCTTCGAGTTTGGCGACGAACTGCGGCCGCAGACCCGCCGCCTGTAGCGATCCGGTTACCGGACCGTTGGCCGTGGGGGCGGTCTCCTTGAAGCGGAAGATTTCCTGCATCACCACTTTGTCCCCTTCCATCCCCGCGATTTCGGAGATGTAAGTGATTTTTCGCGACCCGTCGCGCATTCGGGCGGCATGAACCAGAACCTGCACCGCAGAGCCGATCTGCTCGCGAATCGCGCGAATCGGAAGATCGAAACCGGCCATCATGGTCATGGTCTCGATACGGGCCAGGCCGTCGCGCGGCGAATTGGCGTGCAACGAGGTCAGCGAGCCGTCGTGGCCGGTGTTCATCGCCTGGAGCATGTCGAGCGTTTCCCCGCCGCGACACTCGCCGACGATAATTCGTTCCGGCCGCATGCGCAAAGCGTTGCGCACGAGGTCTCGAATTGTGACGGCGCCCGTGCCGTCGTGGTTGGGCTGTTTGGATTCCAGGGTGATGACGTGATCCTGCAAAAGCCGAAGCTCCGCGGCGTCTTCAATGGTGACGATTCGCTCGTGGGCGGGAATGCACCCCGACAACGCGTTCAGAACGGTGGTTTTGCCCGACCCGGTGCCGCCGGTCACGACGATGTTCAGCCGTCCCAGCACGCACGCCTTGAGAACTTCGGCGACGGCCGGCGTGATCGAGCCAAGACGGCATAACTCCTCGAGCGTCGGCCTGATCTTGCTGAATTTTCGAATCGTCAGGCACGGCCCGGCGATCGCCACCGGCGGAATCACGACGTTCACGCGCGAGCCGTCCGGCAAGCGGGCGTCGACCAGCGGATGATCGGCATCCAGTTGTTTATGCAATGGCCGAATGATGCGATCGATGACGCGCATCAGATGCGCATCGTCGTCAAACGTGACGGTCGTTCGGCCCGGTTTGCCCGCGCGCTCGACATAAACGCGATCGGCGCGGTTGACCATGACCTCCGTCACGCTCGCGTCGTCCAACAACGGCTGAATGGGGCCAAAGCCGTAAAGGTCATTCATGACGTCGCGCAATAATTCCGAACGGCCCGGCTCCGAAAGCTCGACGCCAAGCCGTCCCAGGCCCTCGGCGGCATACTGCTCGGCTTGCGGGCGGGTGGCGGGCGCGGGGACTGAATCGGAAAGGCTCATTCGCCGAGTGACGTCCTCGACGATCGTCCGCCGGAATTTTCGCATTTCAGGGGTCGCGGAAGTCGAACCGACCGGCGACGCGGCAACAATGGGCGTGGTATCGTGCATAATAATCACTCGAAGGTTACAAAACTGCGATCCCTCCGCTCATCGGCCATCTGTCAGCCACGCATTATCCGGCGAGCCGGGGGATCGATCTTTCGGCAGTGGAATCCAGAGCCGAGCTCGCCTACGGTCCATCTCCGTTGCGCGAAAGGTGGTAAGGAGTGAGCGAAGTGTTAGTGGAAAATAAGCCCAGCACGCAAAAGACCCCGCTTTATAAACGTCCGATATTCCGCATTGCGCTGGTGATCGTCATTGTCGGCATCACGATCGGGGGGATCGTTTGGTGGCTTAGCGTCCGTTATCGCATCACCACCGACGACGCTTTCGTCGCCACCCACAACACCACCGTCAGCCCGCGCGTCTCCGGCCATGTCGAGCAAATACTTGTCGACGACAATCAATACGTGAAAAAGGGCGATCTACTGGTTGTTTTGGATGACCGCGATTTTATCGAGTCTCTTAAGAGCTATCAGGCGGCCCTTGAGATGGCGCAGGCGCAATCGCTTCAGGCGCAATCGCAGGTGGCCTCGGCCAAGGCATCCGTCGCCCAGGCGCAGGCCGACGTGGTCTCCGCGCAGGCGAACGCCGCCCAGGCACAAAGCGATCTTGAGCGCTATGAGAGCGTCCAAAAGCTGGACCCCCGCGCCGTCTCGAAGCAGCAGGTCGATCAATCCACCGCGACGGCCAGAACGACGGCGGCTCAACTTGAGGCCAATAAACAAAAACAAGGAGCGGCCGAGGCCCAGGTTAAGGTCGCCCAGGCCCAGATCGTCGCGGCACAGGCTGCGATCGACAAAGCCAAGGCGGATGTCGAAAATGCGCGCCTCCAGCTTTCGTACGCCAAGATTTACGCCGCCGAGGATGGGCAGGTGACCAATCGCAGCGTGGAAGTCGGCAACTACATCACGCCCGGCCAGGCGCTGATGGCGCTTGTCCCCTGGAACCTGAAGAACGTGTGGGTGAACGCCAATTTTAAGGAGACGCAACTACGACACATGCGCGTCGGGCAGCCGGTGAAAATCCACGTTGACGCATATGACATGGATGTGACGGGTCATGTCGAAAGCATTCAGGCCGGCAGCGGCGCCGCGTTCAGCCTATTGCCGCCGGAAAACGCGACGGGAAATTATGTGAAGGTGGTGCAGCGGGTGCCGGTCAAGATCACGTTCGATCAACTTCCCGACCAGCGCCTCGCGTCGGGAATGTCCGTCGAGCCGACGGTGAATACCCGGCCGTAAAAAGTCGGAAATTTGAAATCTGAATATCGGCCCGATACGCGAATGACGATCGCGAAAACTTTGCCGTCTTCGCCTCCGAAATTTGATTCTGTTTCGGATTTTGCATTTTGGGTGTTGGGTGTCGTGTTTCCGGTATAGACGCGCTCTGAGGACGTTGTGACCGCTCTGGCCATTCCCGCACAATTCGATCAGCCACAGGACCGTCCCGCGATCAATCCATGGGCGGTGGCGGTGGTCGTTTCGATCGCCACGTTCATGGAGGTGCTCGACACGTCGATCGCCAACGTGGCGGTGCCGCACATCGCCGGGGGCACCGCGTCGACTGTCGACGAAGCCACGTGGGTGTTGACCAGCTATCTCGTCGCCAATGCGGTCATTCTTCCCGCCAGCGGCTGGCTCTCGACGGTCATCGGCCGCAAGCGCTTTTACATGAGCTGCGTGGCGATCTTCACCATCAGCTCATTTCTCTGCGGGATCGCGGCGAATCTGCCGATGCTCATCTTCTTTCGCGTCCTTCAGGGAATGAGCGGCGGCGGGCTTGCCCCGAGCGAACAATCCATTCTCGCCGACACCTTTGAACCCAAAAAACGCGGAATGGCGTTCGCGCTCTACGGCATCGTCGTCGTCGCGGCCCCCGCCATCGGTCCCACGCTCGGTGGGTGGATCACCGATAATTTTTCCTGGCGATGGATATTTTTCATCAATGTGCCGGTCGGCATCGTCTCCCTGTTGCTGGCCGAGATCGTCGTGCACGATCCCCCCCGGCTGACCGCCGAACGCAAACGCCGGCTCGATGCGGGATTGAAAATCGACTATATCGGATTTGGCTTGCTGGCCCTGGGGCTCGGGTGCCTTCAGGTCGTGCTCGACAAGGGCCAGGAAGACGATTGGTTTTCCTCCTCGTTCATCGTCACGATGACGGTCTTGTCCTCGCTGGGGCTGATCCTCGGCGTGATCTGGGAATTGTGGATCGATCAGCCGGTGCTCGATCTGCAGTTGTTGGTGCACGACAGAACGTTTGCGGTGGCGAACGTCATCATGTTCATCATCGGGATCGTGTTGTTTGGAACGACGATATTGCTGCCGCTGTTCACGCAGACGTTGCTCGGTTACACCGCCGAGCGGTCGGGCCAGGTCCTTACGCCCGGCGGCCTGGCGGTGATGGGCATGATGCCGATGGTCGGCTTCCTTTTGGGAAAGATTCCCGCGCGCTCGATGGTCATGCTCGGCATGGCGATATCCGCCGTCGCGATCTATCACCTGACGAGTTTTGATTTAAACGTCAGCTTTTCAACGCTGGTCTGGGCGAGAATTTTTCAGGCGTCGGGTCTGGCGTTTTTATTCGTGCCGATCAACGTCGCGGCATACGCCAGCCTCCCGATGGAAAAGAGCAACGACGCGTCGGCCATGATGAATCTCTCCCGCAACATGGGCGGCAGCGTCGGGATCTCCTTCGTCAATACCGTCCTGTGGCGGCGCGGCCAGTATCACCAGTCGGTATTGGGCGGCCACGTCAACCCGTTCAATCCGATCGCTCAACGAATGCTCCACGGGATGATGGGCGTGGTAAGCGAGCATGGCGGCTCGTCGGTCTCCTATGCCCTCTTGCAAGCCCAGCGAATGACCTATCGCGTCGTCCAGCGCCAGGCGCAAATGCTCGCGTACATCGATGTGTTCTGGCTCTTGTCGATCTTCTGCGCGGCGATGATCCCCATGCTCTTCCTGATGAAAAAGAACAAGCCCGGGGCGGCGCCGGGCGGGCATTA
This sequence comes from Tepidisphaeraceae bacterium, assembly GCA_035551995.1. Taxonomy (GTDB): domain Bacteria; phylum Planctomycetota; class Phycisphaerae; order Tepidisphaerales; family Tepidisphaeraceae; genus RYN-428. The sequence goes on from DASZME010000011.1 coordinate 29,491, forward strand.
GAAACAGACTCGAGGCGGCGAAAACGATTCATCGAACACGAAGGGGGATGGTTCTTCATCACCGGAAAATTTTTTCGCGCGAAACATTCTTGCCGGCCAAACATCTGTTATCGTACGGAGATTGCACGGCGGATGGGATTGTGCCAGGGTTCGCAGAGTGGATCACTGACGCGTTTCCCGCGGAGACCAGCCGGATGAAAAACGTCATTGCATGGGTCGGGGTGCTTGGCGCTTTGACGGCGAACGGTTCGCCGGAACCAAAGGGAGCGCCGGCGTCTCAGCCTTCATCCAAGATTTCGGCCGCGGCCGTGATGCCCGAAGGCTTCAACCCCCTGCTGTCGCGCTGCATTTTCGCACGAAAAAACGGGGCGGCAATGGCGGGAACCGCCAGATCGGCCGGCTCGGGATGGATCCTTCGCGGCGTCGTCCGTGACGAAGACGGCGGTTATACCGCAATCGTCGAAGATCCCATCACGCGTCAAATTCGAAAACTCGAAAACGGCGCCACCCTCGTCGGCGGGAATATTTCGCACCTGACGCTTCACGGCTTCCAATATGAGATGGGCGGGAAATGCATCTCCGTCGCAATCGGCCAAAACCTTGCCGGGGAAACCGCCATCATCGCCCCGCCCGCGCCGGCGGCAACCGCCGGGGCAAAAGGGCAAAACGCGCCGGCGACCGCGCCTTCCGACGTCGGCGAACTCCCGCCGGACGCGGCGCAGGCGGCCGCTTTGATCGCCGCATCGCCAAATGCCGCCGACGGCGTAAAACCGGAAAACGGCAACAATCGGCGCGGCCGGCCTTCTCACGACAATTGATCCCTCGCTTGTCCGCAAGGAGATTTCCACGATGCCGACCCGGTGTATCCCTGTGACCATACTATCCAGGCTTTTAGGGGCGCATGCGTCTTCGCCCGCCTGGCCGCGGCATGAGCGGGCGAAGACGCCCGCGCCCCCAAAACCAGCATGCGCTGGTGTACCGGGAGCATGGGCGAAAAAGCGAAACGGCGTTGTTGTCGCGCTGATCGCGTTTTTCATCCATGGCGCCGTTAGCGCCGGCGCCGAAACAACAACGCAGCCGGCGGCGCCGTCCACGCCGCCAAACGCTCCTGCGACGCGGCCGTCGGAGCCGGCGGACTATCAAATTCACGCCGCCACGCGCCCCGCCGGCGCACCGGCGACACGGCGCATCAGCATGAATTTTAAGGATGCGCCGCTGGAGGTTGTTCTGGACCACCTATGCGAAGCGGCAGGTTTGATCGTCGTCAAAGAAGGGCAACTGGATGGCCGGGTGACCGTCGAAAGCACCGAGCCGCTTACGCCCGAGGAAGCCGTAACGCTCCTTAATACGGTGCTCAAGGCCAACGGGTTTAACGCGGTTCAGAACGGGCGCATCGTGCGGATCGTCCCGCGCGAAAAGGCAAAAAAAGGAAGCGTGCCGGTGCACGTCGGAAGCGACCCGGCGGCCATCGCGGCGTCCGATGACATGATCACGCAGGTTATTCCGCTGGCCAACGTCGACGCCCTAAAGCTCCGGCAGGATCTCACGCCGCTCATCGCGAGCGACGCCGATGTCACCGCCAACGAGGCCAGCAACTCGATCGTCATCACTGATTCATCGGCGAATATCCGGCGGCTCGTGCAGATCATCAACGCATTGGATATGGGGCAGGCGGCGAGCACCGAATTGCGGGTGATTCATCTGAAATTCGCGGATGCCCAGGAAACGGCCAAGCTTATTTCCTCGATGTTTCACGCGCCGGGGGAACCGGCGGGTGGCGCCAACGCTCAGCAGATGCTGCAGATGATGCAGCAACAACAGCAAGGCGGGGTCATGCCGCGCGGCCGCGAAGGCCGGATTCCCGGCGGCGCGATCGATCAGGCCCTGCGCGGCGGACATGTCCGCGCCGATGCCGATCCGCGAACCAACACGCTATTGCTGACCGCCCCCGCCGCCACGCTGAAAGTAATCGAAGATATCGTGAAGGAATTGGATTCGAATCCTGTTCCCGCTTCCCAAATGAAGGCGTTTCGCCTCAATTTCGCCGACGCGGAGGCGACTACCAAAGTGCTGTCAAAATTGTACGGCTCCAGCGACGGCGGCGGGTTTCCGTTTTTCAACCCGTTCGGAAATATGGGCGAATCCTCCGCGAAGGTCAAGGTGAACATCACCGCCGATGAGCGGACCAACAGCGTTATCGTTTCGGCGTCGGCGGAAGCGATCAAAGCGATCGGAGATCTGATCAACGACCTTGATTCAAGTCCGGGAACCGGATCGGAAATTCGCACCTTTCAGCTAAAATTCGCCGACGCGTTTGACACCGCGAAAATGATCAAGTCGATCTTCGAGCCGGAGGACAAGGACGCCAACAATAACTCCGGTTTCCGTTTCATTTTTTTCGGCCCGGCGCCGCCGAGTTCAAAGGGAGCGAAAGTAACGGCCACTTCCGATGACCGAACCAATACGCTCGTGGTGACCGGACCGAAGGAGTCGATGAAAGTTGTCGAAGACCTTGTGACGAAGCTCGACTCGAACGCCACCTCGGAAGATTCGTTGTTCATCTATCGATTGCGAAATGCGCAAGCGGCGAATCTGGAAACCGTACTGAATACCCTGTTCGGCAACACCAACTCGCAGAACCAGAACAACAACGGCCAAGCCGTCGGACCGAACGGCCAGCCCTTGCAGCAGCAACAACAAAACCAGCAGGGTAACGGAGGGCGGGGATCGGCCGGGAGTAACGGCTCGGGCACTCTCGCCGGCGGAACCGGCATCGGCGCTCGCCATGGCCAACGCAACGGCGGCGGATTCGGCCAGCATACGGGTCCCAGGCTTCCGGGAAATCTCACCGCCGCCGTCAACGAAATGAGCGGACAGGTATTCATCGTCGCGGACGTCGATACGAATTCGCTCATCGTCACCACGGCATCGAAGTTCAAGGACTCGGTGCGCGACATCATCAAGGAACTGGACCGCCCGGCGGCGCAAGTGCTTATTAAAGTTTTGGTGGCCGAGGTGACGCACGATAACTCGGCCGATTGGGGCTTGGATTTTTCAATCCTCAACACCCGGCCCAGTGGCAACGGCCAGACCGCCGCAAACACGCTGGGCAATGCCGCCGCCGCGATGGCCAACGGCGGATTGGTCGTCAGTGTTCTCGAGAGCAATCTCAATCTCACGCTGCACGCCCTGGCCATCGAAGGAAAACTGGACGTCCTCTCGCGACCCTACATTCTGGCAAGCGATAATCAGTTGGCGACGATAACGGTCGGTCAGGAAGTCCCCTTCATTACCAACACGCAGATCACCGATACCGGCCAGCAGATCAACACGATTCAATATCAGGACATCGGCATCATTTTGAACGTGACGCCGCACATCAATCCGGAGGGGTTGGTTATTTTGGACGTGGCGCCGGAGATCAGCCAACTCACCGGCACGACCGTTCCCATCTCCGCCGGCGTCGCCGCCCCGATCATCGCCAAGCGATCGGCCGAGAGCCGGGTGGGAATCAAAGACGGCGAAACAATCGTCATCGGCGGATTGATGCAAGACAGTAAAACCAGCACGATCTCGAAAATCCCGTTATTAGGCGATATCCCAATCGTCGGCGAGGTGTTTCGTCGAACGCAGATCAGCAAGAGTAAAACGGAGTTGTTGATATTCCTGACGCCGCATGTGGCGCTGCAACCCGGTTCTCTGGGCGCGATTTCACAGGACGAAATGAAAAGCACCACCCTAACGCCGCGCGCGGTTGCGCCGGGCGTTTTTCAGGAGCATATCCGAGGCATGCGGCGCGGCGCCATTCCGCAAACGCAACCAGATGATTCGGCGACGACACAGCCAGTGAAACCGATTCGAGGCGGGGAGGACAACGGTCAGAACGTAAAATCGGATTCCCGCGCGAGATGAGTTGCCGCCGCGGCATGTTCCGCTCAAGCGTCAGCGCCGCGTGAACCGCGTATGAGGCGCAATTCTAATGGGATGACAACGATTTTGCCGCCGCCTCCCGCTAGAAGCGGAATGCTCGGCAGCCAATATATTCACCGTACATACGCCGAATTGGTCAAGTAGGTGGCGGGATTTTTGCGATTGAAAGGGACGCCGCATTCAGAACAACGGCCAGCCGGAAGCCTGAGAAGAACGTCACCGCAATGTAACCATCTTGGAGCGACGTCATCGCGGTCGTTTGTTCCAATGCCCATCCCGCGAAGGAAGAGTATTTTTCAGGTTACTGCGGCGTCGCTGCGTTTCGCGGCCCCGCTTGCGGGGCGTGTCTCGCGACCGAAGCTCGCGCGACGAACATGAAGAAAACGCTAATCGCTCTCCGGCGGTCTTTCGGAAGAAATGATCGTGATTTCCAATCCGCCGGCAATTCTCGTGGCGCGCAGGAATCGGCTCTTGGCCACCCGATTCGTCGTGACCAGCAAACCGGTCATGCGGGGATTGTCATACCCAAGCGTATTTTCCGGAGCCCACCAATTGCAGCGATAATGATCGCGCGTAATCCGTCGGCACGTCACCGATTCGCTGGGAGTCTTGGAGACGGTGCGGACGATTTCAGCCGACAGATCTTCGTCGGGCGTTACGACCGGCTTGGTTTTTGGCTTGGTGGGCGCGATTTCATCGGGCATTAGAATCCTTTCGGCTGGGTACACATCGGTCATTTCCCGGCGGAGCACTCACTCTTGTTTTAGCTCAGCTATTTTTGCGGCGCGTCGGGACGGCAGGTCATCGAGGGGACGCCGTCGATTGATCGGGCGAATCGTTTTGTCCTTCGCGCGAGCGCGTTCTCTGGCGAGTGGAGTGAACGCGCGGATAATTTGGTTGTCGAAGGAAAGGGATCGCGAAAAGCCAGGGAGCCGCATTTCTGCGGCTCCCTGGTGGTAATTGGTGTAGTTTAGTAGCGGCCGCGGCCGCCGCCGCCGCCCCCGCCACCACCGCCGTAGCCGCCGCCGCTGCGACCGCCACCACCGCCGCCGCCGCCATAGCCGCCGCGACCACCACCGCCGCCACCGCCGCCGGTGCGATTTTCCTTGGGCTTGGCTTCATTGACAGTCAGGGCGCGACCGCCGTGCTGTTGGCCGTTGAGGGCCGCGATGGCCGCCTGGGCCTCGCCATCACTGCTCATCTCGACAAAGCCGAAGCCCTTGCTTTGGCCGGTGTCGCGATCGGTGATGATCTGCGCGCTGTCCACGGTTCCGTGGGGAGCGAAAAGTTCCTGAAGAGCGGAGCTATCGACGTCGTAGCTCAGATTACCGACATACAGTTTCCTGCCC
>DASZME010000012.1:0-219147 GCA_035551995.1 Tepidisphaeraceae bacterium
CAGCGACATGCCGCGCTGCATCTTCTGCTGCTGCTCCTGCTCGGGCGTCGCCGCGATCGGCATCGGCATGAAATACTTCTGGTTGATGTAGGTCACCGCCGCCATCAGGATCGGAAGGATGTTGATGGCCGAGATATGCCAGGTCGTGATGATCAGCGGAATCGGAATCGGATGCCCGAAGATCGCGACCAGATCGACCAGCCGATCCGGCTTGGCCAGATCCTTGATCCACGTCAGGTTATAAAGAAACGGCGCCTGCCGAAGCTCGAACGTGCTTTGCAACGCCGACCACAGCGCGATCCAGATCGGCGTCTGAAGGAACATCGGCAAACAGCCAAGGATCGCGCCCCCCTGCTGCTTGTACACCTTCATCATCTCGCGATTTAATTCATCCGGCTTGTCGGCATATTTTTTCTTGAGCTTCTCGACCTCGGGCGCGAGCTTGCCCATCTTCATCATCTGCACTTGCGATCGTTTGGTGATCGGATGCAGCAACGCCCGCACGCACAACACCAGGCAGATAATCGACAAACCCCAATCCCTGAATATGAAATAGAACCCGCGCAAAATTAACACAAGCCCCGCAATCAAAGTATCCGACGTAATCCAGGCGCACATCTTGCTCGTGTAGAGCAAGAGCTTGTCATATTTGCGCGGAAAGCTTGCGTAATAGGGATCGTCGAGAACCGCCCGCCATTTGGGGCCGAAATACACCGACATCGGCGCCGCGACTTCCTGCCCGGCGGCGATCGTCATCTCCGGCGTGTCAAAAACGATCGCGACGTCATGGTCGGTTTCGGAGTTCGGTTCCAACCCCTCGGCGCGCGCGGAATAATTGAATTTTTCCGCCGGACCCGGAAGGACGATGGCGCCGAAATACGTGCTCGCCTGCCCGGCCCATACAAAGTGTCTGCCGCTGTCTTCGGTGAGATCCTTTGTCGCGCTGGCGCCTTTGAACTGAAGCTGCGGATGCTGGGTGAGCGCGATATCCTTGCCGGCTTCGTCGTAGCCGACGACGATCATCCGATCGTCGGTCTGTTCATTTTCCGCCGGCGGCGGCGTCGGGCCGTTTATGACCGCACGGACGTTCAGCGTTCCGCCCGGCCGCAGATTCCTGATCGTCTGCTCGACGTCCACCTCAAAACCCTTCGTTTGCGCTTTGCCTTCGTTGCGCCCGGCGACGCGGTAGGTTTTGGCGACTCGGGCGACAGGACCTTGCTCGTCGACGACATCGACGGAGAACGTGGCCGAGGCGGCGGTAGAAGAAACGGTGTTCCAGCGGACATTCCAAAGATCGACCGTTTTGCCGTCGATGATCAGCGACCGGGTGCCCAGCGCGTCGGTGCCGGGATGATCGATAAACGCCTGTTGAAATACATAGGGTCTTTTGACGCTCTTGGGCTGGCCGTTGGCGCGCGGGGCGTAAAAATCGTTGAGAATGACCTGCCCGACTCCCGCGCCGTCCGGCGAAAGATCGACCTCCATGGCGAACTTTGCGTTACCCTTATCCGCCGATCCAAGGGAAATTCCCGCGGCCGGCTGGGTCGACGCCACCGCATGCAACCCCGCCGTCATCTCGGGCACGGCGGACTGGGTCGTCGAAGGATGGGTCGCGGCGGGATTGGTCGCGGCCAGATCGGGCGCGCTGGAAATCGGCGCGGGCTGAGTCGCCGCCGCCGTGCCTGTGTCCGGCGCCGGCGGGTGGTTCTTCAGATACCACATCTCGAACACGGTCCACAGCGCAAAGACCGCCACCGAGAGCGATATTGCACTGATCCATTGTCGCTTATCCATTCAACGTCCGTCTAGTAATCGGGTCCCCAAAAAGTTATCCAGTTCGGAAATCGCCTCGACCTTCCTCACGGTCGTTTCCACATCGTAGGGCAGGCGGACGAACTCGACATAGGTTTCGGTGACCACCACAAAACTGCTGCGCGGATCACGATCGCGCGGCTGGCCAACGCTGCCGACGTTGATGATCGCTTTCTCGTCCGTCAGCTCGAACTTGTAATCCAATTCGTCGGGACTGTAAAAATCCGGCCCCTCCAGAAATACCCCCGGCACATGCGTATGCCCGACAAAACAAAGCTTCTCGAACCGCTCGAAAATACTCACGAATTTTCCGGGATTCGTATAAATATCGTCCGGAAAAATGTACTCGTTGATCGGCCTTCGCGGCGAAGCGTGCACGCCGACAAACTCCGGAGTGCGAATCCGCACCGGAAGGTTCCCAAGATACTTCCACCGCAGCGCCCGTCGGGCAATGTCGGTATCATTCTCGAAACATTTTCGCGTCCAGAAGCAAGCCTGCTCGGCGCCGGCGTTAAAGTTGAACGGCTCATACAGGACCGCGAAATCATGATTCCCCATCAATGCCGCCCGGCAGCGGGTCATCACCAAATCCATACATTCCATCGGATTGGGCCCATACCCGATGATATCTCCCAGGCAAACAATGTGCTGAATCCCCCGCCGATCGATCTCGTGAAGAACGGCGGTGAAGGCCTCCAAATTACCGTGAATATCGCTGACGATGGCAAACATGCCGGGATTTTCTTCCTGCCGCGTTTTCGCCACCGAGACGTAACGCCTTCCGTGGTAAGGGCTTGACGTCAATGTCCGGGGGGTTCTAAGCCGGCAGATGGTACGGGGTTTTGGGCAGGACGTCAATCAATGATGAAAGCGGAGTGGTATCCTATGGCCATGGGCGACCGACCGGCTATTCAAAACCATCCCCGCGTTTCGATCCGCGATCACACCCTTTCATTGGCCGCCGACGGCCGATCCCTCTTCGAGGCCCTGCGCGATCTCGGCCTCGGCGCCGTCGAACTGCAAGTCGATCCCGATCTCACGACGCCTCACCTTCGGCAAACCAATGGCGTCCCGTTCTCCGCCGACAACGACGCGGCCGTCGTCCGGTTGCAAGAAACATTGAGCGCACAGGCCGTCCGCGTTTCCGCGCTCTTACTGATGACCGACTTTTCATCCGAGCACGCCGACGATCATATCGCCTGGTCGGTGCGCGCGATTCGCCTTGCCGAAAAACTCGGCGCCCCCGTCGTTCGCCTCGATCCCCTGACCCGCGACAAAGAACTTCCCCGCCAAGTCGTGCGCGACAACTTCATCGTCGGCGTTCGTCGAATCGTTGAACGAACGCCTGATTCAACCATTGACATCGGGATCGAAAACCACGGCCCCATCGGCAACGATCCGGTCTTTCTCGACGCCATCTTCGCCGCCGTCGATCATCCACGCCTGGGCATCACGCTCGATACCGGAAATTTTTATTGGTGGGGCGTGGCGCTCGATGACCTCTATATTCTGCTGGAACGGTATGCGCCGCGAACCAGGCACACGCATATCAAGAACATCAACTATCCGCCGGCGCTCGCGAATACGTCACGACCGATCGGTTCGGAATATGCGAAATATTGTTGCCCGCTGGACGAAGGAAACATAGACCTGCGGCGTGTGGCGAGAATTTTGGAGAAAGCAGGCTATCGGCGGGATTTGTGTATCGAAAACGAATCGTTACAAAAGTATGCCGCCGACCAGAAATTCGATGTGTTGAGGCGGGATGTCCAGGCGATCAAAGCAGCTTTTTTATAGCTGTTCATCCGCGCCGATCCGCGGAATCGCGGTCCATCGCCGTTTATTCAATGGAACCTCCATGCAGATCATCATCGCCAACGACAAACAGGAACTGGGCAATCAGGCCGCCCGCGCCGGGGCCGAGTTGATTCGACGAACGATTCATCAGCGCGGCCGGGCGAATATCGTCGTCGCCACCGGCGCCTCGCAATTCGAAATGCTCGCGGCGCTTGTCGAGGAAAAGAACGTGCCCTGGAATGCCGTCACCGTATTTCACCTGGACGAATACGTCGGGATTCCCATCACGCACCCGGCTTCGTTTCGACTCTTTCTGTGGGAACGCTTTCACCGGCGCCTTCCCCTGCCGGTGCACGCCTTTCACTACATCGAAGCCGAATCCGATCCGCAGGCCGAATGCCGGCGGCTTGGGGCGATCCTCAAGCATCGGCCGATCGACGTGGCCTTCATCGGCATCGGCGAAAACGGGCACGTCGCCTTCAACGATCCTCCGGCGAATTTCAAAACCGACAAAGCCTACATTGTCGTGGAACTGGACGAGGCATGCCGGCGCCAGCAGCTTGGGGAAGGATGGTTTGAGAGCTTTGAGGATGTGCCGAAACAAGCCATATCGATGTCATGTAGACAGATTCTCAAGAGCGGCTCGTTGATTTGCAGTGTGCCGGACGAGAGAAAAGCGAAGGCCGTGCAGGGCGCCGTCGAGGGACCGCTCAGCGTGGACGTGCCGGCGTCAATTCTGCAACAACATCCCGATCTAACGCTCTATCTCGATCCGGCGTCAGCTTCGCTTCTGAAGAAGTAGCAATAGAACGACAAACGCGAAGCCAACCGGGGTTTCACCCGCCACTATCAAATTTTCTTAACATGGATAGACAGGATGTACAGGATAGGAGAGAGAAAAACTTGTCTGTTTTGCTCTTCATCCTGTCTATCCGGTTCAACCATGTTAATTCCCGTGCGATTAGATGGTCGCGGGGGAAAGCGTCCGGATTGGCTCCTGTTTATTCAGGCCGTTCTACCACAATCTCTTTCGTCAGCGGCATGAGACAGGCCGAATCATCGCAGGCTTGATAGGTCAACCGTAGTCTAAGCGTCGATCCTTCATGCCGTACCTTCGACAACCGCACGACAAGCTCCACATTTCCCCCATAAACGCGAATCGGCCCATCCGCGAATGGGGTCTTCAACTCTTCGCCCGGCGGATAATCCACCGTCGCCGTGGGGTCTTCAACTACGTTCAGGCTGGTGGCGATCAACACCGGATCACCGGAGACATCATGTGCGTTAACGTGAAATCCATCGGCGATTTTTAAATGGAGGTGCAGTTCATCCGTGCCACGCCATTCGCTTTGGGCGCCGACGACTTGATGCGCAACCTCCTGCGCGGAGAGAGGCCGCTCCGTCGCAACGGCGTCTTCATCCGTCCCAGCCGAAAACGGGCCGGCTTTTCTGATATATTGCAGCATTGCCTGTACTATCGCGCTCATGCCTTCGCCCTGCGATTCGGTCTGCCGGGCGAAAAGCGACAGCGCTTGACGGCATTGCGCGGTCTGGCCGAGTTGCAACAAGGCCATTGCGGCGATGGCGTTCCCGCTCGGGAGCGGACTATCGCTGGCAGTCTTTTGCCGGATGATCAGATCGGGAGCGTCCTTCTCGGAAAAGAAGAAACCGCCGTGATCCGGATCGCCAAACTTGGCAACCATCGCCGACGCCAGATCAGTAGCGTGCCTATTCCATAAATCTTCCCCCGTTGCGTCGACGAGCGCCAACAGGGCGTGAATGAAAAAGGCATAATCGTCTAAAAAGCCTTGATACTTGGCCGCCCCATCGCGACTGGTGCGATACAGACCGCCATCGGGCGTACGATGGCCCGTCAGCAATTCGTCGGCGGCGCGGCGCGCGGCGTCGATGTATCGCGTGTCGCGTAAAATCTCCCCGCCGTAAGCGAGGGCGCGAATCATCAGCGCATTCCAACTGGTGATGATCTTCGTATCGAGCAGCGGTTGTTTCCGTTTGCGGCGTGCGTCGTAGAGTATCTGCCGCAGTTTCGCCAGGTCCGGATCCAGCAATGCCGACTTCGCCTCTCCGTCGGCGCCGGCCGGAAAAGAGATTGGCGCCGCCAAATACAAAATGTTCCTGTTCGGCACGCCGTCGCCATGATGCGGGTCGGCAAAGTTTGGGCCGCGATTCAGCCCGTATATACTCAGCAAAGTTTCGATGGCATTTCTCTCAGGCGCCCCGTCTCCCAGACTACTTTTCAGCACCCTTTCCACTTCCTCTTTCGTCCACAGGTAGTTCAGCCCCTCCTGTGAATCGACCTCGGCGTCCATCGCCGTATAGAACAAACCCTCGTCTGATGTCATTTCCCTCAGTACGAAATCGAATATCCCGCGCGCGACAGCCTGGTAGCGCGGGTCCTGTGTCTGGCGATAGCCTTCGACATAGCACCAGGCGAGCATCGCATTGTCGTACAGCATGATCTCAAAATGCGGCACGAGCCAGTGTGCGTCGGTGGAATAGCGATGAAACCCTCCGCCGAGTTGATCGCGGATTCCGCCTTCGGCCAGGGCGTCAAGCGTATGGCGAACCATCTGCGCGACGCGCGACTTCAACGTATCGTCCGGCCCCGCGTTTTGAGTATAAACCAGCAGCAATTCGAGCAGTGTTTCCCTCGGAAACTTGGGGGCGCCGCCAAATCCGCCGTGTTTTGAATCATAATCCGAAACGGATCGGCGGATCAGTCCCTCGACAAACGTCTGGTCGATTTCGATCGGCGTATCCGATCCGGCAGGCTCCGCGAACTGCCGAAGAATATCCCCGAGCCGGTCCGCGGTCTGTGCGACATCGGCGGGCCGATTGCGATAGGCGTCCTCAATTCCCTTCAGAATGGTGACGAAGCCAGGCCGGCCGTTCATATCCGTCGGCGGGAAATATGTTCCGCCATAAAACGGCCGCAGGTCCGGCGACATGAATACGCTCATCGGCCACCCGCCGTGCCGGGTCAGCACCTGCACCGCAAGCATATATAGTTGATCGACGTCCGGCCGCTCCTCGCGATCGACCTTGATATTGACGAACCGCCGATTCATCTCCGCCGCGACAGCTTCATTCTCGAAGCATTCGCGTTCCATCACATGGCACCAGTAGCACGTTGAATATCCGACGGACAGAAAGATCGGCTTATTCTCTTTTCGAGCCGCCTCGAACGCCTCCGGCCCCCAGGCATACCAATCCACCGGGTTGTGGGCATGCTGTAACAGATAGGGGGAAGACTCGCGTGCCAGGCGATTGGTGTGCTTGATCGGCTGCGGGACTTCGCTCACGGAAAGCTCCTGGGTATTTCATCTGCGACAACTCTTTACTTTTCTATTGTATATAATGGAACTCATCGCTGGCGTACATCGCCTGACACACCCGCGTCCATGCGTCCTGGCGCGACATGCCTTGCGATTGCAGTTGATCCAGGTAATCCAGCGTAACCCGGCCTATCCGCTTGTCGGCATGATGGCCGAAGGCGATCCAGTACGCCTGGTCCAGTCGTTTTTCATCATCGAGCTTGTCCATTTTCAGCAATCGATCGGCGAACTTTCCCGCGTAATACCGCGGAAGCGGACTGTTGAGCCAAAAGAGCGATTGGGCGGCTGTATTCGATGAAGGGCGCCGATCCACCGTGGCGCCGGTCATGTCAAGATCGAACAGCGTCAACATCTTCCGCACCTCGGGGCCCAGCCCCGGCGGGGCGCGGTTGGTCGTCAATACATACATCGCGCGGCCCAGACTTTTTTTCACGTCCAACGGCTTGCCGCTCTCCTGGCGAAGCAGAATGTTCGTGCTGCTGAACATCGAATCGAATAATTCCTCCGCCTCCAACCGCCGCGGCGAAAAACGGGATAATTCGCGATTGTCCGGATCGGCGGCGATCGTTGCGGGATCGGCGGCGCCGCTCATTCTATAGGCGCTGGAGAGAAGGATTAGCCGATTTAGTTTTTTCATCGACCATCCCTGATCGACGAAATGTCCCGCCAGCCAATCCAAAAGTTGCGGATGCGTGGGCGGTGAACCGCGGCTGCCGAAATCGCTGGCGGTTTCGACCAGGCCCCGGCCGAAATGCCATTGCCAGATTCGATTGGCCATCACCCGCGCCGTCAGCGGATTGCGCGGATCGACGATCCAGCGCGCCAGCTCCAGCCGACCGCTTTCGCCGGGAGATATCACCGGACGGGGAATGAGATGATCCAGAAGCCGGGGACAGTTTCGGGGAGTGAGTTCTTTGGCGACCGCGTCGACGCCGCCGCGCAGATGGATCGGCATATCGCCCGGCTTGGGCTGATCGTTTACCGCCACCACCAGCGGCTGCGGCGCGATCTGAGCGGCGAGTCGCTCCATGTCGGCGTCCATCGATCCGACGATCCGTCGCTGCGCGTCATCCAGAAAGGGAATGATGCCCGGGGCGGTTGGCCACGGATGATCGGGGTCTTTTATGAAATTCGCGAGAACGGCCGGTTGAAGATTCCGCTCCTTCGCCGTCCGCTCGACCGAAGAATCGAATTGATCGTCGGCGCCGTAGAGGCGGAATTTATCGATGCGCGGGAAGCTGCCTTCCTTGCGGGTCATGCGGAGAAAATTGAGGCCCGCCTTGAGATCGAACGTCGCCATCGGCTCCCAGCGCCGATACGCGAGGCCCCATCCGCCGGTGGTGGCGTCCAGCGCGTCTTCGGTCACGTTGGTTCCATTGACCTGAACGGCCAGCGGCGATTTTTCGTCCGCGGAAAAAAACGCTTCCAGCCGATAGCGGCCGGACGTGGGAACCTCGAATTTATAACGAACCCACTGCATCGTGGGATTGAGCGTTTCGATGACCTGAACGACCTTGCCCTCGAACGAAAGCTCGGCGACGCGAAGGTTGTAGACGCCGTCAAAATCTTCCGCCTCGAAATTTCGAATATAGGGGCGGGCGACGGTAGCGGCGGCGGCGCGATAGCGCGGCTCATCCAGTTGCCATCGCGCCAAAAGCTCGGCATGCCGATCGGTCAGGTACTTCCACTGGGCCGTTTTTTTCTCGTCGATTTGCACGCGAATGCGATCGTTGGCGGCGACTTCGTCGGGCATCGCCAGCGGGCGCAAGAGCCGCACGCGCCCGTCGCGCCAGTATTCGCTGAAATCGCCCACGATGCGGGTGCTTCCGAAGATACCGGCCAGGGCGTAATAGTCGGCGGTCGGGATCGGATCGAATTTGTGATCGTGGCAGCGGGCGCACTGAAAGCTGAGGCCTAGAAAGGTTTTTCCGGTGGCGCCGATCATGTCGTCGATCATCTCCAGTTTCAGGCGGTTGGGATCGGTGCACATGTCGAACCAGGGGCCGATCGACAAGAAAGCGGGGGCGGTGATTTGATCGTATTCCTGCTGGCGATCGGAGGATGGCGCCAGTAGATCGCCGGCGAGTTGTTCGGTGACGAATTGGTCATATGGCTTGTCCTCGTTCAACGCGCGAACGACGTAATCGCGATAGTGCGAATCCCCGGCGGTGTGCTTGACGCCGGGGAATGCGATTCGGCCCGGGGTGTAGCGGACGACGTCCAGCCAGTGCCGTCCCCATTTTTCGCCGTAGTGCGGCGAGGCGAGCAATCGGTCGATCAACGATTCATAGGCGTCGGGAGATTTGTCGGCCAGGAAATTCCGAAGTTCCTGAGCGGTCGGCGGTAAACCGAGCAGATCGTAAGTGGCGCGGCGGATGAGGGTGGCCTTATCAGCCTCGGGCGCCGGCGAAATTCCCCTGGCTTGCAAATGAGCGAGGATGAACGCGTCGACGGGATTTCGAACCCAGCCGGTACCAGCGACCGTCGGCGGCGTCGGCCGGGCGATCGGTTCAAACGACCAGAAATGCTCCCACTTCCGCCACTCATACGATCCCGATTCCCGCGACGACGCGGCGGGCGTGGCTGCGCTATGAGCGCGTGCGACGAGCCCAATTACAACCGCCGTGCAAATTCCGAATATCGCAAGCCCGCGTCGGGCCGGGGCATTTCCCATGTTCAATATACTGTTTTCACGTCACGCTGTTCTTCGCCATTGGCGACGACGGAAGTTAAGAATTTGCAAATTATTTCGGCGACGGGTGCGACGTACCGGTTGCCATGAGTTTTGCGCTGCGGTATGTTAATCGCGTTGAACGGGAATTACGCTACGAACACTGATTTTCGCGCGCGCCAAGTGTCCGCGAGGGTATAACGAAGGGCAAATCAAACTTGTAACTGTGCGGCCGGAAGTCGGCTCACATGGCTTAGCATGGGTACTGGCCACTTTCCTCGGGGTCTGTCATGATTAAGGTCACTTGCACCAACTGTCACGAAATCACCGATGTTCCCGATGAGTTTCTCGGCCAGCAGGTAAGATGCCCCAAGTGCAAACAATTCAGCGAAGCCGTTCCCGTGCGGGCGGGAGCCATGTCAAAAAGGCAAAAGATGCTGATCACTTTTGCTTTGCCTTTGGTCATCGAGGTGGCGTTCACGTTCGTTCATTTGCTGCACGAACGTCATTCTTCGTTGATTGACCCCTTGATCTACAATCTGGTTTGTTTTGGCACGCTTGCGTATACGGCTCTGCTTTTCGCCGCCGGCGTGCTCTCGGCGTCAAGCTCGACGATGGAAAGCCTCAACGCCAGGATCAAGAAGGAAGAAGACACCGAATTACAATGGTTTCGTCAATATCTCAAAATGATCCGTCGCTGGCTCCCCGCCTACAACACGAGCTTTCGCGGTCCGCAAAGAATGATCATCGGCGGAGTCATCAGTTCGGTCTACATCCTGGCGCTGATTCTGAACGGGTTTGTCGGGGCGGCACTGGTGACGTTGATCTCGCTGCTGATGATCTGGCTTGGAATGCGGATCGTGCGCGATTGCCAGGAGATGGCCGCCGAGGAAAGGGCTCGGAAAGCGAAAAAGAAGGCCGCCGCCGAAAACGCCGGCATGGCGGTTCGCGGGTAAAATAGAGCGGCGTGCAATCCCATCTCGCACAGTTTCCCCCAGGGTGGCAGGACGTTCTTTCCGGCGAGCGTGTTAAGCCATACTTTCGCGATCTTGTGGAGTATGTAGAAATTGAGCGGAAGACCGGCGAAGTTTTCCCTCCGGCCTCAGACGTTTTTAACGCCCTGGCGCACACCCCCTACTCGCAGGTGCGCGTTCTTCTGCTGGGACAAGACCCCTATCACGACAACGGGCAGGCGCACGGCCTTTGTTTTTCCGTAGCGCCCGGAACGCGGCCGCCACCTTCGCTGTCGAATATTTTCAAGGAACTCAAGAACGACCTCGGCATATCCGCGCCCCAGACCGGCTGTCTGACGCCATGGGCCCGGCAAGGTATTTTACTCCTTAACGCGGTGCTGACGGTGCGGGCACATCAAGCCAATTCGCACAAAAACAAAGGATGGGAAACATTCACCGACGAAATCATCGAGCGCGTCAATGAAAAAATTGAGCCGGTGGTGTTTGTGCTTTGGGGCGCGTACGCGCAAAAGAAGGAAAATCTGATCGATACCCGCCGGCACGCGATCATCAAATCCGCCCACCCTTCGCCCCTCAGCGCCCATAACGGCTTCTTTGGAAGCCGGCCGTTCTCGAAAATTAATGAGACGCTACGGATGTTCGGCCATCGGGAAATCGATTGGAGGCTATAGCTCTTTCGATGCAAGCGATGAAAATCTCGTTCCGCACTGTTCCCCCGAAGGCATTGCCCTCGCCCCACCCTGCCGACCAGATATGAAGCGACTCCGCCATCAGATGATGAACGGAGTCGCTCGCGTTTGTCGATTCAGGAAATCAGGCCGACGGACTACTTCCCTTCGGTCTTTCCCTTCCAATCATCGGTCCGGAACGGAACCGCCGGCAACTTGGCGTTGTTGTAGAGGTTGCCCTCGGGATTATGCGACCAGTCATATCGAACCGCCGCCGGCTTTTCCACGTCCTTGCTCGACACGACCACCGTTTTGCCCTCGATCTTGGCATCCGCCCAATGCCAGACCTTGTCTTCGCCGGCGATTTGGAATCCCTTGAGTGGCTCGCCGCCTTTGGCTTCCAGCGTGTCGTGATGCGTGAAATCGATGACGACCTTATTGCCCTCGATCTTCGAGCCGGCGTATTCCGGGCCGGAGTATTCGACCTTTTCGCCGTATGTCTTGGCCCGCGCCACCAGCGACAAGCGATAGCCGACGTCCTGCTTGTTGTGCGGGTGAATATCGCCGGGGTTTTTCTCGTCGGCGAGGTCGATGGCCATCGCCTGTCCGTTGTGTGGCTGGGCCGCGGTCATGGCCTGTGCTTCACGCAATTCGGCCCAGTCGTCGTCGCCGGGCGTCGGGGAAACCTTCTGGAAGTTGGCCAGCGAAACAATGTAGAAATCCATCTCCGGCTCGTTGAACACGTCGCGCCAGCTCTTGATCATCATCGGCAATAACTTGCGATATTGATACGCACGGCCAGCGTTGCTTTCCCCCTGATACCAGATGGCGCCTCGCACCGCGAACGGAACGATCGGCGCCACCATGCCGTTGAACAGCACCGACCCCTGATTCGGATTACCCGTCGGATCATTCGGCTTGCGCGGCATCGGCTTCTTGGCGGCCTTGGCCTTGGCCGCGTCGGCTTCCCACTTCTCAAGCTGCTTGGCGTACGCGTCGCTCGACGGCGGCGCCTTGTGCACAAGACCCGCCAGGTCGGCTTCGCTCTTCAAGTGCGACTCTTCCGTCCACGCCTCGGCGACCGTGCCGCCCCATGACGTGTGAATCAGCCCCACCGGCACCTTCAGATTTTCCTGCAAATCGCGCCCGAAAAAATAACCCACCGCCGAAAACCCGCCCCACGCCCCGATCTCGACATTTTCCGGCGTGCAGTCCAGCCATGTGCCCATCCCCGGCGGCGTCGGCTTGGCCAACTCAGTCTGCGGCTCATACGACACGTGCTTGGGAACCGTAAAAAGACGGAGCAGCGGATGATTGGCCTCGGCGATTTCCTTGGCCGAATCCTTCCCGTTCTTGATGCCGAACTCCATGTTCGACTGGCCCGAGCAGATCCAGACTTCTCCGACCAGCACATCTTTGAATTCGACCTTGTCTTTGCCGGCGATCACCAGATCTTCCGGCTTATCGCTGGCCTTGAGCGCCGGGAGTTTCACTTCCCAGTGGCCCTCTTTGTCGGCCTTGGCGGTGGCCTTGTCGGCGCCGAACGTGACCGTCACGTCTTCCCCGGCGTCGGCGGTCCCCCACACGGGAACGGGCATTTCCCGCTGAAGCACCATGTGATCGGAAAAGATGGCCGGCATTTTCACGTTGGCGAAAGCCGAGGTTCCGGTGAGCATCGCTGCCCCGGCTAAAACGGCGCAGGCCAGCGTGCGACGCACGCGTTGTTCGATGAGCATGAGCGGTGACTCCTTGATCTGTTTAGTCGATTCTCGTCAAGACAGCCGGGGCACGGGACCAACCCGTCACGCCGCGGCGGCGGCCTTGCGATTGTTTTACAGATGGAGGGGAACGGTGTTGCGGAAATGCGAGTCGCCGGCCGAACGTAACGAAACAATATCCCACCACGTCTGGTTGAGTTTTGTCGCCTCGGCTGATATGAATCTAAAGCAATGACTCGGGCGGACTGTAGTCTGGCAAGGAATCCATATGGACGTGGAATGGCTCAAGTGCAACATCTTTTCAAGGGATGTTTAGTGACGAAGTTGCTATCAGGGTCGCGTCAAAGCACGGTGAGGTCGAGTCCTATTTTGTGGATCGCGCGCAAGTCGAAGGTTCGGTTAACGAGATAGGCAAAGTGAAAGTGCGCGTTTATCGGCAGGGCCAAACGGCCTGGGCCGTCTTGCCCACGGAAAACGCCGCCACAATACCCGTCTTGGATTCCGATTTACTACCGCGATGATTCTTTCCAATCTCAGCATCCACGAGTCACTTGACAAAAAGTGGCTCATGATCGATCCCGAACCCGAACCCCGACGGGTCATGGAGGGAGGACCAGTGTCCTTATCAGACCACTGCCGTGGATTTACGATTGGGCAATGAAATAGGATACTTCAAAGCCGGCATTCCAGCCTCGATCGATCTGCGAAAAGGCGACTTTAATACACTATTTGGTCCGCTCTCCGAAACTTTCAGGCTGACGCCCGAGGCTCCGTACCCTCTCCGGCAGAATAAACTCGTTCTGGCGAAGACATTCGAACAAGTAACTCTCCCCATTAATGAAGAAGGCCCGTGGCTCGCCGCGCGAGTAGAAGGAAAAAGTTCGTACGCGCGGTGCGGACTTTTGGTGCATTTCACGGCCCCTACGATCCACGCAGGATTCAGAGGTACGATCACGCTCGAACTCATTAATCTCGACCCGCTTGATATAATGCTTTATCCAGGCATGCCGATCTGCCAACTAATTATCGAGAAGGTGGACGGACGGCCTTTCCCGAATGTTAGTCAGTTTCAAGGGCAAACCAGACCCGGCGGACGCTGATGGCTTATCTTCCAACGTGTCGGCGGGGTTATCACTAGCCCGATGTTTCGCCGGGCTGCCTCGGCTCCTCTTCGCCCGCCCCATCTTCCGCCGACAACTCTTCCACTTTCTGCTCGAGTTCCTTGATCCGACTCATTAACTCCGGCAGCTGCGTGAAAATCGAATACACCCGCCGGGCCTGAAGGGCCGGCATGGCCGGCGCGCCGATGTAGATGCCTTGATCGGGCAGGTCTTCCATAATCCCGCTCTGGGCGGCGACGGTGACGTTGTTGCCGATCTTCAAATGCCCGGCCACCCCGACCTGCCCGGCAAGCGTGACGTGATGGCCGATTTTCACGCTGCCCGCGATGCCGACCTGCCCGACGATCAGCGAATGTTCGCCGAGGGTTGAGCCGTGGCCGAAGGCGATTAAGTTACTGAGTTTGCTCCCCTTGCCGATCACGGTGTCGGCCAGGGCGCCGCGATCGATGGTCGTACAGGCGCCAACCTCCACGTCGTCTTCGATGACGACCCGGCCGATTTGCGGAATTTTGTGCTGAATGCCTTTATGGGTGGCAAAGCCAAATCCGTCCTGCCCGATGCAGGCACACGCGTTGAGGATAACGCGATCGCCGATCACGCAGTCTTCATAGATCACCACGTTGGGATGGATGATGCAGTCGCTTCCGACTCTGGTGCGCGGCCCGATGTAGACGCCGGGATAGATGATCGTGCGCGGGCCGACGGTGGCGGTGGAGTCGATGTGGGTGTCGGGGTGAATTCCCTGGAGGGTATGTTTGCGATAGCCATGCAGTCGCACGACGGCACGGGTGAAAGCGTAATACGGATCTTTGGTTTTCAGGAGCGCGACGTTGGCGCCCCCGCGAACGCCGGTAGAGACGACGATGGCCGAGGCGCGGGTCGATTCGAGCTGCTTGAAGTATTTCGGATTGGCCAGAAAGCTCACTTGTCCCGGGCCGGCGTCTTCGAGCGTACTGCACGAATTGATGATCAAGTCGGGATCGCCGACCAGTTCCGCCTCGATTTCGCTCGCCAGTTCCTTCAATGTCAGGCTCACGCTTCTCCTTCGGTTGCGGCGTATTCTACCGAAAAGCAGCCGTGGAGCGAAGTGAGACGCTTGGGCGCGTGCGGGTGGGTTTCGACGCAGCGTGTTCTTGTCAAATCGCGGGTCTCGACCACGGCTGTCGCCTTAAACTCGATGTATAGCGTGTCGGCCTCCTGGAAATATTTAATCTTCATCTTGTCCTCACGGCTTGAACGAACGGTCGAAGAACGCATTATGCACGGTCTGTCCATTCAGCAATGCTGGATCTGGACGCCGATGGCGACATCGCCCCTCCGCGTTCTCATACGAACAAGTTGCGGCATGACGCGCGGCATCGCGGGCGGGGACGGATTTCTGTGCGAGGTTCTACAGACAGGAATTACGCTTTATGCTGCCGATGACGCGCGAGTGGGTGGCCAAGGCCGAATCCGACTACGACGGCGCCTGCGAGGCGCTGCGCTCGCGAAAGAAGGCGCGGCAAGATAGGATTTGTTTCTTCTCGCAGCAGTGCGTGGAAAAATACCTCAAGGCGCGTCTGACCGAAGCCGGACTCACTTTTCCTCGAACTCATGAGTTGTCGATTCTCCTTCGACTGTGTCTGCCAATCGAGCCGTTATGGGTCGCGTTCGATCGGGAAATGGCGGGAATGACGTAGTTTGCGGTGCTAATGCGCTATCCCGGAACATGGGCGACGTCCACCGAAGCGCCAAGCGGCATCCGCACTTGCCGTCGATTTCGATCGGTTGCCCGGGTATCGCTCGGGCTTCCTCCTTAGGCGTCGCGGAAGGACTGGGCGACAAAAGTGGGACGGGTGAGAAGCTGAAAAGGTGACATCCATTTTTCTCCTTTTCCACCTGCGATCTTCGTGGCCTGCCGCGCCGATTCAGCGGGTGGAGGGAAAAGGGTCGGAAGCCAATTCTAAGCCGGCTTGCTCAAACCGCGATTCTCCTGCTGGCGCCAGCAATGCGATAAACTCACGACATTCCCGCAAGAGGCTTTCCGGCGGCGGGAGGGGACCGGAAAAAGGGTCAGAAGCAGCCTGGCACGTTTTATTCGCTTCTCTCCGCATGGCGGGGGCGAAGAAACGACCACCTGACGCTCGGCCCGGACGTTTGGGGGAGTCGTCGATATTCGTTTCGCGCGTGAATCCTCGCTGGCGCGCGTCGCCGTCCACTCAGCGCATGACCCGTTTGGCGGTATGATCTCCCGGCTGCATCTATTTTGACCAGGAGCCGCCTTGCCCACCGCGATACTCGAACATGAAACTTCCGCGGACGCCACGCGAACGGCGTCGCGGTTTCTTCGCGTGGTGCCGCTGGCGTTCATCACCTACAGCCTCGCGTTCCTGGATCGCAATAATTTCGGCTACGCCTCGAACGGCATGACCGAGTCGCTCAAGCTCACCGATAACATGACCGCCCTGCTGCCGGCGGTCTTTTTCATCGGTTATTTTCTCTTTCAAATCCCGTCGGCCAACTATGCCTCAAAACACAGCGTCCGCTGGCTGGTTTTCTGGTCGCTGGTCGCGTGGGGCGCGCTGTCGAGTCTCGCCGGGATTATTCACAGCACGGGCTGGCTCATCGTCGATCGCCTGCTGCTGGGTTCCGTGGAGGGGGTCGTATTGCCCGCCATGCTAGTGTACCTGACGCGTTGGTTCACCAAACGCGAACGCTCCCGGGCCAATTCGCTTTTGATGCTCGCCAACCCGGTGACGATGACATACGCATCGGCGGCGTCCGGATTCATCATCGATTATTTCGATACGCATCATCGATTGCATCTGAAGGGTTGGCAGTGGATGTTCATCATCGAAGGCATTCCCTCGATCGCATGGGCGGGGCTTTGGGTGATGCTGGCGAAGGACCGTCCTTCGCAAAGCGCGTGGCTGGCGCCGCAGGAAGCCGAGGCGGTGCAGCGAAAGCTGGACGCCGAGCAGGCCGAGATTCCCGGCGTGAAGAATTACTGGGCGGCGTTCGCGGATCAGCGCGTCATCCGCCTTGCGCTCATGTACATCTTCTTTAATGCCGCCGGCTATGCGTTCATGTTCTGGATGCCCGCGATCGTCAAAGCCCAAACCGGCGCCAGCGCCGGCAAATCCGGGCTCTTGATGGCCGTTCCGTATTTGGTCGCGTCCTTTACCATCGTCGCCGTCTCCTGGATATCGGATCGAACGATGCAGCGCAAGAAATATGTCTGGGGATCGAATCTTGTCGGCGCCATTGGGTACCTGCTTGCCGCGCTGGCCGGTCCGCAGCATTTTGGGATGGCCTTCCTGGCGCTCATCGTCGTCGGTACCTGCACCTATACGCCGACCAGTCCGCAATGGGCCTGGATGGCCGAGATGCTTCCGAGAAATGTGTTGGCTGAATCGATGGCCCTGGTGAACAGCTTCGGCGCCGTCGGCGGATTTCTGGGCGTTTATTTCGGCGGGTGGCTGAATCGCCACTTCCATTCGCCGGGTTTGACGTTTCTTTTCTGCGCGATGTGCCTTCTTCTGGCCGCGGGGCTCGGGTTGAGCGTGAAGCAAAATCCCAGAACGGAATAATGCTCACAACGGCAAGCGTTCGATTTCAATCTGGGATTTCGAACTTCGGTTTTGATTCGCGCCTGGGCGATTCGGATGGCGGATTTCGTCGTCTCCCTTGTCCATATCGCAAATTGCCGTAGACTATCGCCCGTTTCAACACTCAGGAGCCATCGTGATGCGTCATGTGATTTCGGCATTGGTCATGAACGAACCGGGCGTGCTGGCCAACGTGGCCGGCATGTTCGCCGCCCGCGGATTTAACATCGATTCGCTGGTCGTCGGCCGGACGGAAAAACCCGAGTTGTCTCGCATGACCATCGTTGTAAACGCCGACGACAACACCATCGATCAGATCCGAAAGCAACTGGCCAAGCTGGTGCCGATCGTCAGCGTGCATGACTTTCGTAACTCGGCTTATATCGAGCGCGATCTTGCCCTCATCACCGTCTCGGTCGGTCCCGAACGCCGCGGCGAAGTGATTGAAGTGGTGAATCTTTTCCGCGGCAAAGTGGTCGACGTCTCCGAGCAAAGCGTGATCGTCGAACTGGCTGGCGCCGAGGATAAGATCGAGGCCTTTGTCGAATTGATGCAGCCCTACGGCATCACGGAGTTGGCCCGCACCGGCGTGATCGCCATGGCCCGCGGCATTCAGCCGGCGCGCGATCGATCCGACTCCGGCCCCAAACGCCGCGCCCGCAGCGTCAACGCCCCGGCGGCGGCCGCGCTGCCGCCAAGCTAAATTGCCGCGGGAATCCTCGTCACTCTGCTTCGGAGATAGTGCATGATCCCATCCAGCCCCACGCTGGGCGAGACGCTTCTGGAGAGATCGCGGACCTATTGCGAGCAACTCACCCGCACCCAGGCGAAAAATTTCTACTATGGCCTGAAATTGCTCCCCGAAAGCAAACGGGCGGCAATGTTCGCTCTTTACGCCTACATGCGGCGCGTGGACGACATCGCCGACGACGAGGATGGCCGGTCCGTCCTCCAGCGCCTCGATGACCTGGAATCCTGGCGGATTCAGACGCAGGCGGCCGTTCAATCCCAACTTGGCGAAGAGCCGTGCGATCCCGTCTGGCACGCGCTATCCGACGCGGTTCGGCGGTATTCGATTCCGTTATCGATCTTCGACGAGGTCATCGAAGGCCAGCGCCAGGATCTTGAGCCGCGCCCGTTCGATAATTTCGAGCAGCTTCGCGTCTATTGCTACCGGGTCGCCGGCGTCGTCGGACTATCGAGCATTCACGTCTGGGGCTTCGACGGCGGCGAGGCCACCCAGGCCATGGCCATCGACCGCGGCGTCGCTTTCCAGCTCACCAATATTCTGCGCGACTTGCGCGAAGACGCCGCCCGCGGTCGCCTGTATCTTCCGTCGGAAGAACTCGCCGCAATGAATGTTTCCGCCGATGATCTGCAACATGGCGGAGCCGGTTTTTGCGAAATGATGAAATTCCAGATTGATCGAGCCGAAAGCTATTACCGCCGCTCGGCTGATCTGGAAGAGCGCATCGAGCGCGACTCGCGTCCCACGCTGCGAGCGATGACGGAAATCTATCACGGCCTTCTCGGAAAAATCGCCGCCGACCCGGAGCGCGTGCTCAGCGAGCGGGTGTCGCTTTCCGTGCTATCAAAATTGCGAATCGGCTGGCGCGCGCTACGAGCAGGGTAACCCGGTGTGGTCGGGTGAGGGGGTGATAGGGTGGCAGGGTGATAGGGTGACAGGGTGAGGTGAATAATTGGAATTCACGTTTTGCCGTTCGCTGTCAACTGTTTTTGCACCTTGTCACCTTTTCACCTTTTCACCTTCTCACCTTGTCACCTTGTCACCCTCTCACCTCGTCACCTTGTCACCCTCTCACCTTGTCACCTTGTCACCTTCACCTTGTCACCACCCTGTCATCTATAATGTTTCCATGCCCCCACCACCCACCCACCCACCCGGTCCGCGCAGCTGGTTCCCCGGCGGCGTGGTGATTCCCCTCCGCCGGGACGTTCTTGGATATCTCACGAAGGTCTTTGGCGAATATGGCGATTCAGTCTATTTTCGAGCCGGACCTCGCGACTTTTACATTTTTAATCACCCGGATCAGATCCGAGACGTGCTGGTTACCCATGACGCCGCTTTCATCAAAGGCCCAGCCCTTCAGCGCGCCAAAGATACCCTCGGCGAAGGCCTGCTCACCAGCGAAGGTGAATTTCATCGTCGTCAAAGACGTTTGGCACAGCCCGCATTTCATCCCAATCGCGTCGCAACATATGGCGCCATGATGGCGCATATCGCCAATCGCGCCGCCGATGAATGGCGCGATGGCCAGCCGATGGACCTGCATGCGGAGATGATGAAGGTGACGTTGCGCATCGTCGCCAAGACGCTATTCGACGCGGATGTGGAGAGCGATCTGGAGGGGATCGGCCGGGCGATGGATGTGACGGTTCGGATGTTTACGCGAACGATGACGCCGTGGGGACCCTGGCTGAATCGATTGCCGCTGCCGGGGAATTTCCGGTTTAAGCGATCGCGTCAACGATTGTTCGATACGATCGACCGCTTCATCCGCGAGCACCGCGAAAGCGGCGATCGCGGCGATCTGCTGTCGGTTCTCATCCGCGCCCGCGATACCGAAGGAGACGACGGCCCGATGTCGGTTTCTCTGCTGCGCGATGAGTCGAACACCATTTTCACCGCCGGGCATGAGACGACCGCCAATGCCCTCACCTTCGCGCTTTACCTGCTGGCCCGAAATCCCGCCGCCGAGAAAAAGCTGCACGCGGAATTGGATGCGGCGCTCGACGGCCGGCCCGTGACGACGCAAGACGTCGAGAAGCTGCAATATTGCAGAATGGTCATCGCCGAGGCGATGCGTCTGTATCCCCCGGCGTGGGCGATCGGCCGGGAAGTGACCCAGGAAGTCGAGATCGGCGGATATAAAATCCCGCCCAGGTCAGTCATCCTGGTCAGTCAGTGGACCACGCATCGCGACGAGCGCTGGTTCCCCAGCCCCGACGAATTCGACCCGAGCCGATGGA
Source organism: Tepidisphaeraceae bacterium (assembly GCA_035551995.1). Lineage (GTDB taxonomy): Bacteria > Planctomycetota > Phycisphaerae > Tepidisphaerales > Tepidisphaeraceae > RYN-428. The sequence continues at coordinate 20,696 of DASZME010000012.1, forward strand.
CCGACGACGCGCGCGAAAAACGCCCGCGCTGGAGCTATTACCCCTTCGGCGGCGGCTCCCGCCAATGCATCGGCGAAAGCTTCGCCTGGATGGAAGCGGTGCTGGTCTTGGCCGCGATCGCCCAAAAATGGCGCGTGGACCTTGTCGATCCCAAGCCGTTGCAGGTTCTCGCGACGATCACCCTCCGGCCCAGAAATGGCGTTCCGATTATTCTGCGCGCGCGGCGATGATAACCGCAATATATCCGGTCAGTCGCGCGCAAAGTGATTATCCACGAAGAACACGAATAGACACGAAGGAATCTCTCTTCCTCGTGTCATTCGTCGTGGACAAGACACTTCGTCCTAAATCACCTCTTTTAGCCACGCCGGCGCAATCGGCTTTCCCTTCCGTCCCGCCGGCGTCTTGCCGCTCACCAAATCGAGAATCGCCTCCATAAACGCCGGCAGATCGTCAGGCGTACGCGCCGTGATGATCGGCCCATCCACCACGCACTCTTCATCCACCCACTTCCCCCCGGCATTGATCACATCATGAACGATCGACATGTAACTCGTGCAACGCCGACCTTTGAGCGCATCGGTCGAGCAGAGCATCCACGGCCCATGGCAGATCGCCGCCATCGGAATCTTCTTCGCGGCCGCGTCACGGACGAGTTTGACCATTCCTTCGCTCCGCCGCATATGGTCCGGCGACGATCCGCCTGGAATGACGATCAAATCATAATCGGAAGCCTTCACCTCCGAAGCGGCTTTCTCCGATTTCTGTGGGTAGCCATGCTTGCCAACGAATGTATCGCCGGCCTTTGGGCCGATGACATCGACGGTATGCCCGGCTTCTTTGAGGCGCAGACGAGGGTATTGGAGTTCAAGGTCTTCGTAGATCTTTTCGACGAGGATTGCGATTTTTGCCATAGGGACATTTTGATCGGTTGCCGGGAGTTTCGCAATGTGTTTTTCATCCCCTTAAACTTGGCGACCAACCCATGACTCGAACTTCGCCCTTCGCCGATCATTCACTTCGGTGAAGGTGTACAACCCTCGTATGCCGTTTGGGAAGTCGCTCCCGCGGCGCCCTTCGTATCAACTGATTCGTAATCCCCGGCAGCTCCGCTCGTATGATGCTTCAAGGTCAAGCGGAGCCGCAATATCTATATCGAGCCACAACGGCAGCGTGGGCAGTGGGTTTCCGAGATACAACTGGTAGAACCAGGATTCAAATTTTCCTTCCTGGCCCACGTGTAACCATCGACACGCAATGGCATAAAGGGCCGGCGATGGAGGCCCAATCGACAAATCTCTTTCGCCGATCTGGTCTAGTAGTTCGCAATACAAGTTCCCGCCACGCTCGGTAACTGCGTCGACGATCGAGACGGCAACGCCTTGCCGCAAGAGGGTGGCACATTTGGCGGCGAAGGCATGGCGGTTTTCCGGGCGGTCCTTATTCGAGGGGCTGACGATTTCCACCGCTGCGACCAATCGCCGCGTGCTTGTTTCATGAACGAGAACTTCATATGCGTCCTGTTCCGGAAATTCCGTTTTCAGAGCAAGGGTCGGCTGCGGCGGCGCCCAGACGGCCGTCGCAACGCCGCCCTCCTCGTCGGGGGCGCGGGCCAAATCGTTACGATCGTGCATCAATGTGGCCACGTCAATCTCGAAGGCGGTTCCAAGATGAATGCGCGGTGAAGCGATATAGCGGGACGGCAGCTTTTCATTCAGGGCAAGCGCCATCAGGGCCGGCCAAGTCCCATGCAGACTTTCCCACGGGATGAAGTCACTGATCGGCGGGTGGAAATGATCGCGCAGCGGCATAAGCAGCGTCTCCAGCACGATTGTACGCTGGTTCGACGGCGGAATACATTCATGGCCGGCGATACTTGCCGGGGTTGCCCGCGCCGTTTAAATCAACCCGCGATGATCTCCGTCAACTGCTTGCTCGCGATGCCGACCGGGCGGTCGAGCGGAACGCCGGCGCAGGTCAGGAGCGTGCCAAGCAGATCGCCCTGGTTACCCTTGGAATCGGGCAGAAAACGCCCTGTTTTGAGGGCGCCGCCGCCCTTGCCGGCGATGATGAACGGCAGGTTGGCTCGAGCGTGCTTGTTGCCATCTTCAAGACCCGAACCCCACATCATGATGCAGTTGTCGAGCAGCGTGCCGTCCCCTTCGCGCAGGCTGTGCATGCGTTTGATCATGTATGCGAATTGGGCGACGTTGAACGCGTTGATTTTGGCGACCTTGTCGAGTTTCTCCGCTTGATAGTTGTGATGGGTGCAGGAATGGTGCTCGTCGGGAAAACCCAGCTCCGGATAGGAAACGCCATTGGGCGTCGATCCGATGTAGGTGCTCACCCGCGTGAGATCGGTCTGGAAAGCCAGGACGTTGAGATCGCACATCACCTGCATGTATTCGCTGCGTTTGTCTCCCTCGGGAATCTTGATCGCGATCGGCGCCGAGTCGGTAACGGCTCGGCTATTGACGCTGATTCCCGCCGCGGCTTTGGATGCTTCGATCTGGCGGAGTTGAATCGCGGCGATACGCCGTTCGACCGACCGCACGCTGTCGAGGTATTCGTCGAGCTTGCGCTGATCGGAAGAATTTAAAGTTCCGCGCAGATCTTTGGCGCCGCCAAGGACCAGATCGAGCATGGATTGATCGAGGGCATCGGCGGCGGTCGTTGTCGTGCTTCCTGCCTTGCTGTTTTCACGGCACTGGAACAGCCGCTTCAAAACGGCCCGCGGACTGATTTCGGCCGGCAGCGGCTGAGTCGGGCCGCGGAAGCTGCAATGCGAGTAATACGCCGCGTTCAATCCGTCCTGGTTTTCCTTGTGCGTCTGCGGCATCGTCGCCAACTCCAGCGACGGCAATGGCGTAAACGCCCCGACATAGTTGGCCGCGATCTGGTCGGCCGAGATCGCGATGTTGACCACATCCCGCTTGTCCGCATCCGGCAGCGTCGCGGTGAGCCAGGTCGAAAGTTCCAGGGCATGCGGCGCACCAGTGAATGGAGCGTTCGGCACGCCGCTGATGCCCTTCATCACCAGGCATTGATCGAGCACCCCTTGCAGCGGCTGAAGGATCGGCGTCGGCGCCGACAGATAGGCCGACGGATCGGTTGGCCAAAACCGCTCCATGATCACGCCGTGCGGCATGTACATGAAGCCGAGCCGCACGGGTGGCTTATAGATCGCTCCCTTGGGCTGATCCGCCCAGCCCATGGTCTCCATCAACGGCAGCGCGAGCGCGACGCCAAGGCCCCGCAGGCAGGTGCGACGACTGATTAACGAATTGCTTCGCATGAAGTGAATACCCCTACTCTTTGCCGGCGTTGGAGCGGGAACAGGCGTCACTCTCTTCGTTCTTCTCGCTTCGGCTTGGCGTGAGGCGGGACTTTGCCCGACGGCAACGACAGCCATTCCACATCGAAATGGCCGTTGTAGCAAACAGCCGACCCCAACGGCCATCGACGTATTTACGATCGGCTTCAATGGCGGTGTTGCCGGTCTCCAGGTAGTTGTCGTTGCAATGGACATTGGAATATGACCACGGAAGGAGGGGTGGCCAAAGAGATAGGCCGCGCCATGGGGGTTGATCGTTCGGGTGCGCTGGATCGTCATGTCTTCGGCGTCGACTGATTCGCCGGGGCGGCATCTTCACAAGGGGCATTGCGCCGCGATGCACGTTGACCAGAGAATCGCGGCGGCTCATCATTGCGTCGAAGGATGTCGATTTTCAACAACGCGCCCTCTTGCGCGGCTCTCCACCGGCCAACCTGCCCGCGTCCGATCGATTTAAGCTTTCCATCGCCCTCGTGCGAAGGCTGGCGGCTCGCACCGCCGCCTCGATCTCCCAAGTGACTCACGCCATGCTTTGTTGCATGTTTCAAATTCCAACCGAGCCACCGGAAGCCGGCGCTCATTCCATGAATTTATACTCATCCAATTCAACAAAATCGAACGGCGGCACGACCCGAAAAACGCCACTGCGTCGGTGTTGCTGGATCGTATTCCTTTGAGTTCATGCGAGAGCAGGTTTTGAGACGTATTCGCGCCGAGTTAGACAGCGTCTCTTCAAATTCTGTACTTTGACTGTAAGACTTCCATCGGTGTTGCGACTAACACGGGGGATTCGACGGAGCAACAGGAGACTTTGCATGGCGATCATTTCCGCGTCCGAAGCCAGGAAAGATTATGACGTGGTGATCGTCGGCTCCGGCGCCGGGGGTGGGCAGTCGGCTTATACGCTCACCATGGCGGGGCTGAGGTGCGTCATGCTGGAGGCGGGGCGAAGCTATGACGTGTTGAATGAAACGCCGATGTTCAATTTGCCGAATCAGGCGCCGTTGATGGGGGATGCGACGCCGGATAAGCCGTATGGATTTTACGACGCGACGGTGGGCGGGGGATGGGAGGTGCCGGGGGAGCCGTATCGTTCGGTACATACGCGGAAGGAAGAGGAATTTAAGTGGTGGCGGCCGCGGATGATGGGCGGAAGGACAAACCATTGGGGGCGGATCGCGCTGCGCGGCGGGAAGCATGATTTTAAGCCGCAATCGCGCGACGGGCTGGGGTTTGATTGGCCGATCGAGTATGAAGATCTGGCGGACTATTACACGAAAGTGGAGATGTTGATCGGCGTGTACGGTGAAAACCAGACGCCGGAGTTGGAAAATACGCCCAATAGCCCGGCGGGGGTGTTGCTGCCGGCGCCGCGGGGGCGGGCGGCGGAATTGCTTACGCAGAAGCATGCGCGAACGCTAGGCATTCCCGTCATCGCGATCCATCGGGCGGTCCTGACGACGCATCTCGATTTCAAAAATATTCCCGCCAAGCTTCATCCGGGAAACGTGCGGGCCCAGCGCATCTGCGCCGAAGCGATGGCGAATCGGTCCGCCTGTTTCTGGGCGACGCCGTGCGGGCGGGGATGCAACGTCGGAGCCAATTACCAGTCTACTACGGTTCACCTCCCGCCGGCCCTGGCGACGGGGAATCTCGATATTATTCCGATGGCTCACGCACGCGAAGTTCTTATTAACAAGGACGGCAAAGCGACCGGCATCGTTTTCATCGACAAGACCACCGGCAAGGAACAGCGCGTCACCGGCAAGGCGGTGATACTCGCCGCCGGCGCGGGGGAAACCGTGCGGATTCTGCTTAACTCGCACGCGGCGAACTCTTCGGGACTCGTCGGCAAATATCTGATGGACAGCGTCGGCGCCAGACTCTCGGGCCATATTCCCGCGCTGGAAAATCTTCCGCCTCACAACGAAGACGGGGCAGGCGGCGACCATCTGTATTCGCCCTGGTGGCTTTACCGGGAGCAACGGGCCGGCAAGCTTGATTTCGCCCGCGGCTACCATATTGAAATGGGCGGCTCCCGCCATATGCCCGGCGGCGCCAATCCGGTCCCCGATGACATGACGCGCGGAAGCTATGGCACAAAATTTAAGGAAGACGCCCGCCGATACTATGGATCATTCGTAGGCTTCGCCGCACGCGGGGAAATGATCCCAAACGAAGACTGTTATGCCGATCTCGATCCGACTACAAAAGACAAGTTCGGCATCCCCGTCCTTCGCTTTCACTGGAAGTGGAGCGACCACGAATTGAACCAGGCCGCCCACGCCGAAAAAACATTCGCGGCCCTGTTCGAGGCGATGGGCGGAACGGTTCGGGGCAAGGTCCATTCCGACCGCCATGACGCGATCGAAAACCCCGGCAGCATCATTCACGAAGTGGGCGGCGCCATCATCGGCGACGACGCGAAAAAATCGGTCTGCGACAAGTGGAGTCGCACGTGGGACGTGAAAAATCTTCTGCTCTGCGACGGCGCCCCCTTCGCCTCCAACGCCGACAAGAATCCCACCCTCACCATCATGGCCCTGGCGTGGCGCGCGTGCGATCGGCTGATCGACGACGCACGGAAAGGAAACCTGTGATCGATCCAAACATGCCCAGGCTCGTTCAACTTGGATTGCCCGATCGCGTCTCGCGCCGAGCGGCGATGCAATGGGTGATGGCGGCGGTTGCCGCGTCGGCGTGCGCGACCACGGGTAAAGCGCTGCCGGTCGGACGCACCGTCACGCCGCAGGAAGAAGCCGCCATCCAGCCCGCGCCCACTGGCGCCGGCTATGGTCCCGATCCGAAGCTGACCACCATTTACAAGCCCGGCGATCTGTGGCCGCTGACGTTTAACGCCGATCAGCGAAAGCTGGCGGCGGCGCTGGCCGACACGATTATTCCAAACGATCATCTCGGGCCCGCCGCCGCCGAGGTTGGCGTGGTGGAGATGATCGACGAATGGATTTCCGCACCTTATCCGCAACAGCGTGGGGACCGCCCGGTGATTCTCGACGGCATGGCGTGGCTGGACAAAGAATCGAAGGCCCGATTCGCCAAAACCTTCGTGGACTTGACCGAAGCGCAAAGGCAGGCGATTTGCGACGACATTTGTTTCGCGTCCACAGCCAAACCCGCGTTCAAAACGCCGTCGCGTTTTTTTGGAAAATTCCGTTCGTTGTGCGCGTCGGCGTATTATGCCACGCCGCAAGGATGGAATGCGATCGGCTACGTGGGAAACGTCGCGTTGGAAAAATTCGATGGTCCGCCGGCGGAGGTGTTGGAGAAACTGGGATTAACTCCGGCGAAATAGAGCATTTCTCATATTGGGCAAGTGACCTCCGGTCGCGAAACACGCCCCGAAAGATCGCTTTACCAACATGATAAATACTCTAACTTAAAAGTGCTCTAAAAACGCGCTATTCGACGACAAGATCCACCGCCGAGAAATGTTCGTGATCGTTATCGCTGTTGTCCGATTCCACCCGCACCAGATAGGTGCCGGTTTTTTCCGCCTTGAAGCGCTCGCGGAGGCCGACTTTCCCGGTGTTCGGCTTGAAATCCAGAACGAAACTCCCCTGCGTGATCGCGCTGTCCTTGCTCGGCAATTCCTTCTGCCCGGCCTTGGCCTCAAGCACGACGTAATAGCGAACGGTGACCGCTTTCAGCGAGTCGTGCGGAAAATTGCTGCTGCAAAAAAATTGAAACACCAGTTCCTCGCCCGCCTTGGCGTGGCAGACGGGCCGGGGCTTGAAGCCTTCGGGGCGGGTGGCCGTGAAGGTGTCGGAAAACGCGGTGGCCTTGTCGGATTTTGAACTGACCGTCGCCTGCATTTCAAAATGCTCGGCTCGTGCCGTGGCGGCGGCGCCGAAAAGCAGCAGCGCCGCCGTGATGAACGTCGCGGATTGCGCGGTCGGCTTCATTTGGATTCTCCTTCTTTAACGACAAGATCGAGCGCGGCGAAATCTTCGTGCCCGTCTCCATCGGCGGCGCCTTGCGCCTCGACGCGAATCAGATAAATTCCCGCATGATCCGGCTTAAATTGCAATTCAGCCGACGTGGTCGAACCCGCGGCGAAATCCATCGTCTGCGCGCTCTCGATCACCACCTCCTGAGGCTCCAACGCGGGCGGCGCCTGGCCCAGCTTGTCGATTCTCACCACATAGAAGTGGACCAGAACATCCTTGAGCGGCTCTTTGCCGATGCACGTGACTTTCCATCTCGCGGTGAAGCGCTGGCCGGGCGCGGCTTGCATCGCCGGCCGAACGGGACTGGAATGGTCCTTGGCGATATCAACGGCCGACGACGCGGTTTGCTTGTGATCGCCGGCGGCGACGGTCAGGGTAATATTAAATGTATTGGCCGAGCCGCGCCGCGGCGCGGAAATTAGCATAAGAAGGACCAGGGCCGCTGAAATTCGTATGTGCATTTGTGTTCTTCCTTACCGGCGCCGACGGTGGCCGTTTTCATCATACACGATTCAAACGGCCAAACGTCCGCGAACAGTCAACCGCCCCGGCAGTAGAATAAACGGATCGACTCGGATTCCCGGCATAGGCAAGGAGCGTCAATGAAGCCGTCGGCTCTGCAATATCTGTTTTGTCTTTTACTTGTGGCGGCATGGCCGTCGGCGCGGGCGTGGGCGCAAGAAAAATCACCCGGCGTGGATTTTAATCACGACATCCGGCCCATTCTCTCCAACAACTGCTTCATGTGCCACGGGCCGGACGTGCATCAGCGCAAAGCCAATCTGCGGTTTGATTCTCCCGACGATGCGTATCGGGGACATAAGACCGGCACGCCGATCGTGCCGGGCGACCTGGTGAAGAGTCAACTGGTTAAACGAATCACCTCGTCCGATCCCGACGACCTGATGCCGCCGGCAAAAAGCGAAAAAAAACTCAGCCCCCGGCAGATCGATCTATTGAAAAAATGGATCGCGTCAGGCGCCAAATATGAGAAGCATTGGGCCTTTATTCCGCCCCGGCGGGCGCCGCTTCCGGAGGTGAAAGATACGAAGTGGTGCCGCAATCCCATCGATCGATTCGTGCTGGCGCGTCTTGAGGAAGAAGGCTTGACGCCATCCCCCGAAGCGGACAAGGCGACGCTTTGCCGGCGGCTCTACTTCGATCTGCTCGGTCTTCCGCCGACGCCGAAGGACGTGGACGATTTTGTGTCCGACCCGGCTCCCGACGCTTACGAAAAGCGCGTGGATCAATTGCTGGCCAATCCCCATTTCGGCGAGCGGATGGCGCTTGATTGGCTCGATGCCGCCCGCTATGCCGACACGCATGGGTATCACATCGACAGCGGGCGCGATCAAACGCATTGGCGCGATTGGGTGATCGACGCATTCAATAGGAATATGCCGTTCGATCAATTCACCATCGAGCAACTGGCCGGAGACCTTCTGCCGAATGCGACGCTCGAGCAAAAAATCGCCACCGGATTCGTTCGCAATAACATGGTGAATTTTGAAGGCGGCGCGAGCGCCGATGAATATCTCACCGCGTACCTGATCGATCGCGTGAGCACGACATCGACCGTCTGGCTCGGGCTGACATACAATTGTTGCCAGTGCCACGATCATAAATTCGATCCGCTTTCGCAGAAATCGTTCTATCAGCTATTTGCGTTTTTCAATGGAGTGCCCGAAAAGGGGCTCGACGGCAACAAGGGGAACGCCGGTCCGGTTTTGGCGCTTCCGTCGAAGGAGCAGCTGTCTCGCCTTGAAACGATCGCCGCGTCAGTGAAGGCGATCGAGCAACAGCTTGCGGGGCCGATTCCGCTGGCCGACGCCGAGCAGATCGCATGGGAAAAGACGGCGGCGGAAGGGCCGCCCCTTTGGACGGCGCTCAAGGCAAGCGAGTTGAAATCCAAAGGCGGCGCCACGCTGTCGATGAAGCCTGATCGGTCGATCTCGGTCGACGGGCTGAACCCCAATACCGATACCTACACGATCGTCGCCCCGGCGCCGGCGGAGGTGAAAGAGATCACCGCCGTTCGACTCGAAGCGATGATCGATCCCAAACTTGTGGGGAAGGGTCCCGGCCGATCGAACACCGGCAATGTCGTTCTCACCCGCATTGGCCTGTCGGCAGGTAACGGCGACGATATCGCAGCGGCCAAACCCGTGAAGTTCAAAGCCGCGTCGGCGGATTTCAGCCAGCTTGGATACCCCATCGCCAATGTGATCGATGAGAACATCGCGACCGGCTGGGCCGTCGCCCCGGAGATCGGCAAGCCCCACGCCGCCATCTTCGAGCTGACCGAGCCGATCCACAACGACGGCGATCTTGTTTTGACCGTCACGCTCGCCTTCGATTCCGGAAATCCGCAGCACGTTCTTGGCCATTACCGACTATCCGTCACAAGCTCGAAAAAGCCGCAGGAGAAGGATCTTCTGCCGGGCAGCATTCGTCGCGCGCTGGCGATCGACGCCGACCATCGGACCGGCGCGCAAAAGGCCGAGGTGCGAAAGTTTTTCCGGACGACAGTCTGCTCGGCGACGCGGGAACTTTCCGCGAACGTCGCCAAACTGAATAAGGAGAAAGAGGCGATCAACAAGGCGATTCCCACCACGATGGTGATGTTGGAAATGGCCAAGCCGCGCGACACGTTCGTGCTACTTCGGGGCCAATACGACAAGCACGGCGACAAGGTCACCGCGGACGTTCCGGAAAACATCGCTCCGCTCCCGGCCGACGCGCCGCACAACCGGCTTGGTCTTGCCGAGTGGATCGTTTCGCCGCGGCAGCCGTTGACCGGCCGGGTGATCGTCAACCGCTATTGGCAGAGTTTTTTTGGAACCGGGATCGTGAAAACCGTCGAGGATTTCGGCTCGCAGGGCGAAGAGCCGACGCATCCGGAATTGCTCGATTGGCTGGCGGTTCAGTTCAGGGAAGGCGGGAACGGCGCCGGACCGTGGGACGTGAAGGCGATGATAAAGCTGATCGTCACCAGTGCCGCCTATCGTCAATCGTCGGTCGTTACGCCGGCATTATTGGCTCGCGATCCGGAAAACCGCCTGATCGCGCGCGGCCCGCGCATCCGCCTCCCGGCCGAATTTATTCGCGATAACGCCTTGGCGATCAGCGGCCTGCTCAACGAAGACATCGGCGGGCGCACCGTCAATCCCTATCAGCCGTCCGGCCTGTGGGAAGAACTGATGAGCCGCGGCGACGGCGCCAACTGGACCGCGCAAACCTACGTCCAGGATCACGGCAAGGATCTATATCGTCGAACGATGTATACATTCTGGAAGCGCACCAGTCCGCCGGCGTCGCTATCTACTTTCGACGCTCCGGATCGCGAAACATGCACCGTTCGTCGCGCCCGAACCAACACGCCGTTGCAGGCTCTGGTGCTGATGAATGATCCGACCTACGTTGAAGCGGCCAGGAAGGTCGCCGAGCGAATGATGAGCGAGGCCGGCGCGAGCGGCGAGGCAAAAATTATTTACGCGTTTCGACTTGCGACGGCTCGGGCGCCGACGCCGGTGGAGATTGCGGTGCTGAAAACGATTCACGATCGCGAGCTGGCTGTTTTTACGAAAGACCCCGCCGCGGCCACCAAACTGCTGGCGGTGGGAGAATCGCCGGTGAACGGCAAGCTCGATCAAAATGAATTGGCGGCATGGGCGACGGTGGCCAGCGTCATCTTAAACTTGGATGAGACGATTACGAAAGGATGAATACCATGAGTTCTGTTTTAACCGAGGCTCAGGCCAAAGCCGCTAGGCTTGACAAGAAGACGATCGTAGAGGCTGCATTGGCCCTGCCGGCCGAAGAACGAGCGGAGGTCGCCGACGAGATCGCATTGAGTCTTGATGAAAAGTACCTTTCCGACATCGAGGCGCTCCAGCTTGCCGAGGTCCAGCGCCGCATCGCGAATCGCGATGAAAGTAAAATGATACCTCTCGAGGAGGCGATGAAAATGGCCGAGGCCCGGGAAAAGCCATGAGAGTGCGATTTGACGTCAACGCTCGCGGAGTTCATCGATGCGATGAACTATCTCGATGCACGGCGGCAGGGCTTGGGATCGGAGTTACGCGATGAAGTGGATCGAGCAATCGAATTGATTCAGAGAAAACCCGACACATGGCCGTTAATCACAGACAATATACGCCGCTATCGGTTACGTCGATTCAGCTTCTTTATCATCTACGAATTGCTGGACGACACTCTCAATATCGTCGCGATTATGCATACTCGGCGAAGACCCGGCTATTGGAAAGATCGAAGATAATGGCTCGGCGTGTTCCGCCGTGCGACAAGCCAAGTAGCTTGTGTTTCCCATGGCGCCATTCCGAAGAAGTTATTACAGATTCCGCGAACCGAAAAGAAAGACTCGAATGAACCTGCGACATGAACGCCAGCTTCTCCTCACCCGCCGCCGTTTTTTTGGCCGCACTGCGACCGGCATCGGCGCCGCGGCGCTGGCGTCGCTTCTGAATCCGTCGCTCTTTGCCTCGACCACCGCCGCCCCCGGCATGCACGGCGTTCTCAAGACGCTCCAATTCGCGCCAAAGGCCAAACGCGTCATCTACCTGTTCATGAGCGGCGGGCCGTCGCATATCGACCTGTTCGACTACAAGCCGCAGCTCGCCAGGCTGAATGGCACGGAGCTTCCCGCCGACATCCGCAACGGCCAACGCGTCACCGGCATGACCTCCGGCCAGCGCTCGTTCCCCTGTGCCGCGCCGATCTTCAAGTTTTCCCGGCATGGCCAGAGCGGCGGGTGGGTCAGCGAACTGCTGCCTCACACGGCTCAAATCGTGGACGATATCGCCATCGTCAAATCGCTCAATACCGAAGCGATCAATCACGACCCCGCCACCACCTACATCATGACCGGCTCCCAGCAGCCCGGCCGACCCAGCTTTGGCGCCTGGCTTAACTACGGCCTCGGCAGCGAAAACCAAAATCTCCCCGGCTTTGTCGTCATGATCTCCCAGGGCAGCGGCAACAAAACCGACCAGCCGATTTTCTCCCGCCTGTGGGGCTCGGGCTTTCTTCCCAGCGAACACCAGGGCGTCCGCCTCCGCAGCGGCGCCGACCCGGTTCTCTATCTCAATAACCCGCCGGGCATTGATTCCCAGTCTCGCCGCGCCATGCTCGACGGCATGGACGAGCTGAATCAAATGGCCGCCAAATCCTTCGGCGATCCCGAAATAAACACCCGCATCGCCCAATACGAGATGGCTTTCCGCATGCAAAGTTCCGTCCCCGACCTGACCGATCTCTCCGGCGAAAGCAAGGCTACTTTAGACATGTACGGCCTGGACAACACCACCGATGGCGGCTTCGCCCGCAACTGCCTGCTCGCCCGTCGAATGGCCGAGCGCGGCGTGCGCTTCATCCAACTGATGCACCGCGGGTGGGACCAGCACGGCAGTCTCCCTTCCCAAATTCGCGGTCAATGCAAAGACGTCGATCAACCCGCCGCCGCGTTAATCAAGGACCTCAAACAACGCGGCCTGCTCGAAGATACATTGGTCGTCTGGGGCGGCGAATTCGGCCGCACGGTTTACAGCCAGGGCGCCCTGACCGCCACGAATTACGGCCGGGACCATCACGGCCGCTGCTTCACCATGTGGGCCGCCGGCGGCGGAATCAAGCCGGGCATTTCTTTCGGCGAAACCGACGACTATTGCTATAACATCGTAAAAGACCCCGTCCACATCCACGACTTCAACGCGACGATTCTGCGCTGCATGGGCATCGACCACACCCGGCTGACATTCAAATTTCAGGGCCGAGACTTCCGATTGACGGACGTGCATGGGAATATTGTGCCGGGGTTGATGGCGTAAGCGTTCATCCGCGAATGAAAGCGTCTGGCCTCGACGTATTTTAACGGCGGCGGTGGATTCGGTCGGGCCGCTTGGCGCGATGAGGGCGGGACTTGGTTCAAGACGCACCGTCTCGCGTTGTAGGAAATCGACTTGGCGTGTTTGGTCGTTGGTGAATAGGTCGTGGAGGATTTGCTCGCTCTCGGCGCCGAGCGTGGCGAAATGGGCATAAAACTCGGCCCACATTTCCCGGTCTTGTTTCGTCGCGCCGGCCAAGCCGCGAATGCCTCGGGCTTGTTGGATTTTGTCGAAAATTTTTTGACCACGGATTGCGCGGATGGTCACGGATAAATACAAGACACGTCGATGGCCAAGTCGCATCCACATTGACTCGCGTTATCGGCGGTCAATCCATTTCAAATTTCCCTGTCATACAATCCCCTCCCGGCAAACGAGTCATTGCCGGTCAAGCGTGAAAGACGATCCGCCCCGTACCCGTCGCGATCGGTCAAGATGATGCAAGAGGCATGGTTGCGAGCGGAACTTGCGACGCTTCATCGCGAAAGCTTCGGGTGGGCCATGTCGTGCTGCCGACGCGATGCGTTCATGGCCGAAGAGGTGTTGCAGCGGACATATCTCAAGGTGTTGACGGGAAAGGCCCGCCATCAGGGAGGCGGCTTGTTCAAAACCTGGCTGTTCGCGGTGATCCGACGGACGACACAGGATGAACGTCGGCGGGAATGGCTTCGTCGACTCCGGCTTCTCAGATATGCCGACCATGCCCAAATCGACTCGACCCGATCGGAAGGAGACGATCCGGCCGCTCAGGCGAGCGCGGTCGAATTCGGGGAGATGCTTGCCGCTCTCTCCGATCGGCAGCGGCAGGTTTTACAACTGGTGTTTTATCACGAGATGAGTCTGTCGGAGGCTGCCGAGACGATGGGCGTTTCCGTCGGGTCGGCACGCACGCATTACGATCGCGCCAAGAAAGCGATCCGCCTGCAACTTGTGGAGAATGACGATGGACCCCAGGCAGGAAAAAATTCGCTTGCAAGCATTGTTCTCTGATCTGAAACAAGACGACGAGCGACGCGCTCCGTCGTTTCAGCGTTGCCTGCGGATTGCCGGCGCGCGAGGCAGTCGTTTCTCGACGTCCTATGCCCGCTGGGCGATGGTGGCCGCGATCGTCCTGGCTTTTGGCGGGGTTGCGGGCGTGGCGCTATTTTCGCGGCTACATCGGCAAACCGCGCTCGTAAAGCGATCGCACATCCTATTGCCGGAAGATCCGGCAGGATCGGCGTTTCAACCTATTTCTTCCTGGCACTCTCCCACCGCGTTTCTTCTCGAGGCGCCTGTGTTTGATTCCAAACCCGCTTCGCGGTTCGATGAGGATTGGATGATTCCATCCCGATCGCGCGATCAGCGGCCCCTTTTTTAAGACCGGAGCGATTGTCATGGCATGTGCGAAATGGATTGTGCTTCTTGGTGGCTTTTTGTTTGTCGCGACGGCGGGCGCCGCCCCCGATGCGTCACGCCCGGCGTCGCTTGGAGACGTCTTGGTTCCGCCCGAAGTGATCATGCAGCACGCGGACGAACTGGGGATTGACGACGCACAAAAGGAGGCGATACACGCCGAGTTTGAAAAGGCAAAAGAACGATTCCCCGACCTGCAACAGAATCTTCAGAAGGAAGTGGCGGCGTTGACGGAAATGATGAGTCAGCAGTCGATCGATCAGAAAAAAGCCGTCGGACAGCTTGATAAGGTTCTTGACGCCGAGCGGGAGATCAAGCGGGCGCACCTGACACTGGTGCTGGCGATCCGCGAAAAGCTCAAGCCCGAGCAGTTGAAGAAGCTGTCGGAGTTGCGCGAGAAGTGGAATTCCGAGGCGCACGCCAAGAATCCCGGTCAGGGCGACGGACAGATTCCCCAGACACTGCAGACAAAGATGCAGCACCTCCGCGAGCGCGCCGAACACGCCCAGCGGGACGGCAAGGACTTGAGCGACCTACGTTCGGTCATGGAGGAATTTCAGCCGTTGATGGAGCAGAAGAAGTTTAAGGAAGCCGAGGCGGTGCTGGATCACGGCCTGAAAACGCTGGATGAAATCGACAAGAAATAGAGTCGGGCGTGGCGATCTGGTTTGAGCGGCCATCGCCGATCGATTAGATTTCCGTCGTTATGGCTATCGCGCTGGTTATTTCCCCTCACGGCAAACTGTTTGTGGAGGAGGTTGCCGTCGAAGGCGCGCCCGCGCCGCAGTCGGTCGCGATGAATCGGATCGCGCAGGCGTTCGGCGAGTCGACGGCGAGGGGATTGCTTCATTTGGCGACGGTGGAGCTTGCGGCCCATCTGCCGGGGGATTTCGCGTTTGTTCGGGAATTCGCCAAGGATTATCTCACCCGGCTGTCGCGAGCGCAGGCGGGAGAGTCCGAGCAGATACCACCTTTGCCGGCGCCGGCGGATGATGAGCTGGGGATGTTGGCGTTGTCGGCGCCGCCGATGCGCGGGTTGGAGTATCTTTCGGCGGCGGCGCTGCGCGATTGGTGGACGCAACTCGATGCGCTGGCCAGAGCGGAAGCCGGCGAATTTCCGGGGGGCGCCGGCGCGTACCTGCGCGATAAAAATCCGCTCTGGCGGCTGGTGGGCCGGGTGACGTTTCACCTGGCGGAAAATAAACGCGATACCGAAAGGCCCTTCGCGTTTCTGGCGACATATGCCAGCCGATTGTCGGCTCAGATGAAGGTGCAGCACCTGCCGCTGGGCAAGGCGCTGCACGAATACTCGGCCGCCAAGGATCGCGGAGCGCTGCTGGCGTTGCTGAAACCGATCCAGAGCGCGGCGGAGCGGAGTTTGCTCGCGAAGGAATTGGTCGAATCGCAATCGATCTATCATCCGTTGGCATGGACGGCGGCGGAGGCGTACCGGTTTTTGAAGGACGTGCCGTTGTTTGAAGACAGCGGCTTGATCGTGCGCGTGCCGGATTGGTGGAAGGCCGCGCGCCCGCCGCGACCCGTGGTGAGCGTGAAGGTCGGAGAAGCGGCTAAGTCCACGCTTGGCGTCGAGGCGATGCTCAGCTTTAGAGTGGGGGTGGCGCTGGATGGCCAGCCGTTGACTGAAGCGGAATTGCAAGAGGCCCTTCAGTCCACCGCGGGGCTTGTTCGGCTGCGGGGAAAATGGGTCGAGATCGATCGCGAAAAACTTCAGGAGGCGCTTGCGCATTGGAAGGACGTGGCGCGGGAAGCCAAAAACGGCGGGATTACCTTTTTTGAAGGCATGCGGCTTTTGTCCGGCGCCGCGCTGGCGGACGACGCGGCGGCGAGCGTGCCGGCCGAGGCGCGGGAATGGACCGGACTCGAAGCAAGCGATTCATTGCAGGAAACGCTTGCCGAGCTGCGCGATCCGGCTTCGCTCGGCGGAGGTCCTCCGCCGGGATTGGTGGCCGAGTTGCGGCCGTATCAGCAAGTGGGCGTCAACTGGCTTCGGTTCGTCACGCGCCTCGGCCTCGGCGCCTGTCTGGCCGACGACATGGGACTGGGCAAGACGATACAGGTCATCTCGCTGCTGCTTCATATACACCATGACCGGGAGACCACGAGCTTAACCGGCGCCGCCAGCGCATGTGGCATTTGTTCCTCGCCCGGTTCTCCGGGAGAGGGTCTTGGCGTCGTTGGATTGACAGGCGCGAAGCGAAAAAAAACCTCGCCCTATCCCTTTCCCGGAGTACCGGGCAAGGGGACCGGAAGCGGGTCGTCGAGGAACGGTCCCTGCGAGCCGAGCCTTCTGATCGCACCAGCATCCCTGATCGCGAATTGGAAGGCCGAACTATCGCGTTTCGCGCCGTCGTTGTCAGTCTTCATCGCGCATCCGTCCGAAACACCCGGCATCACGCGTGAGCGGCGCGATATCACAGCCGGAGCGTCTGGCTCGCCGGATGGCGTGATTCTTCAGCCCGATACCGACCTGGTCATCACGACCTACGGGATGTTAAGCCGAGTCTCCTGGCTGCGCGAACGGCACTGGCGATTGCTCATTCTCGATGAAGCGCAGGCGATCAAAAATTCCGGCTCGCGCCAGACCAAAGCGGTGAAGGAATTAAAGGGGGCAGGCCGGATCGCGATGACCGGAACGCCGATCGAAAATCGGTTGTCCGATCTTTGGTCGCTGTTCGACTTTCTCAATCCGGGACTGCTCGGCACAGCCAAGGCATTCGGCGATTTCGTCAAAGGGCTCTCGGCCGGCGGGCAAAACCAGTATGGCCCGCTGCGAACGCTGGTTCGGCCCTACATACTCCGCCGATTGAAAACCGACAAGCGGATCATCGCGGACCTGCCCGACAAGATCGAAGTCAATGCCTTTTGCGGCCTGAGCAAGAGGCAAGCGCTGCTATACGAACAATCCGTTCGCGATCTGGCCGAGGATCTCAAGCGGTCGGACGGCATCCAACGCCGCGGCATCGTGCTGGCGTATCTGATGCGGCTCAAGCAGATCTGCAATCACCCCGCTCAACTCACCGGCGATGAAGACTACGATCCCAACGTCAGCGGTAAATTTCAACGGCTTGCCGAGTTGTGCGGAGAGCTGGCCGAGCGGCAGGAGAAGGCGCTTATTTTCACCCAGTTTCGCGAAATCACGGCCCCGATCGCCAACTACCTTCAACAGGTGTTCGGGCGGCCTGGACTGATCCTGACGGGACAAACGCCGGTGGGAAAACGGCGGGAGTTGGTCGAATCTTTTCAGCGCGACGAAGGGCCGCCGTTTTTTGTCTTGTCGCTGAAAGCAGGCGGGACGGGACTTAACCTCACGGCGGCGTCACATGTCATCCACTTCGACCGCTGGTGGAATCCCGCGGTCGAAAATCAAGCGACCGATCGCGCGTTTCGAATTGGTCAAAAACTAAATGTTTTTGTGCATAAATTCGTGTGTCGTGGTACTGTGGAGGATAAGATTGATGAACTGATCTCCGGAAAAATGGGCATGGCCAAAGACCTGCTCGACGGCGGCGGCGAGGTGCTGCTGACCGAAATGAAGAACGATGAACTGCTCCGCTTCGTGGCGCTGGACATCAACAAGGCGCTCGACGGATAGAGAAGGGAGTCTCTCATGGGTTTTTACTATGGTTTCAAGCCTTACGTCAGCGTGGCCAAGCGGGCGGCGAACGCCAATAGAGAGGTGGCCAGGCTCGTCAAACAGGGGAAGACCATCACGCCGATCAAGTTGACGGGAACGAAGATCGCATCGACGTTTTGGGGCAAGTCATGGTGTGAGAATCTCGAAGCCTATAGTGACTATAGCAACCGCCTGCCGCGCGGAAGAACCTATGTTCGCAATGGATCCGTGGTTCATCTCGAGATGCAGGGCGGCATGGTAAAGGCGATGGTGAGCGGATCGTCTCTCTATAAGGTCGAGGTTGGAATAAAGCCGTTGCTGAGCGATACCTGGTCCTCCTTGAAACTCGCCTGCGGCGGGAAAATCGGTTCGCTGGTGGAACTGCTCCAGGGTCGATTGTCCAAAGGCGTAATGGAACTTGTGACCAACGCCAATGGCGGGCTGTTTCCAAAGCCGGCCGAAATTACGATGGACTGCTCTTGCCCCGACGGCGCCTACATGTGCAAGCATATCGCGGCTGTTTTATACGGCGTCGGCGCCATGCTCGATCAGCGGCCGGAACTTTTATTTACGTTGCGGAAGGTGGATCATTTGGAATTGATCGCCGAGGCGAGCGTGCCGAAAATCGCCGCCGGCGATGCGTCGCGACAGACGATCGCGACCGGGGACCTGGCCGACGTGTTCGGTATCGAAATGGAGACGACGGCCGAAGCGCCGCCGATGGTTTCGACGCCCGCTCCCGCTCAAGTCACCGCGTCGAAGCGCGCTCGCGGCGCCCGTCGTAAGGCGGCGCCGGAAGTGAAAAAAGGCCGCGCGACGACGCGGCGCGGCGGTGAGGCTTCCACCGCCAAGCTCCAGACTACCAGGAAATCGGCCCGGATCGCGCCCTCCGCGGCCCCAGCGATAAAAAAGAGAAAAAACCGCGTCGGCAAGCCGGCATGACGCATTTTCCGGAACGCGAAGAATGAATGCGGTGTTGTCACAGGTGATGACCGATGGGCACAGATGCCCGTATTCGCACATGTGAGACTGTGGCAACAACGCGTTCGTATTTGTTTTTTGGCGGGACTACAATGCTGATGCGTGAATCCATCTCCCGCCGATCGATGCTGCGTCGTTCGATGCTCGGCTTTGGCAGCCTGGCCATGATGGATCTTCTTGCGCGGCGAGCCGCCGCCGAAGTGGCGCCGGCACGCGCGGCGAAGATCCCGCGGTTTCTTCCGCGGGCCAAGCGGGCAATCTATATCTTTCTCGACGGCGGCCTCTCTCACGTCGATAGCTACGACTATAAGCCGCTGCTTCAGCGCGATGACGGTAAAGCCCTTCCCGCAAGCATCGCGAAGCCAAAGTTCACGTTCGCCCCAACCGGCTCGCTTCTGAAATCGCCGTTCGACTTCAAGCAGTGGGGCCAGAGCGGCATGTGGGCGTCGGACCTGTTCCCCCAGACCAATCGACTGATCGACGATTTTTGTTTTATCCACTCCCTGCATCACGACAACGAGGATCATTTCACGGCCAAGAACATGATTTTCACCGGCAGCGGCCGCGAGGCGCGCCCCCCGCTTGGATCGTGGCTGGCGTATGGCCTCGGAACGGAAAACGAAAATCTCCCCGCCTTTATCGAGATCATGCCGGGCGCGCCAAAAGGCTCATCGTCGGCTTTTCTTCCCGCGCGCTACGCCGGCGCCGCGATCGGCCGGCCCGACATGAAATCCAGGGATCGCGCCTGGGACAATCTCCGCGGCCCCACCGCCGAGGGACGCCAGGAATTAGACCTCGTGCAGGCGATGAACAAAGCCCATCTCTTACAGTCGCCGGACGACCGCGCATTGGAAGCCGAGATCCAGAATATGGAACTGGCTTTCCGCATGCAGTCGCAGGCGCCGGAGCTGATGTCGCTGCACGGCGAATCCGCCGCGGTCAAGGCGCTCTACGGCATCGGCGAAGAAAAGACCGACGACTTCGGCCGTGCCTGTTTAATGGCCCGGCGTTTCGCCGAGAAGGGCGTTCGCTACATCACGCTGATGCACTCGACGCGCGCGTTCGGCAACCTCTGGGACCAGCACAAGGATTTGTACGACGGCCATCGCAACAACGCCGCCGCCGTGGACGTTCCGATCGCCGGTCTGCTGACCGATCTGAAATCCCGCGGCATGCTCGACGACACGCTGGTCATGTTCGGCAGCGAATTCGGCCGCACCCCCGTCTTCGAGTATCAGGATGGCTCCGAAGGCCGCCACCGCAACGGCCGCGACCACAACCCCCACGGCTTCACCATGTGGTTCACCGGCGGCGGCACAAAAAAATCCCACCGCCACGGCGCCACCGACGACTACGGCTACTATGCCACGGAGGACAAAACCGACATCCATGATTTGCACGCCACGATCTTGCACATCATGGGCCTCAACCACGAATCCCTCACCTATCGCCACGGCGGACGCGACTATCGCCTGACGGATGTGTATGGGAAGGTCGTCAAGGCGGTGCTGGCGTGATGCCGACGCCGCTCGATCTCGGTCGCCATAGCGCTGCGGCGGCATCGCGCTGCGCGCCAGCCCTGGGATTTCAAGTTCGTCACGCAAGAATGCGGCGGTCCGGGTGCGGAACAACCAGCCGTTGCCGTGGACGGCTGCGCGTGGTGTCGTTAGTTTGCTTTTTGTGCGAGCGATCCTCGGCGTCGCATTGCCCGCGACGAATCATCCGTCAAATGCCATGGCCACCATGTCGATCCAAAGAGCGCGAGCTACTACTATGTGACGTTCATCCTCGAAGCGATTGTTTCCTGCGACGACTGCAACCGAGAGATTGAGTACTCGTCGGCGCATCCAACCTGCAATGACGAAAACTATTATGACGCGGCAGTGGCGATGCAGTCTGCGGGCTGGGTTGTAATGCCAAACAGTCTCGATGCGCTCTGCCCCGCCTGCGCGTCGACCCGCAGGCGCCGCCGGCGGGATGCAATCGCGGAAAAAGGGGCCGAAAAAATCCTGTTTCTCGTCGAAAGTGCGAAAGTCAGGTTAGGATTGCGGCGTCGGTCGCGTGGCGGGCGCGGTTGTCGCGGGCGGCGGGGGCGGGGGGGCAAGTAAGCGTTTTCGTAAGGCGTCGGCCGCCTTTGACGATTCGGGGGGAGCAAGCGAGATGTCGAATGCGATCGGCTGCCGGGCTTGTTTCTCAAGAGCCGATTTAGCGGCGGCGCGCACGGCCGGGTCTTCGTATTCAAGACAATCGATCAGAAAACTCACGTCCCGCGCGGCCAAGGCCGGGGGCGACCATGGGCGCCGACGGTAGGCGCCGACGAATCCCCGGAGACGGACTTTCTGCTCCAGCGAAAGATTTGCGTCGTCAAAACGCAATGCCGCCAGAACGCCCGGCTTGCCAAGCTGACTAAGTTTGCCGCTGGCGGCTTCGCGCTCGTTGGGATCGTCGCTGTCCAACGCGGGCGCCAATCGCTCGATGGCGGCGACCACTTTTTCGTCGGCCGGTATTTCAGTAAACGCGCTATACACGTCGGCGGCGCCGGGTTGCATGAATGTCGCGTCCGCGAATTTGATCAACAGCGGGAGGACCAGCGCGCGAAACTCGGCCGGGTTTTCGGATCGCAGTTGCTTTAACGACGACACGTGGGCCTCAAAAATTACTTTCGGCGCCTGACCTACTTCCTGCGATTCGGTGATTCGAACGATGATCGAGACCGGCGATTGGAAGATCGTCGCGCTGCCCAGGAGATTCTGCGCGAAGATCGTCATGTTGGCGCCGCTGACCATCAGGCGTGTCTGCCAGAATTCGGAATCGCCGGCGTCAAAGTCGAAGCGGGTGATGCTGACGTAGGATGTCGCGGCAAATCCCTGCCGCAGCCGCATCCGGCGATTGGGGCTGGAAACGGTCCAGATCGCGTCGCTTCCTTCGACGGCCACACGCGCGGCCGCGACTGAATCGATATCGATGGCGTCGGCGGAAAGCAAGCCGTCATACTCGGAAATATGAACGAGTGCGTCGGGCTTGAACGTCTGCACGATCGGGGCGCTGGTCCATCGTTCGCGCATCGCCGCCCGCTGCTGGCGGCGAGCCTCGCGCCAGCGTTCGTCCAATTCCTTCTGGTGCTTTTCGGCGACGGCTTTGGGATCGGCGGCCGGGGAGTTGGCCGGTTGCGTGGCCGCCTGGGTTGTCGGCGCGCGGGCTGGACCAAGCAGTTCGATTTCCTGTGTCGTCGCCGCGGGTTGGGTGGCCGACGCCGGCGGGGACGCGATCGCGGCGACTGAACCGATCATTGGAAGCAGAAACACGACGGCCCATGACGATGAATGTGCGAAACGTCGCGCTGCCGTAAAAGTTGACTTATTCATCGCACCGCTCCGAGACGAGTCAGTCACCGACGTGC
Organism: Tepidisphaeraceae bacterium; assembly: GCA_035551995.1. GTDB lineage: Bacteria > Planctomycetota > Phycisphaerae > Tepidisphaerales > Tepidisphaeraceae > RYN-428. The sequence goes on from DASZME010000012.1 coordinate 43,311, forward strand.
CGCGCCGGCGGCGAGTTCTTTGGCCGTGCCGAGCCGTCGCAATTCATCGTTCTTGCGGAGGGGGTCCAGACTCCAGAACGTCCGATTCGGCTGAATCTTTGCATAATAGTCAAAAATTTCCCGGTTTCGTTTTGGGCCCAGGTCATGTGCCCGAATGATCGGCGCCCGGTCGGGCCACGCCACGTCTATGTTATAGACTGGTTCCTCGAAGTAGTTGCCTCCCGGCCGATAAGCAAAGAGGACGACCGCCGGCGCGGTAACGCCATATCGCGACAGTTGATCGACGACATTCAAGTACGGCGACGGGAATGTTTCGTCGGACAATGCCGTCTCCGGCGTAGAAATTAGTCGATTCACTTCCCAGAGGGAGGTAATCGACGAGGCCAGGATGACACCGGCAAACGCGCCGAACAGTTGCCGCCGGTAGCGTGGCCATGCCGCGGAGAGGGTTCGTCCGCCAAGCATTACCGATAGGACGACGGCGGGGATCGCGAGGATCGCGTAGTGCTCGAGAAAAAAAGGATTAAACGCGTAGACGATCAAGAATAACGGCAACGTGAACCAAACTACCCGCCGCCCCGCCAGGGCGGCCGGAGCGGTGGAATTTCGTACCAGCCCGAGCAACCCAACCATCGCGAAAACCAAAAGCAGGCGGCACTGCATCGTCGTATCGACGATCATTTTTGCGGTTCGCGTCAGCGACGCTGGAAGATTTCCGGGCGTATGCGCGGCCAGGTAAGGCCGCACCCAATTCGTATAAAACTCGCGTTTTTCCCGGAGGGTGGATTGAGGCAGCGCCGCCGGGTCGTATCCGTGAAATCCAAATCCTGATCCGGGTTGATCGCGCTCGAGGTAGTACGCGTACGGGGCTCGAAACGGATGTCCGGTCACGCCTTGATCGAACACAATCTGCAACCCGAGAAACGGCGCGGCGGCGCAGAAAACAACCAACGGCGTCAGTAGCCGACGCGCGTGGATCGACGGCCGATTTAACACCCGGACGCCTCGGCGCCCGGAGGAGAAAGATGCCGGCCGATCTGTTTTGCTTTCCCCTTCGTCTTCTTCTCCGGACGTGTGGGCGTTTTGACGGTCAACCCGACTTTTTTTGAGTGAGCCCAGAAGGCTCCATGCCACCGGCACGCCCACCGCCACTGCAAAGATTGCCGCATCGGCCGGGCGCGTAATTGCGGCCCAACCCGCCGCCGCGCCCATGGCGGCGGCCCATCGCAACCGGCAGTTCTTGCGCCATTGCATCCACGTCCAGATCAGCGCCAGACCCCACAACAACATCGCGACATGCCCGGTCAATAAAACGGAATAGACGCGAAACCAACTCAATGAAACGACGCTCAGCGCCGCGAGGATTCCGCAGGCGCCGTCGAGCAATTCAGTGGTGATCCGATAGATCAGCGCCACCGCGGCGCCGGAGGCCATCGCCGGCATCAACCACCATGGCAGATGCAGCCAGACCGTCGGGACATACAACAGCGCGGTTCCCGGAAAATAAAGTGAGCAGTAGACCGGCCGAGCGAGGATATAAAACGAATCAAAAAAATCCGGCAGCGGCAACGTCGGCATCCACAGCCGGCCCCGGGCAAGCATCTGCATTCCAATGGCATAACTACAGTCATCGTGCGTCTTTGGAAAAAGATCGCGGCCTTGATTGAAGGCCGTCGCGACGAGATATGCCGTCGACAGGACGCCGACGAGAAAGGTGGCCCGGTTGAAGGATCGGCTCGAAGGCCGCGAAAGAAGGGCCAGCGTTCGGTCGATCCCTTTCGCCACGGGAGGCAAGAGTCCCGCTCCGGCGGCAAGAACAATTACCGCCCATCGTTCGGATCCGATTCCTCTGCCGGTTCCAAGCCACAGCCAGATCAACGCGCCCGCCGCGGCCAGCGCGATCACCATGATCTGAGCGCCGCCGCCGCCGGCTTTAGTCTCGACCGAACGACGAGCGATCGCGCGGGGTTCGTTGGGTCGAGTCGTCTTCGCCATGGTGATCCAGAACAAAACTTGTTGAAACATCCATCAAACCGCGGTTTATCGATGCTCAGTTCCTATGCGTGGAGACTTGAAGTATAATACTTTCAGACTTGGATCAAGCAGCGGCAAACTCTGAAGATGCCGGCGATCGTCACGGATGAACAGGGAGCGGTATGTCGTGCGTGCGGACTGGGTTCAGCGTCGCTGTGGCGGGTCTCTTCTTTTTTATTCTAACCGGCTATTCATACGCGGGGCTAAGCATCGTTTCGCAGAATGTCTCGATCGATCGACCAGACCACGATGTTCTGTTCACCTTGAACTTCAATCAGGCGCCCGATTTCAAGACGACCGATTTGTTCGGACGGCCCGCGGATTCGTTTCAATATGAAATCGTCCCCGATACGACGCACAGCATCGGCTACTTTTCGGTCGAAGATATTCGAGCCGTGATCCGCGGCGACGAGATCGGCGCGGGCGCTCTGTTGCCGATCCGCGACGGCTTCGAACATGGCAGCGATCCCAGCCCCTTCTCCGGCGGATGGGGCCAAACCCTCGGCACGGTCCCGTTTTCCGTTCAGGGCAGCCGGCTTACTTTCCAGGCGCCCTTTAACCTTCTTGGCATCACTAACCATAGCGGCGCGTTTGCCTACCGCGTCTTCACCACGAATTTTGGTTCCACCGTCAGCGAAATCCAAAGCGTCAGCATTTCGCTTCCGCCGGCGTTACCCGCGGGGATCATTATTTTTTCGATTTTCGCCGGCGTCTGTTTTTTCAGGCGCCGCGCATCGGCGATCCGCTGATCGCTATTCCCGCTTGAATTCCGCTGGGCGCCTGCTCGGAAAGGCGGGCCAATTCTCCGTTGCTCACGCACGGAATATTCCCGCGCAGTTCCCCCAGCAGGCGCAGAACTGCGTCGAGGCGCTCCCACTGGCACGTCCGCTCAAGTTCCCAGGAATGGCCCCATAGATGAAACACGCCGCCGCGCCGGCGAACAACTTCCAACAGTGACCGCGCCAATCCATCCCATTCGCTTGACCGTCCATGCATCACGTACAGCCACAGATTGCCCAGGGCCCAACGCTTGCCGATATTCCGGGCATACGCGCCGAGCGAGTGAGGATGAGCCTGTAGCGTGGTGGGAAGAATCAGCAGTCGATGATGCCGTCGCGGCCGAGCGATGGAGAGCAGTTCGACGCTTCGCAAGCCCCTAAAACCGGCGCCTTGCGCCAGCGCCAAATCGCGCGCGCCGAACTTGCCGCCCGGCGGGCAGAACATCGTGCACCCCTTGCCCGTCACCTGCTCGATCCACGTTTTGGATTCGCATATTTCACGATCGGCCAGCGCATCGTCGGCCGTGTCGAGAAAGACATGATGCATCGTATGCGCGGCGACTTCGAATGTTTGCGAAAGTTCGCGCACCGATGTTTCAGGCATGACGCCGGTCGATGCCTCGCGCGGAATGTAAAACGTCCCGGGCAGTCCATGCCGGGCAAGCATGTCGGCGATCCTGAAATCGAGGATGTGCCCATCGTCCCAGCTGGTCGTGATGTAGGCGGCGCTGGTCATAGAATTAAGCAGGGTCAGAAAAAGAAGTCGGCTCGCGCATGGCGGGGGCGGATTGGGGCCGTGCGAAAGGAGTGACGACGCGCAGGGAGATCGATCGCCGCCGCGCCGGCGCCGCCGACACCAATGCCTGCTTCACCCCGTCGTCGTCCGACGGCGATTCGACGCGGAGGTTCGCGTTGTCGATCGCCAGCCGATAGGCGGTCATCAGCTGATTATGGTTGGCGTCGCCGGTATATTTCGCCTCAAATTCCCGGCGTGCCAGGCGCCGCATCTCTATCAGCGTCGCCGGAGCATCGAGCAGCCGCCTCACCGCGGCGCCCAGTTCGCATGCGCTTCCGGGCTCAAATAGAACTCCGGTCGAGCCGTCGCGAACGATGTCGCCCGCCGCTCCGTGTCGCGACGCGACGACCGGTGTCCCCTTGGCATACGCCTCGGCGGCGACGCGCCCGAAGGTCTCATAGCACCGCGAAGGAAAAATGAGCAGCGCCGCCTTCCCCATCGTGTCGTACACCTCCGCCAGCGGTCGGCGGCCGAGCCACTGAATGTGCGGCATTCGCTTTTGCGCCTCGACCACGAGCGGCGCCAGCGGGCCGTCGCCGATGATCTTCAACGGCACGGTTCCCGCCAGTTTTTCCCATCCCGCAAGCAGCGTCTCCAGGCCCTTTTCGTGAGACAGCCGCGCGACGAATATCGCAAATCCACCAGCGCCGTCCCCCACGCCCGGATCGGGATCGACGAAATTGGGCTTAACGAAAAGTTTGTCCGGCGCCCATCCGCCGGCGATGAATTTCCCGCGGGCGAATTCCGTCGGCGCCAGGTAAAGATCGACCGCGTTTCTCCACGTTCCCATCGCATGATGCACCGCGATCATCGCGGCGACGGCGGCGCTGGCCGATCTGTTTTCACGATAGCACTTATGCACGACGCCCGGCCACGGCGCCCGCTTGCCGATGCACGACTCGCACGCCTTGCCGTCGCGAAACAAGTTGGCGCCGGGGCACAGAAGCCGAAAGTTGTGAAGCGTCTGCACCACCGCCGCCCCTTCGGCGCGGGCCGCTGAATAAGCCGACGGAGACATCAGCGGAAACGTGTTGTGAAAATGAACCACCTCCGCGCGAGCACGCGCCGTTCGACGGCGAAGCCGGCGATGGCTTGCGGAATTCCATATCGTCGCCGCGATCATTCCCGGCTTGCTCATGGACGCGACGTCGTCGTTGTCCATCTCAAAAGTCGTGACGTCGTGGCCGAATTTACGAAGCAGATCCACCTCGGCGGCGAAGACCTGATCTTCGCCGCCGGGCTGTTGATAGAAGTTGTGGCAGATGAGAATTCGCATGTATGCAAAGACCTAAATAGTCGTGCGCGATTCGCGTTCTACTCCCTCGCCCGGTAATCCGGGAGCGTGGGGAGAGGGTCTTTGAAACGATGCAAGTCGCGTAAAATGCGAACCGTCAAAGAAACCCTCTCCCTGCCCTCTCCCGGAGTACCGGGCGAGGGTATGAAAAAAAACGCGTATGATCTCGCAAGGTTTTTTAGGCCATTTTTCAGATTGCGATAGCGTTTCTGTGTTTAGCGGCCCCGCTTGCGGGGCGTGTTTCACGATAGAAGCTCGATCCACCCACATGAAAAACCTCTAACGACCTCGCTGCAGTTGCCGTCGCGGATGTCGCAGGTCCAACGGCACAAATACTTCTTCCAATTCGGGATACATAATCTGCGGCGAGGTCTTGTAGATTCGCAGCGCCCCCACGCCGGCGCCGTAAACCGACCAAAACCAGATGCCGCCCATCGGCCCTTCCAGATAGACGTCAAAGCTGCCGTTGATGAGGAACGCGAGCCAGAACGCGCCGAGGAACAGGAACAATCCGCACCACCGTGCGTCGCGATTTCGGCGGCTCTTGTAGTAGGCGTCGAGGATCGCCAGCAGCCATGTCAATTGCACCGCCGCCCAGAGCACCAGGCCCGGGACGCCCATTCGCGCCAGCACCGTCATGTGCGCGCTGTGGGGACTTCGCAGCGAATGATCTTGCTGCACCTGATACCCATATTCATCGGCGAGATTGAGCCCGAATCCGCCGCCGGTCCAGAAGCGTTTGCCGTGGATCGTGTCGGCGATGATGTCCTTCCACCAGTCGGTGCGCCATTCCTTGGTTGAATCCAAACCGTCATTGCCGGCGTCGCCGAACGTACTGGTGACGTTGACGACGATCTGCCGAAACGAAAGCTCGCGGCCCTTTCCGCCGGGAATCTCGACGTGAAAATCAGTCACCGCCAGCAGCACGGCCGCCGCGAGCATCGCGCCGATCATCTTCCATCCGACTTTTCCGCGCGGGTGATGCGCCATGCCCAGGCCCATCGCGACGGCAAAAGCGACCAACCCCGCCCGGTCGATCACGCCCATGCACGCGGCCTCGAAGGCTAGCGCCACCGACCATCCGGAGGGCATCGGCCCGGCCAACCCGCTCATCCAGAATGCGACGATCCCGCCGAGGTGGACCATCACGTCCCCCTCTTTTTCCTGGATCATCGGCACGTCTCCGCCGGGCCAGTGCGGGAGGGATTCGTGCCCGAAGCGATATGCCATGGCGACCAGCGGAATCAGCAAAAGAAAGAGGCGCGCAAATTTTCCGTAATACGCGATCAGCCTCGCGAGCCGCCGAGGATCGGCGATCAGCAGCCCCGCGACGACGAAGGCAAACGCGCTGTAATAATAGATCGCGCCGTCGCGGACGGCGTCGATGCCGTCGCTGTCCAGATAGGGAATCGTTCTTGCGATTCCCAGCGCGACGAACGCCGACAAGGCGATGATCTGCGGCATTTCCCACAATTTCGCCCAATGCCGCGTGCACAGCAGAACGGCGACGCCGACCAGCATCGTCGCTTCGCCGATGAACAGCGGCGGGATTCCGACATACGCGAAACCGCGGCCATCCAGTGCATATCCCATCAGGACCAGGCACAGGCCAAGCAGGAATCGATCACCCGCGCGTTGGCGCCAGCCGGCAAAAGGCGCGAGCGAGTGCGACGGCATCCTGAAGGTGAGAATCGTCATGGCAGCGCCTCCGCCGGCCGCCGCTGGATGCCGTCCAGCGTCTTGATGTAGGCGCCGATCATCGCCTCGCGGGTGAACGATCGATCGAACGCCGCCCGGCCGGCGTCGCCAAACCGCCGGCGCACCGACAGGTCATTGAGCAATGGAAGCAGCGCGTTGCATGAAGTCGCCACGTCGGCGGGATCGAGCGTGACGCCCCCGAGGGCGCTGAGCAGTTCGGCGGCTCCGCCTCCGGGGGCGCCGGCGATGGGCAGCGCCGCCCGCGCCGCTTCGATCAACGCCAGCGGGCAGTTTTCCATCGCCGCGTAATGAACGTATAGATCGGACGTGGCCAGCAGCGCCGGGACGTCGCGCCGAAGTCCCAGCAACATCACTCTGTCGTCCAGCCGCAGTTCGGCGATCCGTTGTCGCAACCGCTGCCGATCCGGCCCTTCACCCACCAGGATCAACCGGGCGTTGGCGTGATATCGCGAGACGCGCAGGAACAGATCGAGCAATCCAAACTGATTTTTTCGCGGCTCCAGCGATCCGACATTGATGATCGCCAGATCGCTCGGCTTAAGACCAATCGTTTCTCGCGCCACGGCGGCGGGGCTGGCGGCCGCGATTCCGTTCCAGATGACCGACGAGCCGCGCGTTACGATTCTTCGCTCTTCCTCCACGACCCGCCGAGCCCACCGCGACACATAGACGACGTGATCGACCGCCCCCATCACCGCCCGCTCGAAGTCGAGCATCGCGCGGTAGCTCGCGCGATCGTGCAATTCTCCCTTTTCGCGATATTCCCTGGCCTCGCTGAAATTAAAGTGGCAGACCATCGCGATCGGACAGTTCAGCCCGAGCTTGGCGCGAACCTTTAACGCCGCCGACGCGCTCACCGGGCACTGCGCGAGGATCGCGGCGGCGCCCTGCCGGCGGAGCGCGTGCTTCAAGTTTGAAGCCAGGGCGGCGCCATGCCAGTGCCGATACCAGCGGGTTCCCCAACTCCGGTTGAACGGCCCAAAAATCCGCCGCGCGCCAAACACCGCAAGCCACCATGGAGCGCGCGAAAAGGGACCTTGCATGCCGCACGGCTGACTTGCCGCCGCCAGGCCGTCAAGCAAAGCCGCGGTATGCGTATGAACGCCGGTATCGCCGGTCGGGCGATTGATCGTCGCGACGATTATTTTTCCTTCGCGCGACGCCGGCCGGCCCTGAGCGTCGTCGGCGCGCGCGTCGCCGACCTGGCGCCGGTCAAATGCGTCTTCGAATACGTCGGAATTGATCGCGTCGGAGCTCATGCCGCCGCCGCCTCCTTGCGCGGCGTCCAGCGCGGCGAAAGACGATTCAAGATGTCCCGGTGCCAGGCCACCACATCCTGCTCTTCGCCGTATCCTTCTCCGATCAATCGCACCAGCGCGTCGAGAAGATAGATAATCGAGATCGCATCGACATGCGGCGGCTTGAGCCCGAGCGGGCGCCGGTTGGCCAGCGCGTGCAGGCAGCGCACCGCCATCGCGGCGCTCCAGTCCTCCAAGAGCCAACCGGATTGAAGGCGATAATGAATCTCGTCCATCAACGGCAGCCCGCTTGGTTCGCCGTACTCCCAGTCGAACGCGCCGACCCGGCCATCATGCCGGCGGAGATTCCAGGGGGCGAAATCGCCGTGGGTGATCGTGATCGGCACGTCGAATTTTTGCAGGGTGGGAAGCGTGCGATAATACGTTTCCATCAGCTCCGGATGCGGCATCGACAGCGCCAGAAGGCGCGTGGGCATCTGCGCGACAGTCGCGGTGAACGCCGCCCGAACCGTCACCGGCGTTTGAAGCAACGCGAGAAAAGCGGCGTGCGCGGCGGTGAATTCGATCGGGGCCGGCCCTCCAGGGAGCGGCGTCTGCGCCAGCAGGCGATCGCCGTCGACGTCGGCGGAGAAAATCACCCGCGGCGTCGAATCGCGCAGCGCCGGAACCTGCGCCAGACGCTCCAATACCCCGGCCTCGCGCAGGGCGATTCGCCGGGCGATATCCGATCGCGCGATTTTCACGAACGCCAGCATCTGCCCATCGGGCGCCAGGACCAGCGCCGACGCTTTTCTGTTCCGGGCGCCGACCGGCGCGCCCGAGGAGAGCGCCCACCTCACGTGCCGCGTGTGCAACAGCGGATCGAGCGATGCTTCGATCGGCGGCAGATGGCGCTGGGCGATCCAAAGATGGTCGCGATACCAGATCGGCAGGCGCGCGTGCATCGCCAGTCGCACGGCCGCGCGTTTGAGTTTTGCCGAGCGCCGCGACGGCGTATAAAGCGACAATGCCGCCGCCGATATCGCGGGGCAATCCAGCGGAACCAGCCACCGCGCGTTTTCCAGATTCGGAACCGCCGCGAAATGGCGAAGGTAGCCGAAACCCGCGTCGTGAAGGCGCTCCACCGGAAATCGACGGCAGTTCACCGCGACGATCCCGTCGTGCGACCGCGAGCACGTCGGCGCCGCCGAAGCGTCGTCCCACATGATTTTCACGTGGACCGGTTGCGCCGGCTCAAGCGCAAAACCGTCCGGCGACAGCGGAGGGTCCGCCGGCAAGTGATGGGCGATCTGACCGGCGAACCATGCCGGAGCGCCGTCGCAATCGAAGGTCGCCGTCGATGGAAATAAATGCGTCCACGTCAACGCGGGCGGCGGCGTGAGGCGTGAGCTGTGGGGCGTATCGATCACGTGCGCTCCGATCTCATGTTGCGCCGGACGCGCTGCGCCATTTGATCCAGCACGAGCCATTCGACCTGGCACGCGACGTTGTGCCGGGGCTGCGCCGCGTTCACGATTTTTCCGATCGGCAGCGGAGCGATGACGGCGCGATACGACTGAACCTGGTGCACGGTTTCCTCGAACGGCACCTCCTGCTTGCGGCTCTGAATGACTTCCGGAGCGGCATCGAGAAGGATTACCAAATCCGGTTTGGGCGCAATCGCCCATATCCATTTCAGGAGCCAGACCGGGCCGCCATAGCGGTAACGTTTTTGATCGACGATGGCGTCGATTAAATATCTGTGATTGACGACCAGGCCCGCCCGGGCCAGCGTGGGGCGGATCGTCGCGAAGTATCCGAGCGTGTAACAGACCAGCCACCACGCGGCTTTCAAAAGCGAGCCGGGCAGCGACCGGGGCGGCAGCGAATGAGGACCGTCCGGCTTGGGCGGCGCGAATTTCTGTGGGAGCAGTCCGGGCGCAAACGTGAGATAGGCGCTCGAGAGAAACGCCGGCGCCAGGTCGCGCTGGACGGTTTCGATGGTGGTCGATTTTCCGACGCCGTCCGGTCCGAGGAAGACGACATGGTAGCCGTTCCGCGGCCGAATCCATCGTGCGGCTTTGCGAATGAACCGATGCAGGCGCCGCCCGGCCGGGGGCGTGGATCGGCTTGCGAGAAGCGCGTGGCGGATCGAATCGATCTCGCGCTGGACCGGCTTCCAATCTCCGTCCCGCGCAGCCTGGCAGACCATCCGCGCCTCGGCCAGCGGAAGAAGCCGGCCGACTCGGCTCGTGCAGGGCAACGGGCGAAGGGCGTAAAGAGCGGACAGGCGCCGGCCGTGATCATCGGTCAGGTCGGCCTTGGAAAGACGGTTGGCCAGGATGCAGGCGAATTCGATATCGACCGCGGGGACCACAAACGGACCCTGGCGCCGGGCGCCCTGGAGAATTTCGTCGGCGTCGAAGAAAACGCGATCCGCCATCTCATAATGCGATGAAACGTGCAATTGTAGCAGTAACGGAGATCCGTCTTCGTCGCGGCCGGCGAGCACGATGAAATCGGAGCCGTCGGTGAACCATTGCACCACCCTGGCGCCGATCTCGTCCTGAGCGTCGTCGAGCGCTTTGCCGAGCTTTTCCGGGAGAAATTTCGCGGGAATAAGGCAATCCACGTCGCCGTTGACCTGATGCGGATATGTTTCATAGCCGTGCAAAATGCAGCAGGAAATTTGCGCGCGGGCCAGCACTGCGATGACGCGCACGAGCATCGCGCCGGCGGGAGACGGCGCCGGGGCCGCGGGCGGCGGACAGGCGGGCGGGAGATCGGGAAACGTCTTCATAGCTCTCTTTCGGGCGAACCTTCAGGCCGCCGCTCGCGGAGGAACGGCCGACGTTCGCTGCGCGGACAGGTCCTCTTCAAGACTCTGGCGATATCCTTTCCAGTACATGGCGGTCATCGCCAGGCCGGTCAGAATCATGGCGACGAGTGCGCCGTCGAGCGCGATCGCTTTAATCAGCGGCCAGCTGATCAGCAGCGTGAGGCCCGCGCCCCACAGGGTGCTGAAGAAGATGGCGCGCGTCCGCCGCTTGGCGGTCAACGCCGCCGTCAGGATCATTTGGCCATAGGTCAGAAACGCGACCACCGCGTAAAGCGCCAGCACGCGCGGATGGGCGGCGAACTCGCGGCCGAAAATGGTGAGCAACGGCGCCGCGAACAGGCCAATGGCAAGACAAAACAGGCCCAGCAGCGGCAGCACGACGCGAGAGGTCTTTTTCAGTTGCTCTTGCAGCGCCAGTCCGCCGCCGGCGGCAAGACTTCTCGAAAACTGAATCGGCAGCACCGTCGCCAGATAAAACGAGATGACGCGCGTGGGACCAAAAAGCGTTTGCGACGCCTTGAGATATCCGCTGGCGGCTTCGCCGACCATCAGCGCCACCATGTTCATGTACATCGGCAGCGACGAAAAATAAGTGAGCAGGTCCGACCCGAGCAGCCATTTGCCAAAATGCCAGTTCTCGATCCAGTCGGCGAAATTGGGGCGGCCGCGAAGGCTCGCGCGAACCTGAAACAGACCGATGGCCGCCGCGACGGCCGAAGTGATCGCCAGCGCATACATGGCGGCGGGTCCGGTCAGGCGATGTTGGGCCGGATCGGCGACATGGCGATCCGACCACCACAGCGCGGCGATCCACGCCGCCTGTCCGCCGTAGCTGACGATGTCGTTAAGCAGGGCGGCGCCCATGCGCCCTTCGGTGTAAAGAGTTCGGCGGAAAAATTCCTGCAACTGCCAGAACGCGATGGCCGGCGCCAGGGCCAACAAAAGCGCGGCGCAATGCCATCCCTCCACGCGCGCCACGGCGACGAACGCCAGCGCCAGCAGCGCCTGCGCCGCCGCCATGATCCCTTGTGAGACGGCGGTGCTGGCGGTGTAGCCGTTATAATCGCCGCCCGGCTCCCTGCCCGCGCCAAGCACGTTATGGGGCTGGGTGACCAGCGACGCCTGGATCATGTTGGCCAGCAGAAGGATGTTGTAAACCAGACTGAATTGTCCAAAGCCGGCGATGCCCAGACCCCGGCCGACGAGCACCATGGTGATGAAATTCGAGCCGCTGATCAGGATTTGATCGGCCAAGCCAAACGCGCGTCTGCCGGCGATCAAGCGCCGCAAGACCGATGGGCGCGGCGCGACGCAGCCGTAAGAAATTGGGACGTAAGTATTTTGCGTGGCCATTGAATCAATCCCGACGTGTTGAGCATCGGATGGATCGTTCGATCAATGAACCAAAATGGACGTGCGTGACCGCTCAGGATTTTCGATCGATCGGATGTGTATTCGCGTTCGGCTCATGCCGTCGGGCGGTTATCGGACTTGGCGGGCGGTTATCGGAATGTATATCGGCGGGATCGGGGCGTCTTTCGGGACCGAAACTCGCCCACAAACGTGAAAATGCGCTTGGCGTCTCCATCTACTTTTCCCGCAGACGCTACGGGATGATTTCCAGTCCCGGCAGGGCCGCCTTGAGTTTGTCGATCGCCGCCGGGCTTATTTTGGCGTGGCCCAGGGACAGCTTTTTCAACTTGGTCGTAGCGGCCAATGAGTCGATGCCGGCGTCGGTGATTTTCGATCCTTCCAACACCAGTTCCTGAAGCCGAGCGAGGCGCGATACCGATTTCAAATCGTCGTCGTTGATCGGTCCGACATAGACGCGCAGGACCGTGAGCGTCGGAATCTCGCTGGCCAGACGGACCGCTTCGCCGGCGTTGCTTAAATCGTGCAAGTCCAGCTCGCGCAGCTTCGGCAAGTTGCGAAGATATCCAACCGCCGCCCCGGTCGCTTTGCGGCTGCCCAACTGCAGGCGCTGGAGATTTTTTAGGTTGGCAAGATTCATGGCGCCGGCATCGGTGAAGAACGTATGGACGATCTCAAGCCGTTCCAAGCTCGTCATTTGACAAATTTCTTTCAAGCCTTCGTCGTTCACCGGCGTGTGGTGGAAATTGAGGTTTTCGAGTTTGGTCAGTTTGTGAAGATATTTACAGCCGACGCCGTTGCATTCGGCGCTGGCCAGGCCGAGTGTTTTTAGTTCGGTCAGGTCGCGGAGCGGTTCGAGATATTCGTCGGTGACGGGCGTAAGCGTCAGGTTGATCGATTCGAGATTGGTCAATGTGCCGACGTACTTAAGGCCGGGGCCTTTGATCGCGACGTTGGCGATATCGAGACGGCGGATGTCGGTCAGACCCTGGAGCTGAGCGAGCCATTGGTCGTTGATGGCGGTATTGAGTTTGTAATCCTTGGCGTGCGGATTTTTTCGTTCGTTGAGATCGACGAGCGTAAGCCGATCGAAAACCCGCATGGCTTGGTCGCCCACGATCGAACGCAGCCAGGCGGGCCCGCCGGGGGAGAGTTCGCTCAGGCCGTTGATGGCTTTTAGATTGGCGACGACTGTTTGAGATCGAGCATGCCGGCCCGCTGCCGTTTCCAGATCGGGAAGCAGATTCTGAATGCGCTGGCGAAGCGCCGCGTCGGTAATCTTATTCGCGGCTTCGGCGAGCGCGGCATGAAGGGGAGCGGCGTCGCGCGGAAGGGTGTCGGCGATCGTTAAAACGTGTTTGATCGCATCCACGTCGGCCGGGCTGGCGCTGGGCGCATCAGGCGCCGCCGCGGCACAGGTTGAAACGATCAGGATTCCAATGAGAGCCGCAAGCGACCAAGCGAAATTTTTCATGTGGGTTTGCGCAGTAACGGGAAGCCGTTCACGAACGTCACGCACATTGTTTTACGCTCGCGGCGGCGTTTTGTGTAATCCACTGGATCGTCAAATTGACTTGTGTCCGAAGCGTGACCAGAAGCGCGGGGACTTCGGCCAAAGTCTTTTCGCGCGCGAGTGATTCGATGCGGTCGGCCAATTGCGACGCGGCGGTCGCCGAAACGTAAGCGGCCATGCTTTTGAGGGTGTGCGCGGCGCGGCGAATTGCGTCGGCGTCGCCGGTGGCGACTCCCTGGTCGATCCGGCCCACCTCCACGCCGGCCTGGGACTTAAACCGCTCCATGACCGCGCCGGCGAAATTCGCGTCGCCGCCGCAGGTTTTCAAGACCACCGCGAAATCGATCGGGGCTGGCGGGGGCGATGACGCCGACGAACCCGCCGCGCCTGTGCCGGCCGGCGATTCATTCAACATCGCCGGCGGCACTGGCGTTTCAAACGGGTTGTGGACGTGAACCACGTTTCGCCCGGCGCGCTTGGCCGCGTACAAAGTCAGGTCGGCCGCCTTCAGCAAATCGGTGAACTGCGCGAGCCCGCGATCGCGCGCGGCCAATCCGATGCTGACCGTCACGCGCGTCGAAGCGTCGCCGATATCAAACGGATGCTGCGCCACCGCGACCCGGAATCGCTCGGCGCAGACCCTGGCTTCGAGCGTCGTCTGGGCGGGGAAGATAATTAGAAATTCTTCGCCGCCGACCCGACAAACCGTATCGGTTTCCCGCGTTTGCTCGCGAAGCACCATCGCCACCCGCCGCAATACCATGTCGCCGGCGTGGTGCCCGTAGACGTCGTTGATCTTTTTGAAATGGTCGATGTCGATCATCGCGATGGTCAGCGGCCGGCTATAGCGTTCGGCCAGCGCCCACTGCTCCTCGAGCCGTGACATCGCGTGGCGGCGGTTGAACAGGCCGGTGAGCTCGTCGGTGATCGCCAGTTTTTCCAGCCGGCTGTTTAACTGCGTGAGCTGCGCGTTGATGGCTTGCGAGCCCGTGGCTTTGCGGACCAATTCGTCGTGCAGTTTTCCCGAACGAATGCCGGCCCGCACGCGGGCGAGAAGTTCTTCGGGATCGAACGGCTTGGCGACGAAATCGTCCACCCCGGCGCGATAGGCGTCGAGCAGGCGTTCCTTGTTCGAATGCGCCGTGAGCATGACGAAATAGACGGGTTCGATTTCAACGTCGCGGCGAATTTGGCCGCACAGTTCCACCCCATCGATTTTCGGCATTTCCCAGTCGGAAATAACCACCCGCGGTTTATGCTCGTCAAGAATGTGCTTGGCTTCTTCGCCGTCGGAGGCGAGGAAGATCGGCTCGCCGGTTCCGGCCAGCAGCTCGGCCAATTTCTGCAGAAGCACCGGATCGTCTTCGGCGATCAGAATTTTGCACGACCGTTGATCGCTGACGACCGGCGGCGGCGGCGGCAGGGGCGCAGGGGGTTGCGAAGACGGTGCCAAATCGTCGCGAAGCCGCTCTCGCATGTCGATAATTTGCTCTTCGGCGCGGAGAAACGCGCCCACCACTTCCGGATCGAAATGCGTGCCGCTGTCGCGCTTGATGATGGCTGCGGCCTGTTCGTGCGTCACGGCTTCTTTGTAAACGCGGCGGCTGGTCAGGGCGTCGTAAACGTCGGCGACCGCAACGATCCGGCCGCACATCGGTATCTGCTGACCGGCCAGCCCGTAGGGGTAGCCGGTGCCGTCGAATTTTTCATGATGAGAAATCGCGATCTCGCGGGCCAGTTGAAGGAACCGGGCGCTGGGGAAGCGATTGAGTGCCGCGTCGAGCGTTTCGGCGCCCACGATGGTGTGGGTCTTCATGATCGCGAATTCGGTGGCGGTCAGCTTGCCGGGCTTGAGAAGAACCGCATCGGGAATGCCCACCTTGCCAAGGTCGTGAAGCGGGCTGGTTTGATAGAGGAGCCGGACGTATTCCGCGTCGATCCCCGCCGACGCCTTGACTTCCGCCGAAAGGTGCTGCGCCAAAAGCCGCGAATAACTTTGCACGCGTTCGACGTGCGATCCGGTCTCGGAGTCGCGGCTTTCGGCCAGTTTCGCCAGGGCGAAGAGGGCCACGTCGCGCGTCTCGAGCGAAAGAATGCGCTCGGCGGTTTTCAGGCAGATGAGCAGGCTTTCCGGGTCGAGCGGCTTGTTGATGAAATCATCGGCGCCGGCGTAGAGCCCTTCCATCTGCTGGCGCGGCCCTTCGCGGCCGGTCAGCATGATCACGTACACGTAACCCGAAAGGTCTTCGCGGCGGATGACGCGGCAGAGTTCCACGCCGTTCATTCCAGGCATGTCCCAATCCGTAATGACCAGGCGGATTTCGCCGCGGCGCAGGATTTCGATGGCTTCGTTTCCGTCGCGCGCGCTGACGGTCGTGTAGCCCATGCGCGACAGCGTGCTCTCGAGGATGCTCAGCGCGAACTCATCGTCGTCGACGATGAGAACCTGCACGGCGGTTGTAGGCATGTTCGGCCCCATTAATTCGGCGTTCCTTTCGCTTTGCTCATTGCGCCAAGCTTGATGATCGCTTCCGGAACATATAGCGCGCAGCGGCGGGCCTCGTCCTCCAGACGCGCCAGCTGCTCCTGCATGAACTGAAGATCGTTGCGAATTCCCGCCTGCTCGATTTCAAACGCGATGGCGCGGAGCGGCGCGGCGCCGACATGGGCGGCAACCGCCTTGAGATTGTGCGCCAATCGCCGCGCGCCGTCCAAATCGGCCGCGCCAACGCCGGCGCGCAGCAACCCGGCGTCGTCGATCGCCCGCTTCTGAAATTTCTCCAACGTCTTGACCGCAAAGTCCGCGTCGCTCATGCAGCGCGTCAACAGCGCCGCGACGTCGATGGGCGATTCGGCGGCGGCGATTGGCGGCGCAGGCGCGGCGCCGGGCAGCGACGACGTTTTCTCGGAGGCCGCCGATCGGGGCGATGAAATTTCAGCGGCGGAAATCGCCTCTTTTTTGTCTTTCACCAGCGCGCCGATCGTCGCGAACAGATCGGCGGCGTTGATCGGCTTGGTCACATAGCCGTCCATGCCCGCTTCCAGGCATCGTTCCCGATCCCCATGAATGGCCTCCGCGGTCAGCGCGATGACGGGGATTCTTCGTTTTGCTCCGCCGGCGACTTCGCGCTCGCGAATCCGGCGGGTCGCTTCCAGCCCGTCCACTCCCGGCATCTGGCAGTCCATCAGCACGCCGTCGTAGCGTCGCTTTTCGACCGCTTCGATCGCCAGGCTTCCGTCGCCGACAATATCGCAGGTGCATCCGGCTCGCCGCAATGTCTCCTGCGTGACGAATTGATTCATCTCGTTGTCCTCGGCGACCAGCAGATGCAGGCCCGCGAGCGACTCGTGCGTGGCGCCGGAACCCGCGCGACCGGATTTTGCCGTGGTCGTGCGACGAACAGTGGCCGTCGTGATCGCGTCGAGCAGGCGCGATTGAAGAAAGGGCCGGTGCAGTTCGGCCACGAAACCGGCCTGGCTGATCGCTTCGGCGTCGGCCCGGTCATCGATATCGAGCACGGCGATCAGCTTTGTATGCCGCAGCGTCGGATCTTCGCGAATCGCGTTATTTAACTGCGATCTGCCGTTGGATCGATAAGGAATTAGCGCGACGGCGAACGGATTCTTTGCTTCGTTGGCCTTGCGCAGAAGGTTGATGGCGTTTTCTACGCCCACGATTTCGCTTTCCGCCGAGAAGCGTCCGCGCAGTTGCTCGGCGAGCAGCCGCCGATATGTGGCGTCGGATTCGACGGCCAGCACGCGAACGTTTCGGAGCGTTTCGGCCGGCCCGATATCCGCCGCCGCGCCGGCGATCGCGCCGAGCTTGAGGGTAAACCAGAAAGTGGTGCCGCGTCCCACTTCGCTTTCGATGCCGATTTCTCCGCCCATGAGTTCCACGAGATGTTTTGAAATGGCCAGCCCAAGGCCCGTGCCCCCGAATTTGCGGGTGGTCGAGCTGTCGACCTGCGAGAAGCTTTTGAACAGACGGTCGAGCCGGTCGGCGGGAATCCCGATTCCCGTATCCTCGACCTGAACGCGGATGAAGGTGTGTTGCCCCTCGCGGCGCTGGAGTTCGGCTCGCATGCCGACATACCCGGCGGCGGTGAACTTCAGGGCATTGTTCACCAGGTTGGTCAGCACCTGCCTAATGCGATTCGGATCTCCGATAAGCCGATGCGGCACCTCGGGCCGAAGCAGGCAGGCCAGCGCCAGGTTTTTCTTCGACGCCGATGGGGCCAGCAGCTCGGTCAGGTCTTCCATCACCTTGTGCAGGTCAAATTCGATCGCCTCGACCTCGACCTTGCCGGCTTCGATCTTGGAAAAATCGAGAACGTCGTTGATCACCGCCAGCAGCGAATCGGCGGCTTCGCGGGCGAGTTTTGTGTACCGTTGCTGAATCTCGCTCAGCCCCGTCGCGCTCAGCAGATCGATCATGCCGACCACGCCGTTGAGCGGCGTGCGAATTTCGTGGCTCATGCGGGCGAGAAATTCGCTCTTGGCGCGGCTGGCCGCCTCGGCCTTGAGCTTCTCTTCTTCGACTTCCGCCGCCCGTTTCAAGTGCGTGATGTCGACCGCGATTCCCTGAAAAAAGATCGGTTGGCCGTGTTCGTCGCGGATGATCTGGCAGTCACCCTGCACCCAGACGATATGGCCGTCGCGCGCGATCAGGCGGTATTCGGCGCGAAACTGCGAACCGGTCGCGCATGTACGCGAAAATTCCTCGACCCACTTCTCGCGGTCATCGGGATGCAATTGGCGGTACCAGAGAATCGGATTATCCATCCACTCGGTTTGAGTGAAGCCCAGCAGCGTCTCGATCTGCGGACTGACGTAAAAATCCTGCCTACTTCCGTCCAGCCCGGCCATGAACGTGACGACGGGGAGTTTCTCGATCAATGACCGGAAGCGAAGTTCCGGCTGCCAGCCGTGGGATTTGCCGTCGCTCGCGCCGTTTCGCGAACGATCGTTCCCTTCCCGCGAGCGGGAAAGTCCCGACAAGCCCGCCAGTTGCTCCAGCATCGCAACGGCTTGATCGTGCTCGATGGTGAAAGGCGTGTCATTCATGAGTCAGGCATCCGCCGATTTATTATTGGCCCAACGGTGTTCTCGGGATTGCGGCGCGTGTCGCAACTAAACCGAAGTTTCATCGGTCAATCGACGTGACGGCTGTATCATGTATATGGAAAGAATGCCTTCGACTTTGAGTATGTGGCGGGTCGCGGTGGCGTTTCTCGGTCCAGCGGCGGTTTAGCGGTCACGCTTGCGGGGCGTGCCTCGCCCCACCAGCAAGAAGATATTCCAACGGCCCCGCTTGCCAGGCGTGCTTCGCGACCCAGGCTCCTAAGCCAAGGTCAAAAACGCTCTATAATCCAAGCATGCTGGACATGTCGTAGCGCCCCGGCTTTTGCCTGGAGAGCCATCGAGCGGCTTTCAACGCTCCATGGGCGAAGGTATCGCGGTTGGTCGCGACGTGAGTCATTTCCAGTCGTTCGCCAAGGGCCGCGAAATACGCCGTGTGGCGGCCGATTTCATCGCCGATCCGCAGGGAATGCATGCCGATCTCGCCGCGCTTTCGCACGACGTCGTCTCCGTGACGATCGACGGTCAGCGCATCTTTTGTTTTCCCGGTGGCCTTGAGAATCGCCTCGGCCAGACCCATGGCCGTTCCCGAAGGCGCGTCTTTTTTGAAGCGATGATGCCCCTCGAGAATTTCGATGTCGTAATCGTCGCCAAGAATTTTGGCCACTTCACCGGCGATCTTGAACAGGAGATTGACGCCAAGGCTCATGTTGGGCGCTTGGAGAATCGCGATGTCCTCCGCGGCCTGATCGATGATGGCATGATCCGCCGATTGAAGGCCGGTGGTTCCGATGACCATCGCGATCCCGCGATCGCGGCAGGTCTTAAGCCAGTGCCGCATCGAAGCCGGCGAAGTGAAATCGATCAGCGCCTGAGGCGTGGGCCGCAGATCGAAAGTAATCGGCACGCCGATTTTCCCGGCGCCGGCGAGTTCGCCGGCGTCGGTTCCCTGGGACGGGTGGTCCGGCCGTTCGATGGCGCCGAGGATATCAAAGCCGCCGGCTTGATGGGCCAGCGCGATGAGCCGCAAGCCCATGCGGCCCGCGGCGCCGGTGATGGCGAGTGATGTCATTTTTGATTCCGCTAACGGACGCGACGGAAGAATCTTGGCGCAGTATAGGAGAAAATCAATTCGACTTCGAGAACAGGCGGCGTGCGCACTATCCTAGAGTTGCGATGCAGTGTGCAGCGCCGCGTGAAGTGAAATTTGCACCCCACCGGTTGCTTGCGACGCCGAGACGTTGAACGGGCGTCGCAACTGGCGACGTTGGAGATAATCGCGTGGCGCGTCGTCCACTTCCTGATTTGGAATTGTGACCACGGATAGCGCGGATGATCGCGGATAATGCGGAAGACCAAAAATTTATTTCGTCTTTTC
Source organism: Tepidisphaeraceae bacterium (assembly GCA_035551995.1). Classification (GTDB taxonomy): domain Bacteria; phylum Planctomycetota; class Phycisphaerae; order Tepidisphaerales; family Tepidisphaeraceae; genus RYN-428. The sequence continues at coordinate 63,351 of DASZME010000012.1, forward strand.
CGCGCCGATCCGCGCAATCGGTGGTCATGATTTTCCGTCGGGGAAAAAACGCTTTACTCACAGTTCGTCAGGCGAGACTTGTCACTTCGGCTTCACGCACGACTTCTTGCGATGTCACCGTCCATATCCGCATCGCCGACGAAATCAGGATGATCGCGCCGCAGATCAGCATCGCGACGATCAGCCCGGCCTGCGAGCCGGCATGCACGATCGCCCAAAAGGCGTTGCTGCCCGGCGGATGCGGATTTTGCAGCTGCGGCATCAGCGTGTTTCCCCATAAACTCGCGAGCATCTGGGCGGCGGCGGTCGTCGTCGTCGTCGCGACGACGAGCATCGGAATCACCGTCACCCATAAGTATTTCGCCCGGCCCTCCTTGGCCAGATATGAGCTCACGATCGCCAGGGCGATCACGGCGAGCATCTGGTTTGAGATGCCGAACATCGGCCAGATGTCGCGCATGGAGCCGGACTGAATGAAGTAGACCCAGCCCAACACGATGACGGCGGTGCTGAAAAGCGTGCCGGGCATCCAACTGGTTTGACCGAGTTTGGGATGGATCTTGCCCATCACTTCCTGGAGCAGGAATCTGCCGATGCGCGTGCCGGCGTCGATGGTGGTCAATATGAACAGGGCCTCGAACATGATGGCGAAGTGATACCAGTATTTCCAGGCGGATTTGAGCGCGGGCTGGCTGGAGGACCAGATTCGGCCCGCCGCCTCGTCGAAAATATGGGCCATCCCCACCGCCAGCGTGACGGCGCCGCCGGTGCGGCCTCGGAGCGATTCCTGCGTGTTTTCTTCGTAGACCTGAAGATGATCCATCGACCCGCCCACGAGGGTGATTTGGTTTTGCCATTTCGGGATGGCGTTGAGATCGGTGTTCATGGCGTAATAATCGCCGGAGGGAAGCGTGGCGGCGGCGACCATCGCGACGACGGCCACAAGGCCTTCGATCAGCATGGCGCCGTAGCCGATCATGCGGGCGTCGGATTCTTTGCGGATCATCTTGGGGGTGGTGCCGCTGCTGACCAGGGAGTGAAAACCGCTGATGGCGCCGCACATGATGGTGATGAAGAGGAAGGGGAAGATGTTGCCGGGGACGATCGGTCCGCCGTGGGCGAAGACGTGGTTAAAGGCGGGCGCTTCGAGTTTGGGATTGGCGATGAGCGTGCCGATCACCAGGAGCGCGATTGTGCCGATTTTGAGAAAGCTGCTCAGGTAATCGCGCGGGCAGAGCAACACCCACACGGGAAGGACGGCGGCGACGAAGCCGTAGATGGCCATCGCCGTCAGGACCTGCGTGTCGGTCAGATTGAACAGCGCGCCCCACGGCTGATGCGAAACCCACCCGCCAAGGAAAACGGCGCCGAGCGTCATGGCGCCGCCGAGGATCGAGGCCTCGATCACTCTTCCGCGCCGGATTCGATACATGTAAAAGCCGACGAACAGCGCGATGGGAATCGTGCAGGCGATCGTGAAAGTTCCCCACGCGCTGCCGGACCTGATGCGGGCGGCGGCGGCTTCTTTGGGGTTGTCGGGATTGGGGGTCGATAACGTAATGGCGCCGTTCTGAACGACCAGCGGCTCACCGCTGTTCAGGACGAACCCTTCTTCGAACCGCGTCGAATTTTCCCCCTTGTTCCAGAGCAAAGTCGAACCGGCGCCGATGTCATATGAATGAGATTGTTTCGATCCGTCATGACGCTCGCTGATCGACGAAACGACCAATTTACTTCCCACCGGATAATGAACGGCTTCGCCCCCGAGGGCCTTCACCACGACCTTGCCCAGTCCCGCCAGCGCGATGATCAGAATGAAGAGAATCGCCACCGCCGCCGCCCGCCCGGCCCAGGGTCCGACATCGTCGCGGGCGATCTGCGCCAAGGATTTCCCGTCCCGGCGGATGCTCGCGGCAAGCACTAGGAAATCCTGCGCCGCCCCGCCAAGACAGACGCCGATGACGATCCACAAGATCCCCGGCATGTATCCGAACTGCGCCGCCAGCACCGGTCCGATCAAAGGCCCGGCGCCGCTGATGGCGGCGAAATGATGGCCGAACAACACCCATTTGTTGGTGGGGTCGTAGTTCTGCCCGTCTTCGTGAACCATGGCCGGCGTGGGCCGCGAGTCGTCCAGCGCCGCCACTTTCGCCGCCAGAAACGCGCTGTAGTAGCGATACGCGATCGCCATCGCGCACAAAACGCAGATCATCAGGGGCATCGCGTGCGTGGGCCAGGCCAGGGCCAATGGAAGAGTCGCAATCGTGGATAACGCGGGCTGAATGCTCATATCGGGGTACTCAATTATCTTTCAAAGCATATCGCGACGAACGCGCGTAGATACTACCGTATGACGCCGGCCGCGTGGAACATGGGGCCGCTGCTTCGCGGGCTTCTCGCTACGCTTCGAAGCCCGCGAAGCAGCGTCGCTCATTGGACTGGATATGGAGGTGGTTGTGAACATCGGCGTTCCCTTATTTTTAATCATACAAGGGTTAGGGAGGGGGCGTTTTCCGTCAGTTCGCGGCCCCCGAATATAGCAAGGGTCTCAGCGACCGTCGTATACACCGTGACATAACGATGATACGATTGGCCGGCCGCTTGAACGCACGCCGGAACGATTTACTTTTCAAGCTGCTTTTACCATTGGCGTTACTTGCCTCACGGACGGCATCAAAATGAAACAGGCGCCGCAATATCGCGCGTTTTTCCGCAAGCGCCCAAACGGAAACTCCCGCAAAATCGCGGCATGCGCGCACGTTCTGGCGCTCGTCGCGATTTTGATCCCGGGCGCGAGCGCGGCGTCCGCGGAATCGATCAACGTATCGGCGGCGGTGAGCATGAAGGAATCCTTGACGGAAATCGCCGGGAGATATGAAGCCGATACGCACGATCAGGTTTTGCTTGTCTTCGGATCGTCCGGGCAGCTTGCCGCCCAGATCAAGAACGGGGCGCCGGTGGATGTGTTCATTTCGGCCGCCCAAAAGGAGGTGGATGACCTGACGCATGCCGGTGTGGTGGCGGACATTAAACCGCGTCTTGTGGCGGCAAATGAGCTGGTGCTTATCGTGCCGGCGGATTCACGGATCGGTTTGTCCAGCTTTGATCAGTTGAAGGATGCGGCAATTAAACGAATCGCCGTCGGCGAACCCAAAACGGTTCCCGCCGGGCAGTATGCGATGCAGGTGCTGACGGGGATGAAATTGGCCGCCGATCTCGCTCCGCGCCTGGTCTACGGCTCCAACGTGCGGCAGGTGCTTGATTACGTCGAGCGCGGCGAAGTATCGGCGGGAATCGTCTACTCCACCGATGCGATGCAGGCTGGTCCGAAGGTGAAAGTCGCGGCCGTCGCCGGCGCCTCGACGCACGAGCCGATCGTCTATCCGGCGGTCATCATCAAGACCAGCGTGAAAAAAGCGGCCGCGGAAAAATTCATCGATTATCTTGCGAGCGGCAAAGGTTGGCCGGTACTGGCGGCGCACGGTTTCGCCCGCGCGGCGGGAAAAGTCGCGGCGACGGCGCCGACCAACTAGAGCAGTTGTCAGGTTGCTCGCGCGTTTCTGCGTTTAGCGGCCCCGCTTGCGGAGGGTTTTTTTGCGACGCAAGGTCATGAGAAATGCTCTAAACTGAACGCGAATGAGCGATCTGTGGAATCCGCTTTTGCTTTCGCTGCGAATCGCCGCCACGGCCACCGCCCTTGGAGCACTGGTGGCGGCGCCGCTGGCGCTGTTCATGTCGCGGCGCAAGTTCAAGGGAAAAAGTGTCATCGAAGGCATCATCGTCGTGCCGATGGTCATGCCCCCCACCGTCGTTGGGTACGCGATTATCACGTTGTTCGGAACCAACGGCTGGCTGGGCCGATGGATTTATCGCGCTTTCAATTACTCGATCATCTTTCGGGTTGAAGGCGCGGTGCTGGCGGCGGCGGTCGTGGCGCTCCCGATGCTGTACCTCCCCGCAAAGGCCGGGTTTGCCGCCGTGAACCGAGAATTGGAGGAGACCGCTCGGCTCATGGGCGCCAACCGCCGGCAAGTGTTTTGGCATGTGAGCCTACCTTTGGCGCGAAACGGGTTGTACAGCGGATTATTGCTGGCGTTCGCGCGGGCGCTCGGCGAATTCGGCGCGACGGTGATGGTTTTCGGATGGCAGGCCAACAAGCTTACCCTGCCCATCTCGATATATGCCGACTATGAGCAGGGCGACATGTCCCACGCGGCGGCGGCGGTCGTCGCCCTGACGGCCATCTCCCTTGCGCTAACGATGGCGTACAACCGCTCGTCCGCCGGCTTGCAGTAGTTTCCGCCATCTCTGTATACCCAAAAGCCGGCGCCACCCTAAAGCGTGCGGCGTCGGCCGCGATGCGCGCAATTGCCTGGCCGCGCGTCTTAATCCTCTTAACTTCACATGGCGATATCCCGATGGATCATTCGGAGCCGTGAATTTGCCAAGGGAATCTGGCTCACGAGAAAGGCCGCCGGGTATGCTGGATGATGAAATGGTTCCATAACTTGAAGGTGGCGCAGAAGCTGGCCCTTATCAGCTTTGTCTTCGTGCTGCCGGACTCGATCATGCTCTATCTGTTTATCACGAGCATAAACGAGACGATCAATTTCGCCAGACTAGAACAGGTCGGCAACGAATATCAGCGCCCGCTGGAACGACTGCTCGAATTGGCGCCGCGGCAGCGGCTGGAAGCGCGACGCGCTCCCGATCGTGATCGGCTTGCCCGCCTGAGGCGAACGGCCGCTGAACTCGACGACGCTTTTGACGCCGTCGAGCGGGTCGATCATCGCATCGGCAAAGAGCTCGGCTTCACGCCCGAGGGATTGGCCAAGCGGCAGCGGCAGGGGTGCGACGTCGCCGGCGTTCGCGCCGAGTGGCGGGAACTGAAGGCGCAAACGCTCGGCGGAGCGCCTCCGACCGAGGAGCGAGATCAGCGATATCTGACGCTCATCGAGCACATTCGCGGGATGATCGCGCATGCGGGGGACATGTCCAACCTGATTCTCGATCCCGACCTTGACACTTATTATCTGATGGACGCGACTCTGTTGGCTCTGCCGCAGACGCAAGACCGTCTTTCGCGGGTGATGGGAGACGGCGAAGATTTCTTTTCCGCCAGGGGCGACGCCGTCGCCCGCGCGCGGGTCACGCTGGCGACGGACCTGGCGTTCCTGAAGACCGACGATCTGGACCGCAACTGCGCCAGCATCGAGACGGCACTGACCAGCGGCAACCCGCTTTACGGCGCGCATCTGAGCTTTCACAAGCGCGAGCCGGGCGTGCTGAAGGCTTATGCCGCCGCCGCCGCGCGCTTCAATGATCTGACCGACCGGATTCAACGGGGAGACGGCGGAGTCTCGCTGGCGGAATATCTTGGCGCCGGCGACGCGGCGCGGGCCGCTTCCTTTAAGCTGTGGCAAGTTTCGGATGAAGAGTTGAACGGAATGCTGCAGGGCCGAATAGACTATTACGTGCATCGCCGGATGCGCAGTCTTGGCGTGGCGGCTTGCGCGCTACTGGCGGCGATGGGACTGGTCACCTTTATCACCAAGAGCATCAGCGGCCCGCTCAAGAAACAGGCCTTTCAACTGAAGGCCATCAACGGGGAACTGTCCGAGGCGCGGGCGCTGCTGGAAGACCGCGTCGAACAGACGCGCGCGGCGCTGGATCGTACGGAGCAAAAATACCGCAAGATTTTTGAAAACGCCGTCATGGGCATTTTTCAGATTTCTCCCGACGGCCACTTTCGCAGCGCCAATACCGCGCTGGCGACCATCTTCGGCTATGACTCGCCCGAGCGGCTGCTGCTCAACGACGCCCAGACCAATCGGCGCCTTTATGCCGACGACGACACGCGCGCGCTCTTCGCGCACCTGATGAACGAGCGCGGCTTCGTAACCGACTTTCAATCAGAAATCCGCTATATCGACGGCAGCGCCAGATGGGTCAGCGAAAACGCGCGTGAAGTGCGCGACGACAAGGGCGAACTGCTCTACTACGAGGGGACGATGGAAGACATCACCCAGCGAAAGCGAGCCCAGGCCGAGGAGCAAAGATCCAGATTAAACTCCGAGCTTGCCCTGGCCGCGGCCGAAGAAGCGCGGGCGGCCGCCGAGGCGGCGAGCACCGCCAAGAGCGATTTCCTGGCGACCATGAGCCATGAAATTCGCACCCCGCTCAACGGCGTGATCGGCATGGCCGACCTGCTGGCGCACACGACGTTGTCGGCCCAGCAGGCGCGCTATGTGAAGATCATCCATTCGTCTTCCGACGGGCTGCTGTCGATCATCAACCAGATTCTCGATTTCTCGAAGATCGAAGCGGGAAAACTGGAACTGTGCGAGCGCGAATTTGATCTGCCGACGGCGGTGGAAGAAGTGGTCGTGGTGCTGGCGCAAAAGGCGGCGGCGAAGGGGTTGGAGCTGGCCTGTCAGATCGACCCGTCGGTGGCGGTGCGCGTGCGCGGGGACGACGACCGGCTGCGGCAGGTGCTGATGAACATCGTCAACAACGGGATCAAATTCACTGAGCGCGGCGAAGTGATCGTCCGCGTGTCGGCGGCGCCGCGCAAAGACGCGAGCAACCCCACGCCGATCGTGCGATTTGCCGTGACCGATACGGGCACGGGCATTCCTTCCGATCGCATGGACCGGCTATTCAAAAGCTTCTCGCAGATTGACAGCTCGGTGACGCGCCAATACGGAGGGACCGGATTGGGGCTGGCGATCAGCAAACAGCTGGTCGAGCTGATGGGCGGAGAGATCGGCGCCGAAAGCACGCCGGGCAAGGGATCGATCTTTTGGTTTACGGTTCCGCTCGAGCCGCTTGCGGCCGCGCCGGGCGATGCGCCCGGCGAAATGGAGTCGTTTAGTCTTGCCGGACATCGCATGTTGATCGTCGATGACAGTCCGATGCAATGCCAGGTATTGCAGGAGCAATTGCGCGCCTGGGGAGTCGAGACGGTATGCGCGGCGTCGGCGGAGGCGGGACTGCCCATCCTTCAAGCCGGCGCCAGCGACGGTCGGCCGTTCGAGGTGGCGATCGTCGATTTGAACATGCCGGGGATCGGCGGATTGGCGATGGCTCAGACGATCCGGGCCACCGAGCGCCTGCGCGATCTGCCGTTGATTCTGATGAGCGGAATGGAGGGAATCAGCGCCGTCGAGGAACGCGATCTGGGTCAGTTCTTGACCAAGCCGATTCGGCAATCCAGTCTGCTTGACGCGGTGATGAAGGCGCGGATGCGTCCCAGGCCGCCGGTTGTCGGGACGGCGGTGAATGCGCCGGCGATCGCAATCGAATCGACGCCAAACCCGGCCCCTGGCATGGCCAGGCCGATTCGGATCCTTCTGGCCGAAGACGTGGAAGTGAATCAGTTTGTCGTCACCGAAACGCTGACCCGCGCGGGATACTCCTGCAAGATCGCCAACAACGGGCGCGAAGCGGTGGCCGCGGCGACGAGCGAGATGTTTGACGTCATTTTGATGGACTGCCAGATGCCGGAAATGAGTGGATTCGAGGCCACGGCGGCGATCCGCGCGTTCGAGCAAGCGGGCGGCGCCGGCGGGAAGCGGGCGCGAATTGTCGCCCTGACGGCCAATGCCGTCAAAGGTGATCGCGAGCGCTGTCTGGCGGCGGGAATGGATGATTATCTGACCAAGCCATTGAACCCCGCGAGGTTGCTCCAATGCCTGGGCGCACATGACGGTGCGCTGACCGCGCCTCAACTGGCCCCCGCGACGGCGCCCCCAAAGGCGCCTGAAGTCATCGACGCAGGGGCCGTCCCGCGGAACGATGGTTCGGTAAACTTCGCCGAACTGCTGGCCCGTTGCGACGGAGATCAGGCGATGATGGCTCGGCTCGTTCAGCTCTTCGAAAACAAGAGCCGTCAGACCTGGGACGGGTTGCTGGCGAGCTACCGATCCGGCGACGCCGCCGGAACCGCCCGCCTTGCCCACGCGCTGAAAGGATCGGCGGCAAATCTGTCGGCGGTTAAAGTGTGCGGACTGGCGGCACGATTAGAAGAACTGGGGCGGTCTTCGGATTTGAGCGCCGCCGAATCGGTCGTGCGCCAACTCGAAGTGGAGCTTAACCGTTGCCGAGAGGCGCTATCGACGTGGTCCGGCCCGGAAACGGTCCTGGAGACGCAATCCACGTCGTCCGCAAAATCGGATGTCGCCGTTTAATGGTCTAAATAACCTTGCGCGATCGCGCGCGTTTTTTTTCATACCCTTGCCCGGCACTCCGGGAGAGGGCAGGGAGAGGGTTTGTTTGAAAGTTCGGATTTTATGCGACTTGCATCGTTTCAAGAAACCCTCTCCCCAACCTCTCCCGGATTACCGGGCGAGGGAGTAGAGCGCGCAGTCGCGCAAGTTCATTTAGGAAACTTCAATGCGCGTGCTTGTCGTAGACGACGATGAAATTTCGCTTGAACTGATCGGCGCCAACCTCCGCCGGCGCGGGTATCAGGTCGATACCGCCGCCGACGGACGCGACGCGTTGAAAATTCTGGCCAACGGCGTCCATCGCGTCGTCGTTTCGGACTGGGAGATGCCGCATCTCAGCGGGCTTGAACTGTGCGAATCGATCCGGGCCAAAGACTTTGGCGGCTACATCTACGTGATCCTGCTGACTGGGCGCAACAGCCACGGCGACGCGGTCGCGGGCCTTAACGCCGGCGCCGACGATTTTATCGCCAAGCCGGTCGATCCCGACCAACTTGCCGCGCGCATACGGATCGCCGAGCGGATTTTATCGTTTCAAACCCAGGACGTGACCATTTTTGCCCTGGCTAAATTGGCCGAATCGCGCGATCCCGAAACCGGCGCCCATCTCGAGCGCGTCCGCGGGTATAGCAAGGTTCTGGCCGATTACGTGATGTCTCAATCAGGATTTCAACATGACGGCGGCGCCGCCTATGCTCAACTCATCTATCGCACCAGCCCCCTCCACGACATCGGCAAGGTCGGCATTCCCGATCATGTGCTGCTCAAGCCCGGCCGTCTGAGCGACGAGGAATTCGAGATCATGAAATCGCACACCCTGCTGGGCGCGCGAACGCTCGAAGCGGCATTGAAAGAACATCCCGCGGCGAGTTTTCTCCGGATGGCTCTGGACATCGCCCTCACCCATCACGAGCGCTGGGACGGCACCGGCTATCCCAACGGACTCAAAGGTGAAGCGATTCCCCTCTGCGGCCGCGTCGTGGCGCTGGCCGACGTATACGACGCGCTGACCAGCAAGCGCGTCTACAAGGATGCCTTCTCCCACAGCATCGCCAAAGCCATCATCACCAAGGAATCCGGCACGCAATTTTCCCCGCAAATCGTCGAAGCCTTCCTCGCCACCGAGGCGGCTTTCATCGCCATTCGCGAACGCTATCGCGACAGCGAGCTTGCCCGCGCGGCGTGAATCCGTTTCCAAAGCGGCGGCAGGTCGCGCCGAACGACCGAAATTTAATTTGGCATTCCAATTTCGTGTGGTCTAAGATTCCGGAACGTGAAATCTCCGCGTGTCCAATTATGCTCGATCATTACCGCGTTTGCCGTGCTGCTCGTAAGCGCTACGTGCACGTCGGCTGGGTGTCTGCTTCAACTAAAGTCGGCGCCTGTTTCATCGGCCGGGGGATCGGGAACGTGCTGTTCGGAGCTTTCGCGATATTCCGGCGCCCAACCGCCGGTCCATTCCCACCACGACGGATGCCCGCTTTGCCGTAACTCCGTTCTGATCGGCAAGTCGGTCGAAAATAATACGCATTGCGACTTGAGCCCGTTTTTCTTTGCCTCGACGGCGTTGGATTCCACTCTGCCGTCGTCGCCGGTGGATAGCCGCTTTCGTTTCATCGCCGCTCGCGCGGAATCGCCGCCGGGCGCCTCGCGCACGTTACTTCATCTCCATTGCTCTCTCTTAATCTGATCCGGCGTGTTCACGTCGGTCGGTCACTATGGCTCGCGCGATTTTTATTGCGCGATCATGGCGCATTTCGCTCCCCCGTTTCCCGGCGGCTTGCCGGGACGTGTTTGTTCGCACTGGATGGTCGTCGTGCATCACTTCAAATTCAGATACCTGGTTTTGCTGGTCATCGCGGCCGGCGGATTAATCGTCATCGTCGCCTTCTCGCGTGCCCGTGGGCGCGATCGGCCGATCGCTCTCACGCGACAGCTTTGGCATTGCGGGATGCATCCGCAGGTCATCCAGGATCATCCCGGCGATTGTCCGATCTGCCACATGGCCCTTACGCCGATCAATGCCCCCGCGCCCCCGGGCGGCATGTCAGCCGAACCTGGGGAGTCGGCGGTGACGATCGATCCGGTCCTGCGGCAGAATATGGGCGTCCGCACCGCCGCGGTGACGCGTGGGCCTTTGCTCTTGACCGTGCGCACCGTCGGAATGCTCAAAACACCTGAGCCGGGAATGCATGAAATCAGCCTCAAAATCGGAGGCTGGATCGATAGGCTGTACGCCGACCAGGAGGGGATGCATGTGATGGCGGGCGATGCGCTGTTCGATCTCTACAGCCCCGACTTGCAAATCGCCGAGCAGGAATTAATGACGGCGGTCATGGCGAAAGAGGCGCTGACCGCCGCGGCTTCGGCCGATCTGCGGCGTGAGTCGCAGAGCCTGATCGATTCGTCGACGCGAAAACTTCGGCTCTGGGGCGTGGCCGAGCGGGATATCGAGGCGATCGCGAAAGCCAAAGGCGCTCCGCCGCGGGACATTCCATTTCGCGCGCCGGTGAGCGGCCATCTGGAAGACAAAAGCGTGGTGCAGGGATCGGCCGTGCAGGCGGGAATGAAACTGATGCGCATCGCCGACCATAGCCGCATGTGGCTTGAGGCGCCGATCTACGAGCGAGCGTTTTCGGCGGTGAAACTCGGCCAGGAGATGACAGCCACGATCGACGGCATGCCGAACCGGACGTTTAAGGGAACGATATCCTTCATGTATCCGCACGTCGATCACATGACGCGCACGCTGACGGTCCGGATGACGATCGACAACCCGGACTTTGAACTGAAGCCGGGCATGTATGCGACGGCGGAAATCCTTACGCGGCCCATCGAGAACGCGATTCTGGCGCCGCGCGAGGCGGTGATCGACACCGGCGTTCGCCAGATTGCGTTTGTCGACGCCGGCGATGGCCATTTTCAGCCACGCGACGTCCGCATGGGCGCCGTGGGAGACGGGGACATGGTTCAGATTCTCGACGGCCTGGCGCCGGGGGAGAGGGTGGTCACCAGCGGTCAATTCCTGATGGACGTCGAGAGCCGGACGATCGAGGCGACTCGGAAGCTGAGAGGCATGCCATGATCGCCAGACTCATCGAATTTTCGATTCGTAATAAACTGATGGTGCTGCTGCTGACGGCGGCGCTGATCGGCGGCGGAATCTGGGCGACGCTCAACGGCAGCATCGACGCCATCCCCGATCTCTCGGATACGCAGGTCATCGTCATCACCGATGATCCCGGCCAGGCGCCGCAGGTAATCGAAGATCAGATCACCTACCCGCTCACGACGGCGCTGTCGGGGATCGGCGCCAAGGCGGTTCGCGGCTTTAGCATGTTTGAAACGTCGATGGTCTACGTGATCTTCCCGGACGGCACGGATCTGCATGCTGCCCGCGAGCGCGTTCTTGAATATCTGAACTACGCCAAGAGCCTGCTGCCGCCGGGCGTGGAGCCCAAGCTTGGCCCGGACGCGACCGGCGTTGGGTGGGTTTATCAATATGTGCTTTATCCCGGCTATTACAGTGGCGATTATCCGCAGGGAATCTGGCACGACGCCGCGCACGACACATGGTACGCCGCGCCTGCCGACGCTCCGGCCAGCCGTCGAACGGCCCTGGTTAAAGTGCGCGGCTTCGATCGCGCGGGCCGATGCCCGCTTACGGGCAAGCCGTTGACATCAAGCAAGCAAGACCTTGCGAGCCTTCGCGGTTTGCAAGACTGGTTCTTGCGATATCAGCTTGCCGCCGTTCATGGCGTGGCCGAGGTGGCGAGCATCGGCGGCTATATCAAGGAGTATCAGGTCGTCGTCAAGCCGGAAAAGCTTCTGGCGTACAACCTGCCGATCAAGGATATCATCGCGGCGGTGCAGCGGTCCAACAACGACGTCGGCGGTTCAGTCGTCGAGCTGAGCGAAAATGAATACATGGTGCGCAGCCGCGGCTACCTGCACGGATTGGCCGACCTGGCCAACGTGCCTGTCGGACTGAACAAGGAAAACGGCACGCCGGTCATGCTTTCCAGCGTGGCGTCGCTGGAGATCGCGGGGGAACAAAGACGCGGCGTCGGTGAATGGAACGGCCAGGGAGAAGCGGTCAGCGGCATCGTCATCGCGCGCTACGGCGCCAATGCGTTTCAAGTCATCGCCGACGTGAAGGCGAAGCTGGCGGAGCTTGAATCGGGTCTGCCGCCGGGGGTGACCATCAAGACCGCCTACGACCGCTCGGCTCTCATTGAACGATCGATCCACACGCTGCGGCACACGCTTGTGGAAGAAATGATCGTCGTCGGCCTGGTCTGCATCCTGTTCCTGCTGCATGCCCGCAGTGAGCTGGTGGCTATATTTGTGGTTCCCACCAGCGTGCTGGCGAGCCTGCTGGTGATGCACCTGGCCGGGGTGAGCGCGAACATCATGAGCCTGGGCGGAATCGCCATCGCGATCGGCGTGATGGTCGATAGCGCGATCATCATGGTCGAAAATGCGCACAAGCACCTGGACCGCGATGAAGAGCGCGTTCATGCCGGTCATGCGCCGCGCGGGCGTAGCGACATTATTTTGGAAGCCGCTACCGAAGTGGGGCCGAGCCTGTTTTTCAGTTTGTTGATCATCACCGTCAGTTTTCTGCCGGTGTTTGTGCTGGGGGGCGAAAGCGGCCGCCTGTTTCGGCCGCTGGCGTTCACGAAAACATTCGCCATGGCGTCGGCGGCGCTGTTGTCGGTGACGATCGTGCCGGTGCTGATGGTCGGCTTTATCACGCCCCGCGTGCTGCCGAGGCGATGGGGCTGGCGGGTCAATCTTGCGGTCACGCTGGCCGTGATGGTCGGGCCGGCGGCGATGCTTTGGTTTGCCCCGGCGTGGATGCCGCGGACCGCCCCGTATCGGTGGTGGATGGCGATCGGCTGGGCGATTTTCGCGGGGATGCTGTTGACGCCGCAGCGGATCGTTCACGAGGAGAAAAATCCGATCAGCCGCGGCCTGCAAAAACTCTACGAGCCGTTTTTTCGCGCGGCGATCCGATTCCGTTGGCCGCTTCTCGCGGCGGCGGTTTTGTTTGTCGGGTCGGCGGTTTGGCCGTTTCAGCGCCTGGGCGGCGAGTTCATGCCGCCGCTGAACGAGGGTGATTTGCTCTACATGCCCACGACCGATCCAAGCATTAGCGTCACCAAGGCCCGCCAGGTTCTGCAACAGACCGATCAACTCATCAAAACCTTTCCGGAAGTGATCAGCGTTTATGGCAAGGCCGGCCGCGCCGATACCGCCACCGACCCGGCGCCGCTCGACATGATCGAAAGCGTCATCCGCCTGAAGACCGACCCGGCCCAATGGCGCACGCGCACGATGCATTACGCGTTTGACTCGGCGCCCGCATGGCTCACCTGGCCGCTGCATCACACGTTCTGGCCACGGAACCGACGCCTGACGATGGACGAACTGGTTCGCGGCTTCGACGACGGCGACGGCCACTACCATCCCGGCCTTGACGCAGTCGTGCGATTGCCTGGGTTGGGCAATCTCTGGCCGATGCCGATCGACAATCGACTGAAGATGCTTTCGACCGGCGTGAAATCGCCGGTTGGATTGAAAATCACCGGTCCCGATCTTCAAATCCTGGCGCATCTGGCCGACGAGGCGGCAGCGCTGCTCAAGCGGATGCCGGGAACCCTGGACGCATATCCCGAGCGCGCGTTCGGCGGCTATTACCTCGACATCGATATCGATCGCGCCGCCGCCGCCCGATATGGTCTTACGATCGGCGATGTGCAGGATGTCATCGGCTCGGCGATCGGCGGAATGAAAATCTCGACCGCCGTCGAAGGGCTCGAGCGCTTTCCGATCAATCTGCGTTACGCCCGCGATCTGCGCAATGATCCTCATATGCTCGCCCAAGCGCTTGTCGCAACGCCCGGCGGCGCGCAAATCCCCATCGGCGACGTGGCGAGAATCCGCATTAACCCGGGCCCGCCGATGATCCGCAGCGAAAATTCCCGTCAGGTCACGCTCGTCTATATCGTGCCGAAGCGCGACGTCGGCGCCTATGTCATCGATGCCCGGCGCGAACTGGCGGCAAAACTGAATTTGCCCGCCGGCTACACGCTCGTCTGGTCCGGCGAGTTTGAGCAGATACAGGAAACCAACGCCCGGCTTCTATGGGCGGTTCCGCTGACGCTGCTCATCATCGCCGTGCTGCTTTACATGGCGACGCGCAGCCTCTTTCGCGTCGCGCTGGTCATGCTCGCGGTTCCGTTCAGCCTCGTGGGGGCCGTCTGGCTTTTGTGGCTGCTGGACTATCGCCTGTCGGGCGCGGTGTGGGTGGGAATGATCGCGCTGGCAGGCCTCGACGCCGAGACCGGGCTGGTCATGCTCCTTTATCTGGATAACAGCTTCGAGCGATTCAAGGCCGGGGGAAGAATGAGAAATCGACAGGACCTGTGGGACGCGGTTCACGCGGGCGCCGTCCAGCGCATTCGCCCCAAGACCATGACGGTCGCGGCCGCCTTCATCGGCCTGGTCCCGCTGCTCTGGGCGACCGGCGCCGGCGCCGACGTCATGCGCCGACTGGCCGCCCCGATGCTCGGCGGCTTATTCACCAGCTTTCTTATGGAACTGCTGATCTATCCCGTGATCTTCTATATCGCCAAAGGATCGGCCCTGCGACCAGGGAGAAACTCATGAAAACGTTGTTGTCATTTGCGCTTGTTACCGTCGTGTCGCTGGCGACGCTCACCGGATGCACCGTCCATCCGCAGGGCGAGCATGAAGAACGTCGAGCGGCGCTCCGGGCGGGCGGGATGTTTACGATACAGGAAGCGCGGCGTGCGTTTCCCACTCTCGCGGACAATCCGTCTGCGGATGATCTGGTGCATTACGCGCTGCTGACCAATGGCGACTTGGAACGCGCGTACTGGGAATGGCGATCCGCGATCGAGCAGATTCCGCAGGACGGCACGCAGCCGACGAATCTCGCCCTTTCGGCGAGCCTCGATTTCACGCGCGGCTCGACCGGGTTGGCCCATGCGGTGATCGGGGCGGGCAACGATCCGATGGCCGACATCGTCCTGCCGGCCAAGCTTTCGGTCGCGGCACGCCGGGCGCTGGAAAACGCGCGCGCCGCCGGGATTCGGTTTCGCATTGCCCAATACGATTTGCGTAAGAAAATTCTTAACGCCTACTACGATTACGCGCTGACCGCGGAGTTGATCCGGCTGCAACGTTCGTTCGGGCAACTTTTGGATACGTCCGCGCTGGCCGTCGAAGCCCGCGATAATGTCGGCGGCGCCGATCGGCAAGATGCGCTCAAAGCGCGCAACGAGGCCGATCTTTCCAACAACGCCATCGCCGCCATGCAGGCGCAACTGGTGATCGAAAAAGCGGCGTTGAACGCGTTGTTGAATCGCGACGCCGGCGCCTCGCTGCCGATTCCCGCGCAGTTGCCGGTCGCCGGAAAAATCGAATCGAGCGACGCCCGCCTCTTCCAACGGATCGCCGATCGAAATCCGCAATTCGCCGCCTTGGCGCGCGACATCGCCGGGAAGAACGACGCGATTACCCTGGCGAAGCTCCAATATCTGCCCGACTTTTCCGTTGGGATGAACACGGACCCCAAAGGCATCGCGCAAAGTCTTTTAGGAATGGTCACCGTTCCGTGGCTTCGGCACGAAGCCATCGACGGGGCGATCGCGCAAGCCGAGGCGAACTTGAAAGCCGCCGAGGCGACGCGCCGGCAGACGGGAAGCGATGTGGTGGCTCAAGCCGTCATGGACGTGCGGACCATTCGCGACGCCGATCGTCAGCTTGATATTTACGAGCAAGCCATCGTTCCGCGCGCGGCGCAGTCCATCGCGGTCGCCCGCGCCGGTTATGAAGCGGGGCGTTTATCGCTTGTGGACCTGCTCGAAAGCCGGCGCGCGCTGATCGCCTTCGGGCGAATGACGGCGAATCTCCGCGTGATCCGCGCGAAAAGCCTCGCGGACCTGGAGGCGATCGCCGCCCAGAATCTCGACGACTCTCAAGGCTTCAAAACGTGAATCCCACACCCGCATAAACATAGAGAAGCGTGCTGTCGTCGCCGCTTTCGACGCTTCGACCGGCGGCGAGGAGCAGTTGGATATGCTCGGTTATTCCGACGCGCGCACCGCCGTCGAATATGAGATTGTTGTGGCGAAGATCCAAGTCAAGGGCATTTCGGGCTTCGAGCAGGAGTTCGATCTTTTTCGTCAGGACATAACCGACCACGACGCCGGCGACAAACTGATCCGGCCCGTGCTCGACATATTGGTAGCCGACTTCGGCGGCCACCTCGATTCGACCGAAGGTCTTTCCGATCTCCACGGGCAGGAAGAAATTGAGTCCCGAGTCGACGACGCCGGTTCTGGCGAGGGAGTTTGTCGTATTAAAGCCGAGTTGGGGAAAGGTGGACATGCCCAAGCCGTATTTCTCCTCGTCGAGAAATCGCCATTTCACGCCCGCCAGAGAATTGTTTATGCCGTCCGACCAATTGCCGCCCTCCTCTTTGCCGATCAACCAACCGCCCTGATACGTGAGTTGGATGTTGTCGCCAAGTCCATAATTCAAATCCACATGCGGCGTCTCCATGGTGACCTGGTGCGGCGTGCGGACGACAGTATACGCGATATTGATTTCCCAGTGATTTGTGCCGGGCGTGCCGGGATCATCGCCGATAAGAGGCGGACCGGCCTGTCCCGCGGCAGCGGCGGCGAACATCAGCGGGAAGATGACGAAGGCGATGAACGCGGTCAGTGATCGAAACATCGGAGGCGTCTCGTCGAGCGGCCTATAAAGAAGCTTGGGCGCCGCCTTCGCCGCTTAATGCGTGCAACGCGCCGATCACGTTTTGCGAAACGCCGCGATCCGTCAGATACCGTTCCTGCTGAGGCGTGACGCGAAAGATAAAATGCGTTTTTTGCAGCCGGTCGGCGATCTCACGGTCACTTAAGCCCGAGCGCGCCATCGCGAGGATTTCGTCGAGCGTGATAAACCCGTCACCGTTTAGATCGGCATTTTCCGACTCGTGAACCTGCTGGACGGTAACGGGAGATTCCTCGGCCTTGTGAGCCGCCGCGATGGCTTGCTGATGTTGACGCCGCTGAATTTTTTCCGGGGCGGCCGCGATGAGGTAGCCCCCGCCGATGCCCAGGTCGCCGCCGATCAAATCCGTCAAAACCGGGCCACGATTAATCGCCGCCGCTGGGATGGCGACGCCTTCGGTCGCGTCGGCATTTGTCGCGACGGCAGGTTTATTCGCCTGACAACCTACCCCCAGCGCCGCCGTCGCAGCCAGTAATGACACCCAAAGAGAAACCCGTTGCCGTGTCATCTGTCATTCCTCGATTGATCGACCCCATGCGCGTCCGGACCATCATAACGCAATCCTTGCGAAAAGCATGCCTCCGATAATCATTGGCGGAAAAAGATTATCGGACGGCGGCATTCGACGCAAAACAATCAAGATTTCTGTGGAGATTTGCGGATAGTCGTATAGCTTTCCACGAAAAGGTGGAGGGCCGCGCGCATTCAGTCAAGGAGAGAGAAAATGCAGGTTTCCCCGCCCAGGCCGCACGGTTCGCGAAAGGTCCGCCGAACGGTTACCGATGAAGATTTGCGTCTTTATCGAGCGATTACCGGAAGTTCGCCCCATCCCGCGGATATGAAATTCGCGCCGCCGGTTGAAATTCCCGCGCCGCAAACCATCAGCGCGATCGCAAGACGGGTATTGGCGCCGGATGTGGCGCAACTGAGCCTGCGACTTCGCGAAATGTGCGAGATGGGAATCGCCAACGGCGTCAAGCGGCCCCAGATGGCCGACTGGCTCCGCCACGTTTCCGACGAGGCGTTCAAACGGCTCGATCAGGCGCAAGCGCGCTTGAGTCAGTCACGCTCGATCGTCACGCGCCGCCGGGTCGAGGCACGCGAGGTGAGTGCCACACACGCCAATCGATCGGTCAAGCTTCAAAACGTCGCATGATCGCCGGTTTCGATCCGCGACGGCCATGCGAGCGTTCGTTCATCCCTTATTTGATCGTAACGCTGTAAGGCGCCATCAGGACCACCGGCCGATCGCGCAGGACCTGAAGCAGTTGCATTTGACGGGCCATCGTCTTACGCATCGCCGGGGAAACCGCGCCCAAAATCGAGTCGGCGTTGATTTGCACGGTCGGGTTCAGCGCAAAAGCCGCCTCGGCCCCGTTGCCCATGATGATGTCGCCCAGCGACTTGGGAGCCGGCACGATTCGAATGTCATACTTGCCCGGTTCAAGCCCCACTTTCGCGGCCGCATAGCTGAGCGCGTCGTCGATGCCGCCGATTTCGTCGACCATTCCCAGCGCCTTGGCGTCCTTGGCCAGAAAAATCCGGCCGCGGGCGACTTTGTCGATATCCTTGATCTTCCCGCCGCGGGTCTTCATGACGCGCTCGGTGAACTGTTTGTACGTTCCTTCCATCCACTTCGTCACCATCGTTTTCTGGCGGTCATCCCATGGCTCGCTCGAGCTGAACAGGCCGGCATTTTTTCCCTTGGAGAAGGTTTCGGTGTGAACGCCGACCCATTCGGAAATGCCTTTGAAGACGAACTTGCCCCCGACCACGCCGATCGACCCGACGATCGCCGACGGATCGGCGTAAATTTTATCGCCCGCCGACGCCAGGTAATATCCCCCGCTGGCGGCCATCCCGCCGATGCTGATGATCACCGGCTTTTTCTCGGCGGCATGACGCACCGCCTGCCACATCACTTCGCTGGCCAGCGCGCTGCCGCCGGGCGAATCGATCCGGATGACGATCGCCTTCACTTTGTCGTCGCGGGTCGCGATCCGCATCGCCTTGCGCATCGATTCGGACCCGACGCCCGATTCGCTGAATATTCCATCGCCCGCTTCGCCGTCCACGATCACGCCCTGGGCATAGACCAAGGCAATCTGCGGCTCGGTCGATTCTTCCTTCGGTTTTTTCATCAGCAGCGAAAAAAGCTGCATCGGATTGCTGATGTCGGCGGCGTCGCGAGCGGTGCGGCCATACTCCGATACCAATTCGATCTCCTTGCCGACGTCCTTGGTAATCAGCGTCCGCAGCCCGTCCTGATCGGTCAGATCGTCGATCAATCCTTTTTCCTTGGCGGCCGGCCCGGCGAGGATCGTTTCATCGATGATCGCCTTCACCTGGTCCTTGGAAAGATTCCGGGCCGACGCGATTTGCTCGACGATCTGGCTATAAAGACCATCGGTGAGGCGGGTCAGTTCGCCCTTGAGTTCGGGGCTGGCTTCGGTGCGCGTGTATTCCTCGTCGGCGCCCTTGTATTCGCCGATCTGCACATAGTCGGCCTTCACGCCGATCTTATCGAACAGTCCTTTGTAGAAAGTCATCTCGAGCCCCACGCCGGGGATCATGATCTCGCCCCCTTCGAGCATGCAGACATGTTTGGCGCCGCTGGCGACGATGTACGTATCGGTGTCATATCCGTCGGCATAGACGTAGGTTGTTTTTCCGGCCTTGGTCAATTCGCGCAGGGCGTTTCGGAGCTCTTGCGCCTGGGAGAAGTTGACGCCGGTCTCGCCGAGGGTGATGAGCACGCCCTTGATCTCTTTATCGTCGCGCGCCTGGTGAAGCCGATCGATGATGGCTCGGAGGGTCATTGACGCATCATCGCCAAAGAGCGAAAACTCGGCCGGCTTTTCGACCACCGGGCGTGTGGACAGGTCAAAAAAAGCGATCTTGGCTTTTTTCTCGGTCGCCAGTTCGGCGGCTTTCAGCTTTTTGATCAGTTCGCCGGGGGTGGGCAGTCTGTCCTCGGCCTTGGTTGTTTTCGTATCGGTCCCATTATCGACCGCCGGCGACGCCGAGTCGGGTTTGGCCGGCGCCTGCTTTTCCTCGGCCAACGCGATGCCGCCTACGATCAGCAGCGCCGCTGCAAAAAGAGCTTTCATGAAATCTCCTGAGAGTTTGGTTTTGGAATGGACCGCATTAATATATGTCTCGTCATCGGCCGTTTCAATGCGAAGCCTTCGACGGTCGCACGATGACCCGTTCACGCTTTCGCTTTGTCACGGACCTGTTCGACAAGCAGGAGCTTCAATTGCATGGAAGAACCACAGGAAAAGGGCGTCGCCCAAATCGCCCCCTTAAACCCCGGCGACTTCCCGGCTTTTCCCCCGACGACTCTGGGGACGTCGATCTCACGTTGATCGACGCGATGCTGGAACTCACGCCGGGCGAACGGCTGCGCCGGCACGATGAGTTCAACCAATTTTTCGCTCTAGCGTGGGCGGCAATATTTTGCACGGCTCGCCGAGGACAATCTTCGACGTCGGCCGCAAGCCAAATCATGATATATACTATCATCCATGAGGCAACCGGGGAGGGACGTGGACCTAACTGATCTCGGGCCTGCGCCGGCTCGTGCGGGCGGCGCTGATCCGTGGGGAGTTGCCGCAGACGCGGAATTGCTGGAGGCGTGACAATTTTTGCCGCGACTTCAAGATGGCGATACGCCCGAACGAGTCGGTAGCCGTAATCACCGGACCCAGAAACCGAATCTCCGTTGTGAAATGCCGCCCTTTGCGGCTACGCTCGATGTCGTCGTACTAAAAACGATCCGGTGACGCGCATCGAGGCGATCCTCGTTTGCGGGAGGTCTTGTTGATTCCGACCGGCATCGCGTACAGGCTTCATCAGAGATGTGAGTTCATGAACCACAGGGGAGACACGATCAAACGGACGAAGAAGCAATCGCGTCATTTCCAAAGGTGTGTCGCGGCGGAGCCGCGTTATGTCGCGGAGGCCGTGGAGCGGCGGATGCTCTTGAGCGGGGCTATCGTCACATCGCCCCTGGACGGCAATGCGAACGTCGCCGCCGGTTCCCAGGCGGCGAGTTTCGCGACCTTCGGCCTTCATCCCGGCGGTATCTCGACGGTCAACACGGCCGACACAGGCGTCGATGACGGAACCAACGTCCCCACCAGCGCGGTCTCCGACTTACCGGCCACGGAAAACACCCGCCAGTTCTCCGTCGATTGGTCCGGCGCCGACTATGTCGGCGGGTTGGGCATCGCCTCTTTTCAGGTTTTTGTCTCCGATAACGGCGGCGCCTTCACGCAATTCGTCGGCCCCACCGCGGCAACGTCGAGCCCCTTCACCGGCGCGTACGGTCATAGCTACGATTTCTACTCCATCGCCACCGACGAAGAGGGCAATGTTCAGCCGACGCCCCTCGCCGCCCAGGCGACCACCGTTATCGATATGCCGGCCATCGACGTCACGCCGACAGAAATTTCGCCGACGCAGGGAGTGCCGTTCAACGGCCCCGCGGCGAGTTTCACGGACACCGATCCGAGCGCGACGCCGGACCTGTTCACCGCGTCCATCAGCTGGGGCGACGGCGATGTCACGGCGGGTGTTGTCGCTCCCGGCGCCGGCGGCGTATTCGTCGTGACCGGCGCCAATACCTACGCCAACTCGGGACCGTATGTCCTCGGCGTGACCGTCACCGACGACAGCGGCGACGTCGGCGCCAACACCGAGCCCGTGACCGTCGCCGCCGCCCCGGTCCTCTCGATCGTCGGCGCGTCAACCATCGCGGCCACCGCGGGCGTGCCGCTCACGAACGTGGCGCTGGCCACGTTCAACGACAACGGCGGCGCGCAACCGCTTTTCGCCTACACCGCGACCATCGCCTGGGGCGACGGCACGCCGTCAACCGACGGGACGGCGGCAATCGTCAACGGACAGATCGTGGTGAGCGGCAGCTACACCTACGCCACGCAGGGCGTCTATCAGCCCACCGTTACGCTCAGCGACGCCTCGTCATCGGCATCGGCCATGGCGACGATCAACGTGGCGCCGGCCCTGGCGGCGCCGGGCATCACGCAGAACCCCGCCGGCCAAAGCGTTCCCGCCGGCCAGACGGCCACCTTCACCGCCGCCGCCAGCGGCAATCCGACGCCCACGGTGCAGTGGCAGTACAGCGGCGACGGAGGAACCACATACACGGACCTGGCCGGGTCCAATACAACTACATTGAGCTTCACCGCCGGCGCCGCGCAGAATGGCTATCTATATCACGCCGTGTTCGTGAATTCTCAGGGCCAGGCGACGACGGCGGCCGCGAAATTGACGGTCGCGGCGACACTGGTGGGATACTGGTTTGTTTCGCCGTCGGGCTCGGATAAAAATCCCGGCACGCTGGCCGCTCCGTTTCAGACCATCCAGCATGCCGCCACCGTGGCGCAGGCCGGCGATCACGTCGAAATTCGCGCCGGAACTTATCGGGAAACCGTCACCCCCGCCCACTCGGGCACGGCGGGCAAGCCCATTACGTTCGAAGCCTATAACGGCGAAAGCGTCACCATCAGCGGCGCCGATCCGATCGCCGGATGGACGCCGTATTCCAATAACGTCTATAGCGCCGCCATGTCCTGGGACCTGGGGGAAGGGAACAACGAGGTTTTCGTCAACGGCTCGGCCATAAATGAGGCTGTGTTTCCCAACAGCGGCGTCGGCGACTTTTCACATCCGACGACACTCTCCATGCAGAAGGTCAAACTGATCGGCGACGATTCGGCGATCATCTATAGTTCCGCGCTGACTCAGCCTGTCATCAATAGCTGGAAGGGCGCGATCATCGACATGAACCCCGGCCAAGCCTGGGAGCATCAGACGGGGACCGTTACCGCGTCCGCGCCCGGCAGCATCACCGTGAGCTTTGAGTATCACGACGACCAGATCCTGCCCACCGCCGGCAACACGTTTTATCTGTTCGGAAAGTTTCAGGCGCTGGACAGCGCGGGAGAATGGTATCGCGATCCCACCACCGGTAAGCTCATGGCCTGGATGCCCAACGGCGCCGACCCTTCCGCGCAGGACGTCGAAGTGAAACGCCGGACGTATGCATTCAATCTCAACAATGTGCATGACATCACCATTCACGGCGTCAATCTCTTCGCCGCGTCGATCGTGACCAGCGCCAGTTCCCGCGACACGGTGATCAACGGCGTCAACTCGCTTTATGCCAGCCATAACCTGCAGATTCCCGAAGGATGGTATATCTCGCCGGTCGGGCAGGGCATCGCCTTGATGGGCGCCGACAGCGTCGTGGAGAATAGCACCGTCGCTTTCACCTCCGGCGAAGGCATCGCGATCGAGGGAGCGGACTGCATCGTCGAAAACAATATCGTGCACGACGCCGACTACACCGGCGCCAATATCGGAGCCATCACGCTCTATTCCGACGGAGACACCGTCGATCATAATACAGTCTACAACTCCGGCCGCGACGGCATCAAAGCTTCGGTTACGCACGCCACCATCACCTATAACCTTGTCCATGACGTCGGACTCCAGACCAACGGGTCCGGCGGCATCTATACCGCCAACACCGACGGCGAAGGTTCGGTGATGGCCTATAACGAAATTTACGACATTCACTCCTCCGGAGCCGGAGGCAACGCGCTGTTCGCCAACACCAACACGTCCGGCTGGAGCATCCACGATAATCTCACCTACAATGTGGATTTCGGCTTTACGCTGAACCTTACGTCGACGAACGACCTTGTCTACAACAATACGCTCGAAGCTATCAGTAAGAGCGTCAATAGCGCGGGGACGGGAAGCTGGAACGGCGTCAAAATTTACAACAACATCTATACGGCGCCCGTCAAATACACGAGCGGCGCCACCACCTACAACAACGCGACCTCGCTGGCCGCCGCCAACAGCTCGCAGGGCGCCGGCAGCTTTACGGCGGGGGCGACCGCCGTCGCCGTTACGGGGAGTGTGGGCGGCCGTGTGACCGGCGTCGGCGGCGCCCCGATCCCGGGCGTGACTATCTATATCGACATCGACAACAGCGGCACGTTCGACACCGGCGATCTATCCGCTACAACTGATTCAACCGGCGACTATAGCATCAACAATATCCCTGTCGGCCCGCGGACCGTCGAACAGGTTTTGCCATTGGGCGACGCCCAGATCAGCCCTGCCGGCGCCATTCCCGTCACCGTTATCGCGGGCGTTGCGCTGTCCGGTGAAAATTTCGTCGATGCCGTTCCGACCGGCAGCGTGAGCGGACTCGTCACGACCACAAACGCCGTTCCGATCGCGGGCGTGAAAATCTATGTTGACGTAAATAACAGCGGCACGCTGGACGCCGGCGATCTCTCCTCCACGACCGACTCGAGCGGAAACTATATGATAGCCAACGTCCCCGCCGGGGCGTACGTCGTCCGCCAGCTTCCTCCGCCGGGCGACACGCAGACGACTCCCACCAGTGGAGGCGGCATTTCTGTGGCCGTGACCGCGGGCGATTCGCTTTCCAGCGACAACTTCATCGATGCGATCCCCATCGCAGCCTTCGGCAACGTCAGCGGCGCCGTCACGACCAGCGCCGGCGCCGGCGTGTCGGGCGTGACGATCTACCTTGATTCCAACAACGACGGCAAACTCGACGGCGGCGAACTCTCGACGATCACCGGATCGAGCGGCGACTACGCGTTTTTCAACGTCCCCGCGGGCGCGACGATCATCCGCCAGATGTTGCCGTCCGGCGATACGCAAACAAGCCCCAGTGGCGGACTTGGAATCCACATTACAACGACGACCGGCGGCTCCCTCTCCAACGAACATTTCACCGATACCCTCCCCGCGACAATCTCCAGCAAAGGCGCCGTCGGCGGTTTCGTGAAAACCACCGCCGGCAAGGCGATCGCCGGCGTAACGATATACCTCGATACCAACAACAACGGCAAACTGGATAGCGGCGAATTCTCCGCCACTACCGATTCGACAGGCGCCTATCTCCTTACCGACATCCCCGCCGGCGCCACCATCATTCGCCAGATATTGCCTTCCGGCCACAAGCAGACAACCCCCGGCAGCGGCCTTGGAATCCACATCACGATCAAAACCGGCGGAACGCTGACCAATCAAAATTTCACCGATAGTTGAACGTGTTCCGAAAGGAGTCCAGCAGCGCGCCTGGTCAAAGGTTCGGCAATCCCGCACATGGCGCTACCGCCGCAAATTGACGACCCCGTTCCACAGTAGATACCACCCCATGCAGAACGTCAGGGCATATACGATCCTGGAGAAATAGACGTCGTTCATCCGCTTGGTCACCCAGTATCCAAATCCCGCGCCGGCGAAGACCAGCGGTAACAGTTTCATCGACAGCAATAATGTCCCGGCATGAAACTGGCCCGAGAGACAGTAGGCGGGAAGCTTGGCGGCATTGACAAGAAAGAAATAGACGGCGCAGGTGCCGACGAAGATCTGCCGCTCCATCCGCTGCGGAAGAAGATGCAGTGCGATGATCGGGCCGGCGGCGTGTGCCACCGTGCTGCTGGCGCCGGCGAAGGCGCCGACGGCGCCGCTGCGAATCAGGGACGGGTGGAAATGGATTTGTTGCCCGGCCCGCCAGGTGCGATACCAGTGCAAGCCCACGAGCCCCACCGACTCGAGGCCGACCTCGGTCTTGATGATGGCGGCAAGAAGCCCGGTGCGCTGTTTGTCGATGTGCCAGAGGAACAGGCTGCCGATCAGGATGCCGATTGCGGTTCCAGGGAGAAGCCGCAGGACGACTTGCCGGTTGAAGAGCCGGCGGTATTGCCAGACGGCGATGATGTCGCCGACGACCAGAAGCGGAAGGACGAGGCCAAGCACATTTTTTTCACCGCCGGTGGCGGGGAGATGCGGAGCGGCCATGACTGTCATGGGAACGACCATCAGGCCTACGCCGCTGCCGAAGCCGCTCTTGGTGATGCCGATGAGGATGAACGCGAGGCCGGCCACGAGCCACCATGGGGACATAGGACAGAGAATAGCGATCGACGGGCAAATGGAAATCCGCGGCGTCGCCCTTCCGCAGGGGCAATCATCGCTCGAATTTAATTTTGGGTACGCCGGATTGACGGATGATGGATTGGGGCGTGCCTTTGCATAATTCACGATGGGGCTTACAGGTTTTTTCCATGCCTCGGAAAACGAACCACGGATTGCGCTAGAGCGTTTTTCAGTTTGGTAGCGCGTGCGACGTTTTGTTAACGATCGCGTGGCTGAGCGTTTGGTGGTGACGCCGGTTCCCACACACGTTGGACGCGCCAGCAATTTGAAAAACGCTCTAATTTCACGGATGAAGAGGGGGAAATTACTCCTCCGTCGGTGGTAATCCGTGTAATCCGTGGTTCAGACGTTTGGTTGCGGCCGGAGGCCCCGCCGGCAATCCGCGGTCACCGATCCGTCCAATCAGCGGCCATCGATCGGCGCCGGATTCCTTAATTCGCCAAGGCCGTGCCGCACAGGCCTTCGAGCAGTTTCAGCGGCGATTTTTCCGGCGCCACCATGGCGTTCAGCGGCACGATAAAGGTTTGCTCCAGCGCGAATTGCCCGGATAGCACCGCGTGCGGAACCGTGTCGGTGTAAACCATCCATGTCGAATAGGGCGGAAACTC
This sequence comes from Tepidisphaeraceae bacterium, assembly GCA_035551995.1. GTDB lineage: Bacteria > Planctomycetota > Phycisphaerae > Tepidisphaerales > Tepidisphaeraceae > RYN-428. The sequence continues at coordinate 90,034 of DASZME010000012.1, forward strand.
AATGCGGATCTTATTTCCCTTTTCCTGGTAGTCGCGGTTTTCTTTCAGCCAGTCGTGGAAGTGAAGCATGAAGTGATCGTATGGAGAACGATCGACGTTCCTTACGCCGACCGATCGGAGAATCGGCGCCACCGTTCGGCGGAATTTTCTGGAGGTCGAATTGGCGTATTGAGCGTATTTGTTCAATCCTGCCGCGACGGCGAGTTTTGACGCCAACGGCTCGAACGGATCGGAAACCTCCCAGACGCGATTGACGCTGGGATTGATGTTCGTGAACGCGCGAAGAATTCGCCCGCCGTTGGTGGGTCGGGTGGGAAAAGAATCGACGTGCATCAGGTCGTTGCGCTTGTGGTACGAGAGATCGCGCCCTTTCTCTTCGTTGGGCCGATAGCTGGCGAAATCAAGCTGGCGGTCTTTGGCGTAGGGGGATAGAAAAGTATCGACCATGCCGATGATGTTTTGCGAAAACTGCCGCATGATCGCGTGCAGTTGCTTTTCCCCTTCCGGATCGTCGCTGGCGGCGCCGCGGAGGGCGTCGGTCTTGGGGCGATAGGAGATGTTCTTATGAATCCGCAAGCCGCTCTGTTTTTGCGAAAGCAGGAAATCCCGGTTGGGTTGCGGAAAATCGTAGGGAATGCCTTGGAAGTAAAGGATGCCTCCCTGCTCGAGCTGGCGGCAATATTCGCGGGCGCGTCCCTCGGCATCGGCGACTCCGCGCCATCCGCCGGGATAGATATAGTCGGTAACGTGAATTTGAGCCATGCGGTTTCTCCTTCAGGCTTCCTTGACTGAATTTGCCACGACGGTTCAACGGCGCAAAAATTCGGTTCCTCCAATATGCTGTGTAGCCGAAGCCCGTCAAGGATGCGGTGAAAAATGAATATCAAAATCAACGGCGAACCTCGCAATCTTCCCGATGGCCAAACCGTGCGGGATATCGTGCTGCGTCATAACCTCACGCCGGAAAAAGTCGCCGTCGAACTCAACCGACGTCTCCTGCGCGGCGACAAATATGACACGCCACTGACGGACGGCGACGAAATGGAGATCGTTACGTTTGTCGGCGGCGGATAGTATTATTGTCGTCATGGAAATTCGCCCGGTCACTCCTCACGACATCGACAGTCTTGTCGCCATCGACGGCAGCATCGAATCCGCCCGCTACATCCACGTCGATCGCGCCGGCGAGGGCCTCGCCGTCCAATGGCGCCTGGACGAACGGCCCCTCCGCCAGAAGCGGATCGATCGCAACCGCCCCGGCGACGACGAGCAATTTTTGCTGAAGCAAATCGTGCACGGAATCGAGGAGGGAATCGCGCTGCTTGCCGAGCATGAGGGGATCAAGGTGGCTCTCGCGGTCGCGCAGCCGCAGTTGCAATTTAAGACGATGAAGGTGGCGGATATCCGCGTAGATTTCGATTCGCGCCGGCTTGGATTGGCCACCGCCATGCTCTTTCAGGCGATCGCCGAGGCGCGAACGCGAGAATTGCGGGCGGTGACGGCCGAGTGCAGAACGGATAATCTCCCGGCCAACAAGCTTTTCGAAAAGTTGGGTTTTGAGTTAGCCGGACTCGATGTCCAGCGGCACACGAATCATGACCTGGTCAAAGAATCCGCGACGTTGTTTTGGTATTTGCCGTTGGAATGACCGTGACGCCTCGGAAAAAATCTCCGGCTTCCCCAGCGCGGGTTCCAGCCTCGATCAAAGGCCGCGCCACGAAACCGGTGCGTTCCTGCGATCCCTAATCAATTTTCCGATGGATTATCTTGCCGGGAGTCGCGTGTGAAGACGCCATTTGGCGCAAAGGGCGGTTGACCGCATCGGTAAGTCGCCGACACGCGAAAAGAAATGCCTATGATTGGCGCATGGCATCCATTCTCGTCATCGGCCCGCATCCGGACGATCAGGAGCTTGGCATGGGCGGTTCGATCGCCAAGCTTGCGGCACAGGGGCATCACGTTCATCTGCTCGACATGACCAACGGCGAGCCGACGCCGCTGGGGTCCGTCGAACGGCGCGCCCGCGAATCGGCGGCGGCGGCGAAAATCCTGGGCGTGAGCCGATCCAACCTGGGCTTGCCGAATCGCGAAGTGGTTCATGGTATCGAAGCACGTCACAAGCTCGCGGCGGTCATTCGCGTTCATCGCCCGAACTGGATGTTTCTGCCCTATCCGGTCGACGCCCATCCCGATCATGTCGCCGTCACGCGGATCGGGGAAGACGCGCGCTTTGACGCCAAGCTTTCAAAGAGCGGCATTCCCGGCGAGCCGTGGTATCCAAAACGAATCATCTACTACTACTGCACCCACCTGAAAATGAATTTCGATCCTCTTTTTTTTCTCGACGTCAGCGAAACGATGGAGAAGAAAATCCAGGCGATACAAGCTTACGAATCACAATTCGTCGAGAACAACAGCCCCGTCGTCGAGATGTTGAAGACGATGAACGGCTTTTATGGCGGGCGGATCGGCACGGAATACGCCGAGCCGTTTTTCTCACACGAGGCGATTGGATTCGGCGGCCTGGACCAGCTCATCTGATGAATCTTGGCTCATTTTTCAGGTTGGTGTAGCGTCTCCTCGTTTAGCGGCCCCGCTCGCGGGGCGCGTTTTCGCGACCACCGCTCGTTCCACCAACTCAATTAACAGCGACACCCGATCCACACAAAGCCATCGAGAGCGCACATGCAACGCGCAAAAAACGGACCGGCACGTCCGCTATTCCGTCGCAAGATTCGTCGTCGCGTTCGCGTAGCATTTACCGAATCGATTCGTCAGAAACTCTTCCAGCTTCACCTGCTCCTGTTTCACAAACCCGCGTTCGGGCAACCGTCGCGCGAAAAACAGGTCCACCACCGCGCACAAACTCGCGGCGGTCGTGATCTGGATCGCGCTCCAGCGCCCGCCGAAGCATTCGCCATGGTAGATTTTTCTCGCGTCGGTCATCTGAGTCAGCCGGCCTTCTTTCAGCCCTGAAACCGTGCAGAAAATCAGCACGACGTCCTGCGGCGTTACGGGCACCGCGTTTTCCAGGATGTCCTTGAGCAACGGCCGCCGATCGTTCAGGCGAAGCTCATTCATGAGAAAACACATCAGATCGCGATGGCCGCGGTAGCGAACGGTTTTGTAGTTGAGCGTGCGGACGCCGGCGGCAAGAGTCTCGCACAGCGTTCCGACGCCGCCGGACGTGTTGAACGCTTCGAAATCGACGCCGTCGAGGGAGAAATGCTCGAGTCCTTCGAGCGGGAGAACCTCGATTCGCCTGCCTTCGTGTATCGCCTCGCAGGGATTGCCGTATTCATTGATCAAGCCGTCGGTGGACCAGGTGAGATTGTACTTCATCTCGTTGGTGGGAAACTGCGGCAACGCGCCGACGCGCATGCGCACCTCCTCGGGACGATCGAATCGGCAGGCGAGATCATACGCGGCGATCGAGACGAATCCCGGCGCCAAGCCGCACTGCGGCGCGAAGACCTGGCCCGGCTTCGCCCGCTCGGCGTAGGCGCGGACGGCGATCGTTGTTTCGCGATCTTCGGTGAGATCGAAATAGCTCAGCCCCGCATCCAACGCCGCCGCCGCGACCGACGGATTTAGCGCGAACGACAACGCCGACACCACGGCCTGGCGCCCGTGCATGGCCGAGCGAAGGGCGGCGCCGTCGCCCGCGCTCAGCGTGATCGTGGAGACTCCCGCCGAGTCGGCCAATCGCTTCAACGCGGCCGAGTCGCTGTCGCCGACCAAAACGTCGTAATCTCCGGTATGCGTGAGGAACCGGGCGATCGCCCCGCCAATTTTCCCGGCGCCCAAAAGCAACACTCGATTCATCGCGCGGCTCTCCTTTTCGTGCATACTATCTTATGCCTGAAGAACACCGGAGATTAGCCCATGGGAACCAATACAATTACCGCGAAGGACGAAACGGCGCTGGGTCAATTTCAGTGGGAGCCGCAGCCGCAGGCCGAAAAGTTCGTGCGCGGCGTGGTGGACGATTTTCTAAAGCGCACGCCGTACGCCGCTGATCTTTCTCGCCGCATGTCGATGGAAACCGCCACCCGATTTTTCGACTGGGTCGATACGATCACCCTGGCGCCGGCGATGGAACCGGAGATAACCGCCGCCGGTTTTGTCCGCGCGCCAAGCGACGTCGCCGGTGTCTATTCCCACCCCGGCGGCATGTTTCCCACGCTCATTCTCGACGGCGCCAAACGCCTGGACGTGACGATCCGCGTCGAATCCGTAGCCGACTTCGCCTCGGCGATGGGATTGCCTCTTCTGACGGCGGATGAACCGCTTGCGCCGTATCGGCGAACGCTGGTCGCTCATGGGAAGGGTGCGGAGCTTTGGGCGGCCGAGCGCCACGGGTTTCGCGGTTTTCTGCATCCCAAGTTCGACGCCGACAAGCGGATCAACATGCTTTATCACGCCGAGCATTTTCGCACCCGCCGCCGCGAGTTCGAGAACGACGTCGAAGGTTTTCGCCACGCCAATCATTTGATCGACGCGGCCATCCGTGACCTTGGGGTCGATCTGACCTGCGATCTGTTCTTCGCCGCCGAGCGGGAATTCTGGCAGCGGCGAAACCGCGCGGCCCAGGCCCAAAAAGCCCGGCAGGATGGTCTGGGACTTGGCTGGGCGAATCACGATCACCACACCTATCGGTCGTCGCGCGAGCATTTTGCCCGGATGATCGCGACCTTCGAAAAACTGGGTTTCGTCTGCCGGGAGCGCTTCTACGCCGGCGCCCAGGCGGGTTGGGGCGCACAGGTGCTTGAGCAATCCACCGCTCGCATCGTGATCTTCGCCGACGTCGATCTGGCGCCGGAAGAATTGCTCGGCGATTTTTCGCACGACGGGCTGGCGCCCTCGGACCGCCTCGGCACTGTCGGTCTTTGGTGCGGCCTGCATGGCGAAGCCTTCCTCCAAGCGGGGATGCATCACCTCGAATGCCAATTCGATTTCGATCGACTTCGCGAGCAGATGGAAGCGTCGCAAGAGGCTAAAATGATGAAACCCTTTACGAATTTTCCCTATCTCCGGCAGGCGTTCACCGAAGGCGAAGTCTGGCCGGTCCGTCGCCAGCGCATCGATCGTCTTTTGAAGGCGGGCCTCATCACCGACACCCAGGCTTCGGGCTTCCGCGAGCGCGGAGCGATTGGCTCGCACCTGGAAAATCTCGAGCGCAACGAAGGCTTCAAGGGATTCAATCAAACCGGCGTGAGCGACATCATTCATCGCACCGATCCGCGATTTCAATCCGAACGACCAGATCCTTCATTACCAGCAAGCGCGCGCCGCTGAACGCGTCAACGCTACAGCGACCTGAATAGTGTCATGAAATGAACTTGCGCGACTACGCGCCCTAAGCCTTCGGCCGGTAATTCGAGAGAGAATTGGGAAAAGGGTTTTTTGAAACGATGCAAGTCGAATAGATCCGAACTGTCGAAGAGACTTACGCTGCCGTCGACCCGAGTATCGGGTGACGGTAGGAAAAAATCGCGCATGATCGCGCAAGGTTATTCAGGTCGCGAAAGTGACTCGATAACATGCCCATGCGCATGCCGTCGCTTTTTATGTGGACGAATGGAAGGCCAGGCTGTGATTTCGCCGGTGAACCGCGCATGGTTGATGGTGACGCGGCGCGCAGTTCTGCTGGCCGTTGTCGCTCGCTGAGTTTGGTCCGCGGGGTTGTGTTGTTCCTGATAGTGATGCCAACAGAACCACGAAAGCAATAACGTGAAAGCGACGGCTATTAGGAATGGAGGATCAATTAAGAAATTCCTCGTCTTGATCTTGCGGTCGTCGCAAGCGTCACTTTTCACTAGATGCAATCCTGTTGCGTGCGCCAGCAGCCGGTGATTATTTCGCTGCTGACACCAGCGCTTCTCCAGATAAAACGTGAAAATTCCCAATAGGATGACCATCAAAACGCAGATAACGGCGGAGAAGAGCATGAAAATGCCGTTACTCGGTTTCTCCCATCCAAACGACAACACCCCCAGGCTTATGCCAATTAAAAACGGCGTGAGCGTCATGCGTACGGTGCTGAAATGCCTGGCCCACTGACCCGCTTCGGTATACGCGACGCTCAGAAACTTAAGCTGCTCCTCAGAGAGCGTTATTGTCGGCGTTTGAACGGTGGCCAACGCGTCGCAGGGCGGCTTGGCCGGCTGCGTTACCTTCGACTTCTGCGGCTTGACAACATCAGGTTCGATGGGGGAACTTGAATCAGCCATGAGGACCACCTCGCTCCTTTGTAGAACATTTTAATTCCAGCCGTTCTCCGCGCTAACTTGATTTGCTCCAATCAGTCCATCGGTCCCTTATCTTACTTTAACTTTATCACAAGCAACTAAAATTTGGGATCAGAAAGAAATCAGCGGACGCGAAGACGCCGAACATCGTCTAAAATCCGTAGTAGTCTCCCGGCGGAGGTAAGCCAGTATGACTAACGACGCACCCAATCGTCCTCCGGGCGGCGCTCCGCCCATCAGGGCCGACGTGGTTCTTCAGACCCTTCGCATGAGTTTCGATCCCGCGGGAATCGCCACGATTTTTCTCGACGTTCCCGGCAAATCCGTCAACACGTTGTCGCAACAAGCGCTCGCCGATCTTGGCGAAGCGGTCTATCGCGTCGAACAACATCTTCCAAAGGCCGTCATCTTTGCGTCGGCCAAGCCGCGATCGTTTGTCGCCGGGGCCGACCTGGGAGAGATCAACACATTGTCTCCCGAGCGGCTCGATCATTATCTGGCCGACGGGCAGGCGCTGTTCACGCGGATTGAAGACCTGGCTTGTCCGACGGTCGCGGCGATTAACGGCGATTGCCTGGGCGGTGGGTTGGAACTGGCCCTTTCGTGCAACGCGCGGGTCGCCTCGGATTCCACGTCGATCAACATTGGTTTGCCGGAAACGAAGTTGGGAATTCTGCCGGGATGGGGTGGGACGGTGCGCCTGCCGCGTTTGATCGGATTGGCCGAAGCGCTGGCCCTGATGCTCGCGGGAAAAACATTGACCCCCGCCAAGGCCCGGGGCGCCGGCATCGTGGACGATCTGGCGCCCGCGGAAGCCTTGATGTCGGCGGCGCGGAGGCTCGCGCTGAATCCGCCGGAACACCGCAAGCCGTCCTTTGTGCGTCGAGCGCTTGGCGCCCTTCCGTTTGTCCGCCGGAAGATATTCGCGGCGGCCAAGGCAAGAACGCTCGAACAGACCTACGGAAATTACCCGGCGCCGCTGCGGCTGCTGGAGGTGGTTCGCACAGGCTGGGAACAAGGGCCGCATGGGGGTTTTGACGCCGAGCGGCGGGCGCTGGTCGAACTGATGCAGACGGAAGCGGCCCGCAATCTGATCCGGCTTTTCTTCCTCCGACAGGGGGCTCGCAAAGCGATCGCCGAGCAAATTCATGCCAAACCCGCCGAGGTGAAACACGCCGCCGTCGTCGGCGGCGGAACGATGGGCGCCGGCATCGCTTATTTGTTGGCCCGCGCAGGTATTTCGGTTCGGCTGATCGAGGTCGATCCGGGTGCGGCCTCGGCGGCGATCGCTCGCGTCCAAGCCAGTTTTGACGATGACGTGCAAGGAGCCAGACTCAGCGCCCTCGACGCCACGCAGGCGCTCGATCGCGTCGCCTCGGTCGCGGAATGGACGGAGTTGCAATTTTGCGACGTCGTGATCGAGGCGGTGATCGAAAAGATGGGGGTGAAGCGCGCCATCTTCGCGAAATTGGATGGTCTGGTTCGGCCGGATTGCGTACTGGCGACGAACACCAGTTCGCTCAGCGTAAGCGAGATCGCCGCCGCAACGGCCACGCCGGCTCGCGTTGTCGGTCTGCACTTTTTCAACCCCGCGCCGAAGATGCCGCTGGTGGAAGTGATCCGTGCCGATAAAACCGGCGATCAGGCGCTGGCCACCGCCGCCGGTCTTGCGGCAAGAATCGGCAAGACTGCGGTGCTCGTGAAAGATTCCCCCGGTTTTCTCGTGAATCGCGTCTTGATCCCGTACCTGGCTGAAGCGTCGGCGCTGGCCGGCGAGGGAACTCCGATCGCAATGATCGACGACGCAATGAAAAAGTGGGGCATGCCGATGGGACCGTTCGAGTTGATCGACGAGATCGGACTGGATGTGTCGGAACACATCCTGAAGTCATTGTCCGATCAGCTTGGCCATGATCGCGTGCCGACGTCGTCTGGAATCGATCGGGCGTTGGAAAAAGGGTGGCTTGGCAAAAAAAGCGGAACGGGCTTTTATGTCTACGGAAAGGAAAAAGGACAAAAGCCACAATTGAACCCCGAACTCGCCACGATCATGGGAGGACGAACGCCGGCCGATCACTCGATCGCAACGGTCGAGGAACAGGAGCAAATCGCCTGGCGGCTGGTTCTCGCGATGGTAAATGAGTTGGCTCGGCTTCTCGAAGAGGGCGTTGTCGAAAGCACCGACACGGCCGATTTGGCCATGGTGCTCGGAACGGGCCTTGCCCCCTTTCGGGGAGGGCTGGTTCGATTCGTCGATTCGGTGGGCGTCCCAACCATCGTCAAAAGGCTGGAGGAATTACAAACGAAGCATGGCTCGCGCTTCGTCCCCGCCAAACTTTTGCGAGAGCTTGTGGACAGGCGCTCGGCAATGAGTGATTTTTTCAAGCTCGCACAGGAAGCTTGAATTCCACATTGGAGCGTTTCTTAAATAGATGTGGCGCTCCTCGATTGAGCCGCAATCCGGTTCGAGCCTCGGCGTCTGGGCGTTGAACTCAATTCCTTAAGTGAATTATATTGGGTTTAGCGGCCCCGCTTGCGGGCTCGTTTCGCGAGCATGTTCGAGACCGGCGAAAGAAATACTCAAAGCGCGCCATAGCCCATCGGCCGGCCACGAAGTCCCGGTCAGGCTTGCGAGAGGATTAGGGTCGCGTCGCGATCATCATGCTTCATCGCGGATCGCAAACTCGATTTCATGGTCCGCGCCGGCGGCGGGATAACGAAGTTCACAGCGGCCGGCAAGTTCTTGCCGCACGAATCCTTCCACCAATTGCGTCCCCAGCGAAGGCTTGATCGTGCTCGCGACCGGCATGCCGCCACATTCCTTCCAGGTCAGAAGGATTCTCGGCTCCTGGGCGTCGCCGGTTATTTTCCACTCGATCTCCAGGCGGCCACCCGCGGAGCCATGGGCGCCGTATTTGCAGCTGTTGGTGAACCATTCGATGAGCACGAGCGTCAGCGGCAAGACTTGCGTCGGGCCGATCGACACCGCCGGTCCCTCGATCCTGGTCGTGGCGGGATACGGCGCTAAATGGCCCAGGATCGCCAGCGCGCCGTCGATCAGTTCGTGCAGCTCTACGCGCGTCCAACCGGCGTTGGCCAGAAGCTGATGGACGTGCAGCATCGCCGCCAGACGGCCCGCGATCGAATCCGCGAAGGTCTTAAGGTCCGGCGACCGATCGCGCATGACCGACACCAAGGCGAGTAACCCGGCTAGATTATTGCGAACGCGATGCTCGACCTCGCGCGCAAGCCGCAGATGCGATTCGGCCAATACCTTGTAGTGGTTTTCGCTCTGGCGGAGCGATTTATTCGCTTGCTCGAGCCGCATGTTGGCCTCGCGGACGGCCGCCGCGTCGCGACGCCTTTCGGTCACGTCGCGCAAGACAAGCACCGCGCCCTGAATCTCCGCCTTTTCGTCGAGCAAAGGCCGTGACGTGGCGCTGACCCATATCTCGGGCTTGTCGGGCCGGCGGATCAGAACCTCCTCGTCGTCGGCCGACGCTCCGCGAACCGAGCGATACAATTGCAGATCCTTGGGCCGGAAGGGCGTGATGCCGTCCTCGTGGAAAAACCAGGGTTGCCGCGCCCGCTCCTGAACCGTCTCGGCGCCGGGCATCAGCGGCGCGGTCATCCGCTCGGCGGCGGGATTCATCAGCACGACGCGACCCGCGCCGTTGGCGACAAAAACGCCGTCGCCCATCGACTTGAGGATCGACCGTAAAACCAACGTCTGGTCGTTGAGCGATTGCTCGGAGCGCGCCAGTTCCTCAGTGCGCGCCTGCAGTTGCCGCGTGCGTTCTTCAACGCGACGCTCCAGGGTCTCGTTAAACCGCTGCATCTCACCGTACGCCTGCGCCTGTGCCTCCTCGGCTTTTTTGCGTTCGGAGATATTCTGAAACAATCCGATCAGCACGGGCTGCCCGGCGACTTCACGCGCCAGCGACGCGCTGACCTGAACCTGTACGATCTCTCCCGTGCGCCGGATGTAGCGCTTCTCGAAGACGTACGCCTGGCGCCGACCCTGAAAAACGCTCTGGAGCAGCTCGACGTTCTGGGGGCGATCGTCCGGATGCGTGATCGACAGCAGGTCCCGCTCGAGCAGTTCTTCCTTGGAGTATCCGGTCAGCTCGCAAAACGCCCGATTGACGTCGACGTAGCGGCCCTTTTCGTCAACCAGCGCGATGCCGATCGCGGCGTCCGCGAACATCGTGCGAAAACGCCGCTCGGTTTCGCCGAGCGCTTTTTCGGCCGCGACGCGCTCGGTGATGTCGATGCCGGTGCCGACGGAATAGTTGCATTTCCCGTCGGCCCCCGGCGCGCCGCGGCACACGAAGGCGATATGCCTCCGTTCACCCGACCGCGTTAGCCAAACCGCGTTCACTTCGATTGTGGCGCCGGTGAGCGTCTGGTGAAATCGCTCCAGGCAACGCCGTTGATGTTCCGGCAGCGCAAAGAACTCGCAGAGTTTTTTCCCGAGCGCCTCTTGCGGCGAATATCCAAGCACGCGCGTCCCGGCATGGTTAAACCGCACGATCCGGCCCTCGCGGTCGCATACGACGACGATGCTGCCGACGGTGTCGATGATCAGCGTGTCTAGGTCTGGGCTGTTGTGGGGCATGCCGCCTGCTCAATTCACGAACATTGCGATGAAGCTCTCCACCGGCATGCTATCAAGTCGGGCGGGATCGGAAAACAGCGAGAGGATTTGTTGCGATCGGCTCGATCCCAGCGCGGCCTGCACGCTCGTGTGAAACTTGTTCACCAGCAGCGGCGCCGCCTCCGCGCGGCGGCGCCGATGGCCCACCGGATATTCCACTTCAACCCGTCCGGTCGACGTGCCATCCTTGAAGAATATGCGGACGGCATTGGCGATCGAGCGCTTTTCCGGGTCCATGTAATCGCGCGTGAAAGCCGCGTTCTCCACCACCTGCATCTTCTCGCGCAGCCGATCGATTCGCGGATCGGCGGCGACGTCATCCTCATAGTGCTCGGCGGTAAGATTCCCGAAAATCAGCGGGACGGCCACCATATATTGCAGGCAATGATCGCGATCGGCCGGATTGGCCAGCGGCCCGGTCTTATCGATAATCCGCACGGCCGATTCCTGGGATTCGATCACGATTCGATCGATGTCGTCAAGTCTCCCCGCCACCGCCGGATGAAGCTGGACCGCACATTCCACCGCCGTCTGGGCATGAAACTCGGCGGGAAACTTCACCTTGAATAACACGTGCTCCATGACATAAGAGCCGAATTCCCGGGCGACGGAAAACCGATTTCCGCGAAACAGCGCGTCATAAAATCCCCACGTTTTGGCCGACAACGCCGATGGATATCCCTCTTCGCCGGCGAGGGCAAGCAGCGCGTGCCGCACGCCCCGGCTGGTGGCGTCTCCCGCCGCCCAGCTTTTGCGCGGGCCGGCGTTGGGGGCGTGGCGATATGTCCGCAATGCGCCGCCGTCGATCCATGCGTTGGATAACGCGTTAATGATCTGTTCGCGCGAACCGCCGAGCATGCGGGCGGCGACGGCGGTCGTGGCCACCCGCACGAGGATGACGTGATCCAGTCCGACGCGGTTAAACGCGTTGTCCATCGCGAGCACGCCCTGTATTTCGTGAGCCTGGATCATCGCGGTGAGGATGTCAAAGACGGTCAGCGGCGCAGCAGCTTTTCCCCGGCGCGCCATATAGTCGGCCACGGCGAGAATTCCGCCCAAATTGTCGCTGGGGTGCCCCCATTCGGCGGCGAGCCAGGTGTCGTTAAAATCGAGCCAGCGGACGAGGGCGCCGATGTTGAATGCCGCCTGAACGGGATCGAGTTCGAACGTGGTGCCCGGAACGCGCGCGCCGCCGATCAGCGTTGCCCCTTCGACAATGGGCCCCAACCGCCGGACGCAAGCCGGGAAGTTGAGCGCAAGAAACATGCAACCGAGGCTATCCATCAGGCATAACCGAGCGGTCTGATATGCTTCAGGGCTGTTGATTTTCGTCTGGGCGACGTATCGAGCGATTCGGACCAGAAGCTCATCGGGCTCGGGACGCTCGGCGTTTTTAGTTTCGTGCATGGTGTTTTTCAGGACTGATTCCACTTGCGCCAATATGAATGCGTGCGCAGCGCTCCGGATGCGTTGGCCGTCCCGCTCGCGGGGCGCGTCGGTAACGCTTACACCAACAGGCGACTTCATCCAACTCTTATCGCTCCCCGACGCGCCCTGCAACCAGGACGACTAACGAATCCGGAGTGCTGCGCACACAGTTCAGAGATATAAGGGGTCGCGGTTCTCGAAAGCGCCGATCAGACCGCCGCGGGTTTTCGATGTCCGATCGGTACAAACGCCCGTGGCGCCGGCCCGACATAATCCGCGGCCGGCCGGATCAGGCGATTGTCCGCCCGCTGCTCGAAAACATGCGCGGCCCATCCCGTGATCCGGGACACGACAAATAACGGCGTAAACATCGGCGTCGGAATCCCCAAAAAGCGATAGACCCCGGCACTGTAAAAATCGAGATTCGGAAACAGCTTTTTCCGGTCCCACATCAATTTTTCAATCCGCTCGGAAACCGGATACAGCCAACTGTCGCCGGCTTCGTCGGATAGCTGCTTCGCCCACTGTTTGATGATGTCCGAACGCGGATCGCAATGCGTGTAGACGCGATGGCCGAAACCCATGATTTTGTCCTTGCGGGCCAGCGCGTCGAGAATCCCTATTTCGGCGTCGTCGGGCGTTTTGAAACGCTCGATCAGTTCCATCGCCGCCTCGTTGGCGCCGCCGTGGAGCGGGCCTTTGAGCGTGCCGATGGCGGCGGTGATGGCCGAATAAAAATCGCTCAACGTCGATGCCGCTATGCGCGCGGTGAACGTCGATGCGTTGAACTCATGCTCGGCATAGAGAATCAGCGAAACATCCATCGCCCGCCGATGCGATTCCGGCGGTTGGGCGCCGTGAAGCAGATGCAGGAAATGGCCGGCGACCGATGGCTCGTCCGAAAGCGTTTTGACCCTTCGTCCATTGCGATGAAAGTGATGCCAGTAAATGAGCATCGACGGAAACGACGCGAGCAGCCGTTCGGCGGCGCGATGTCCGCCGCCGCCGGTCTGATCCGATTCAGGCTCGAGCGCGCCGAGCATCGAGCAGCCGGTGCGCATCACGTCCATCGGATGGGCGTCGGCGGGAACGCGCTCGAGCGTATCGCGCAAAGCGGGCGGCAATTCCCGCATCGACATGAGGCGTCCGGTAAAGTCGGCCAGCTGGGATTCGACCGGCAGGCTGCCGTAGAGAAGAAGAAAAGCGACGTCTTCAAACGTCGTTTGAGCGGCCAGGTCGGCGATATCGTATCCGCGATAGGTGAGGCCGACGCCCTCTTTGCCCACGGTGCAGACGGCGGTTTTACCCGCGACGACGCCGGCGAGACCGCCGGTTTTCTTTTCGCTCATGGTTGGCACTCCGGGTTGGGCTGTTTTGAAAACAGATCATCCAGTTTTTTTTCAAATGCGTGATACCCCAGCACGCGGTATAGCTCGTCCCGCGTCTGCATCGCGCCGATCAGATCGCGCTGCGATCCGGTCTGGCGAATCGTGCGGTAGACGTTTTGCGCCGCCGCGTTCATCGCGCGAAACGCCGACAGCGGATACAGCGCCATCGCCACTCCCACGGCGCCAAGTTCCTCGATCGAAAACAACGGCGTCTGTCCGAATTCGGTGAGATTCGCCAGCACCGGCGCCTTCACCTGCCGCGTGAATTCGCGGTATTCATCGAGCGTGGTCATCGCCTCGGCGAAAATCATGTCGGCGCCCGCCTCGACGTATCGCGCCGCCCGGTCGATGGCCGCGGACAATCCCTCCACCGAGTAGGCGTCCGTGCGGGCCATGACGACGAACGACCTGTCGTCGCGGCCATCCACGGCGGACTTCACGCGATCGGCCATTTCCCGCGGCCCAACCAGCGCTTTTCCCGGCCGATGTCCGCAGCGCTTGGCTTGAACCTGATCTTCGATATGAATTGCCGCCGCCCCGGCCCGCGTCATGTCGCGCACGGTTCGCGCGATGAGAAAGGCGCCGCCCCAACCTGTATCGACGTCGACCAGCAGCGGCAGGCGCGTCGCGCCGGCGATCCGCCGAACGTCCTCCAATACGTCGTTGAGCGTGGTGATTCCCAGATCGGGCAGGCCAAATGAAGCATTGGCCACGCCCGCTCCCGACAGATAAACGGCTCGAAACCCCGCCTGCTCGGCCATCATGGCGCAATACGCATTAACGGCGCCGGCGATCTGAAGCGGGCGCTCGGTCTCGATCGCGGCGCGGAATCGGGCGCCGGGCGAGGCGTTGTCGAAAGACGCTGATCCATTCATATCGTAACCTCCGCGGAGGATTCTTTTCGCCCGTTATTCGCCATGAAATGCTACGCGCTGGACCGAGCGCAGTACACCCATGCGAGCGCCTTCACGGGCGAAGATGGAATTTCGCGTTTCCCTTGCGCCAACGACGGCATTATAATACGGCTATCACAAGAACTCGTAACGCGGCTATAATGTCTACCCTGTCTGCCGGTATTGAAAACACGAAACGGAATCGACCGCCATGCTTTTACCACGCTTAAGCTTTACGTTACTTGCGGCACTGTTGCTTCTCGCTCCCCTGCCGGCAAAGGCCGACGACCAGCCGGCGAATACCGATCGGCTTTCGGGAATTCTCATCCCCGGCGAGGATTGGCAAGTAGTGGCGGACAATCTCGGATTCGCCGACGGGTCTTCCGCCGACGGCGACGGGAATCTCTACTTTTCCGATTTGAAATCCAAGCCACCCGCCGTCATCAAGATTGCCCCCGACGGCAAACAGACGAAAATCGCCGAGGCCGCGATGAGCGGCACCAAGATCGGCCCCGACGCGCGGCTTTACGGTTGCGGCGGCGGCAAAGTCGTCGCGTTCGACCTGGCCACTGGCAAATCACTTGTCCTGGCGCAGGGACTCAAGACCAACGACCTGGTCGTTTCTTACAAGGGCTTCGTCTACATCACCGAGACCGGCAAACATCAGGTCACCCTCCTTGATCCGACGACGGGGCAGGTTCGCGCGGCCGACATCGGAATCACGGCGCCCAATGGAATCGCTCTCACTCCCGATCAAACTCGCCTGCTGGTATCCGATTACGGCGGCCTGCACATCTATAGCTTCGCCATTCGCGCCGACGGAAGCCTGACGGACAAGAAGGTCGCGATGACCATGAAGGCGCCGGAGAAAAAGCCGACCGTCGCCGGCGGTGACGGGATGACCGTCGATACCGCCGGCCGGGCATATGTCACGACCGCGCTGGGCCTGCAAATTTTCGACGCCAACGGAGAATTGCTCGGCATTCTTCCCAAGCCGCAGAACGGGCCTTTAACCAACGCCGCCTTCGCCGGTATGGATTTGCGCTACCTGTACGTTACCAACGGCACAAAAGTCTATCGCCGCAAAACACAGGCGAAGGGCGTTCTATTTTTCCGGCCGCCGCTGACGGCGTCGGGAGAAGGGAAGTAGCGCCGCCGTTGCCCGGCGCCGCGTGTGCTGGACGTCAAACCGCCGGCTCCATCATGGACGGCACGATTTCGCTCAGCGGATTGATCGCGTTTTCGTCCGCCATGCCCAATTTCGCGATAATAGGAGTGGACAGCGCCGCGAAAATCATCATTCCGCCGAGGGTCGCGAAGGGGGCAAAGTAAGAGATCGACCGCTGCGCCCCGGCGCCCATGGCGTCGGTCCAATATCCCATCAGCCACGGGCTTGTGCCGGCGAACGTGCCGGCGATCGTGAGGAACAAGCCCACCACCCGCCCGCGGACATTGGCGGGAACGCGCTCGAGCATCGCGGCGTCGCTCATCGCGTAGCTGCCCAATTGCAACGCCTGGAACGCGCAAAGCACGACAAGCACCGAAACGCGCGTCGTAAAGAAGGGCGTGGCGGCGACGGCAAGACCGGCTAGGACCAGCACGATCGCCAAACCCGGCAGCCGTCTGGCGCCGGGGCTCAACCATACCGCGATCGGGTTGGCCAGCACGCCCATCAGCATCATGACGCCGATAATCAGGCCCGCGCCTTTCGCGTCGAATTTCAGCGCACGTTGAAGATAGATGCTGGCCAGCGTGAGCGATGCGACCCCGGCAAAATCGCGGAAGCCGAGAACGACGGCGATCGCGATGAGCCGCGATCGCAGCGCCCGCCCGAGCGGCGGATGAACGGCATTGCGCCGCGCCGCCGCCGCCGCCGCGGGCCGGGCCTCGCTGGCAAGCAGCAGAAACAAGACCCCGACGACCACTCCCGCCAATCCCAGCTCGATGCACGGCCTTTGCCAGTCGGCGATCGCGTGCCAGTGCCATCGCGCCGATTCTGCCCGCCAGCCCGCATACTGCGGACCCGCAAAAAATCCCAATCCCGACCCGATCCCCAATAGTCCGATCGCCATGCCGGGCGATTTGGGAAAATGCTCGGGCACCAAAGCGTTCGCCGCCGGATGAAATACCGTGCCGGCGATTCCCGCGAAAACCGCCAGGACCAGCAGCATTTCGTAATGGCGCGTCAGTCCCATCAGGACGATGACGATCGCGTTGAGCAAAAGGCCGGCGCCGAGCATGGTCTTGCGGCTGATGCGATCGGCCATCACGCCCGCCGGGTAACTCAGGATCGCGTAAACCATTCCGTAGACGGTGACGATCAACGTCGCCGATTTAACGCCGGGCAGCTTCAGATCGTGCCAAATCAACAGATAGAGCGGCACCAACATCGCGCCAAACGCGTGCGTAAACGCATGAAGCAAGGTTGAAAGAACCAGCGTGGTAATGGCCGCGAGTCCGGCGGAGCGAATCGACATAGGCGGGATTATAGGGAACGCCCCGGCGATGGGGAGGGCCGCCGTCGCAGGGCGGTTTCATTTCGCCGCTTCTGTTTTCCCGCTCTATACTGCAACCATGAAACGCGCTCTATTGGACATGGTCGTCATCATCACCGGCGCCAGCGCCGGCATCGGGCGGGCGCTTGCCGTCGAACTTGGACAGCATGGCGCCCGACTCGCCCTGGCCGCCCGTCGCCTGGATCGCCTGGAAGCGTTAAACCGCGAACTCGGCGGAGATCATCTATGCGTCGCGGCCGATGTCGCGCAAACGCCCGATTGCGTTCGGATCGTGGACGAAACGCTTCGACGATTCGGCCGGATCGACACCCTGGTCTGTAACGCAGGGTACGGATTTCAGGCGCCGGTGGCGCAGACGACCGACGAGCAGATGCTGGCGGTGTTTCAAACCAACGTCATCGGCACGCTCGCGTGCATCCGCGCGGCGACGCCGCACATGCTGAAACAGGAGATGAGAGATGGCTGGCGAGGGCAGATCATGATCGTTTCGTCTGCGGTCGCTCGGCGCAGCCTCCCCTTTTTCGGCGCCTATTCGGCGACGAAGGCCGCTCAGCTTTCTCTGGCTGAGGCGATGCGGGTCGAGGTTTCCCCACGGCAAATTTGCGTCACATCCGTTCATCCCGGCGGCACGCAAAGCGAATTTGGAGACGTATCGGCCTCCCTCAGCGGCGGCAAACGCCCCGGACGCATCGCCGGCGAAATTCAACAGACATCACAGGAAGTCGCAAGGGCGATGCTCCGCGCGATCGAGCGGCCGAGGCCTGAAGTATGGCCGATCGCATTGTACCGGTGGGCGACGGGATTGGGAACGCTGATGCCGAGGTTGGTCGATCGCATGATGTCCAGTCGGCGCGGGCAGCTCTCGCCGGGCGAGCCGATTTGAGCTATTCAAATGTCAGGCAACCGCCGAAGGTGGCCAAAACCCCCGGGAAAAAGAGCGATTCCATTTCAATCGACAGGCGCGGGCGGACCGTTGAGCCGGAGGCTGGTGAGAAATAGCAAGACGCCCCAGATTTGCAGAATCAGCCGATTCATGGAGGTATTGATGTGCCATTCGAGGCCATGTGGCGTTGCGACATAGGCCATGAAATATCCGCCGCAGGTGAGAAGGATGGCGGTCCCCAGGGCGGCGCGAGCGACGGCGTCCTGCTTGCTGAGCGGCCTGAGAACAAAAGAGACGGCCGCCGCCAGGAGAAAAATATTCCACCGGTCGATTCTGATCAATCGTCCGAGAACAGCGAAAAGAACCGTTCGATATCGCCGCGAATCGGTCAACCGCCTCGCAAGGCTTCGCGGCGCGCCGGCGCTTGAATCGCCCGACGCGCCCAAGCGATGCGGCGAGTCGTCGGCGGCCGGGAGCGAATCGATATCGTGGGCGACGGCAAAGGCCGCCCCACCGCTGAGCATGTCGTTGGCCGGGGCAAAGCCGAACCTGAAAACGCCGAGCAACAACAACATCGGGACGGCGCCGGCGACGAACGCGCCAATCTCGATGACGCCGCCCGGACGGCGGAATTTCGCGGCAGCGACGGCCAACCCGATCAACAGCGCGACGACGTAGATCATACCTTCGTTTTTTACCAGCGCCCCGGCGCCGCCGAGCAGGCCCGCGAGAAACGCCATCCGCAACCGAGACGTGGATCGCGACTCAAGAAAAAGCGCTAGGAGGACTCCGGTCGCAAGAAAAACGGATGCAAGCGGAACGTCGGCGTATTGGTCGGCGGCATGGTCGATGAGTTCCTGCGTTCCCAGAAGCATGATGGCCGCCACCACGCCGGCACGCGCTCCTCGAAACCACGCCACGCCAAAGAACAGGATACCGGCGGTGAATGTGGCCGCCAGCGCGCCGCATACCATCGGCGCCGCCGTCGACAGCCCGCCCGCGAGCCATCCGATTCGCGCCAGCAGCGCCGGCCATAACGGCGAATAGTCGGCGTGCGGAAAGGCGGCGTCAAACGTATGTGAACTCCTCGCGTAGATAAACCGCGCCCGCAGGTTCCAAATCGCCCACGCGTCGTAGCCGCCATCGGGACGCTGACGAACTTGCAGCGCAAAGACCGCGGCTGATCCCACGATCATCAAAAGTAAAAAACAGATCATGAGGCTTGAGATGTCGTCGGCCGGATCGATTTCGACGACCGGAACGGAATCCGTCTTCCGCGCTCGGCGCCAAGCCAGCATCGCCGCGCCGCCGGCCAGCGCGAGGATGGCGTCGCCGCCCATCAGGTCCGGCAGACTGCTCATGCGCGCAAAAAAAGCCGCCAGGCCAACCGCCGCCCAAAGCGAGAGGCCGAGCGAAAGTCCGACGAAAAGAATCAGCCCGCGTCGAATGCCCGCGCGCCGATGAAACGGAAGGGCGGCGTCGAGCAATCCCGGCCCGCAAACGCCGATTGCGACAGCCGCCAAAATGCCCGCCAACACCCGCGCCGCGATCGTCACGGCGCCCCCTTTTTCTCAAGCAGCGCGACGCCGTCGGGATCAACCTTCACCGGCGCCAATCCGTTGGCGGCACAAACCGCCGCAAGCTTTGCGGGGTCCTGCAGATTGGCCAGCGTGAGACGATGGGAATCCCCTTCCAGCAGAATACGCGGCGCCAGGGCATACTGAGCTTGAAGAAACAGGCCGAGCCCCGGCCCGCGATCCGGGAGATCGGAAACATATCCCAGGGTGGCTTGCGGGGGAAGCGCCGACGCGACCGCCGAGTAACGCGCGTCGATCGGGGCGGCCGTTGCGGTTTTGCCGACCCGTTTCACGGCATCCGCCAGCGGCAGCGCGACGCCGAGCATCGCGGTCACGAGAAAAAGCAGCCGGATGATCGAATCGAATTGGGGTCGGCTCACGAGGGGAATGTAACTGGCGCCGGATAGGCGTGCAATTCTTTGCAGCCGTTTCGGCCCATGTGCCTTGAAGTCGCGGACGCATTTTCCTCCGCATGAAATTCGCGCGTTGGTTGCGCCACCCCGTCACGGTTAGACTCCGCCGCGTGATGTGGCTTGCGGTTATTTTGGGATTGGGCGTCGGCGCGCAGTGGCTTGCGTGGCGAACTCGGCTCCCTTCGATTCTCATGCTGCTCGCGGCCGGGTTGCTTGTCGGCCCCGTGGCGCGTCTGCTGACGCCTCACCTTTTCGGACATGGCGTCTCACTCGATCTCAATCATCTCATCCAAACCGATCAACTGCTCAATCTTGTCTCGCTGGCCGTCGGGCTGATCCTGTTCGAGGGAGGACTTTCGCTCAACTTTCGCGGAATCGTCGGCGTGCGGCGCGTGGTCTGGCTACTCGTGACCGTCGGCGCGTTTATCACGTGGTGCGTGGCCACGCTGTCGGCGCGGTGGCTCCTTGGCCTGAGCTTTAATCTGTCGGCGCTTCTGGGCGCGGTATTGATCGTCACCGGACCCACCGTCGTCGGGCCGTTGCTTCGCCATATCCGGCCCACCGGAAAATCCGGCGGCGTGCTGCGCTGGGAAGGCATCGTCATCGACCCCATCGGCGCCATGATCGCCGTTCTTGTCTTCGAAGCCATCGCGTCGGGCGTGTCGATCTCGCATGGCGCATCACTCCTTCCGACCAGCGGCGCAATGCTCACGGGCGCGACCGTAACCATCTGCGGCGGCGCCGCCGTCGGAATGGCGGCGGCGGGCGTGCTCGTATTGCTCATTTCCCGATTCTGGGTGCCCGACTATCTTCAGGTGCCGATCGCGCTGACGACGGCTATCGTCGCGTTGATCGCCAGCAACCAGCTTATCCATGACTCGGGCCTGTTCACCGTGACCATCATGGGCGTGGTCCTCGCCAATCAGCAAAAGGTCGTCATTCGGCATATCGTCGAGTTCAAGGAGAGCCTGACGGTGGTGCTGATCGGCATGCTGTTCATCGTGCTCGCCGCCCGCATCGAAATCGCGACATTGCGCGAGATTCGACCGGCGGTTATTTTGTTCCTGCTGGCATTGGTGCTCATCGGCCGTCCCCTGAGCGTATTCGTCAGCTCCATCGGTTCGCCTCTGACGTGGCGCGAACGAACCTTTATCGCGTCGATGGCGCCGCGCGGAATTATCGCGGCCGCGGTCGCGTCTGTCTTCTCGTTGCGATTGCAGGAACAGAATATTCCCCAGGCGAAACTCCTCGTACCTTATGTATTTCTGGTGATCGTCTGCACGGTCGCCTTATACGGCTTAACGGGCGGGTGGATCGCGCGGCGACTGGGCCTGGCCCGCGCCGGAAATACCGGCTTCCTGATCGTCGGCGCCGACAAACTCGCCCGGGAAATCGCTCGTGCCGTCAATGACGAAGGCATCGAATTGCTCCTTGTCGATACAAGCCTGGCCAATGTGCGCGACGCCCGCCTGACGGGTCTTCCCGCTATTTCCGCCAATGCGTTGTCGTCGCAGGTGGCCGAGCGGATCGAACTGTCCGGCATTGGCCGGCTGCTGGCCATGACGTCCAACGATGAAGTCAATTCACTGGCGGCGGTTCATTACGGCAAGCAATTCGGGCGATCCGCCGTGTTCCAATTGCCCGAGCGCGGGCGCGCCCAGCCCGTCCTCTCCAAGCAGAAAACGCATCAGGAACTCACCGGCCGGATTCTGTTTGGCGCCGACCTGACCCATGACCAACTACAAAGCCGCCTGCACGACGGCGCCCGGATTCACAAGACAAAACTGACTCCCGAATTCGACTATGCCGAATACCGCAAGCGATACGGCGCCAGTGCGGTCGCGCTGTTCATCATGTCAGAAACCGGCGACTTGACCCCCTGCACATCGGATGTAGCAGCCGCTCCGCGAGCGGGCCAGAGCGTGATCGCGCTGGTCAATCGCGATGCGAGCGATCTCCCCAAGCCAGCGACGGCAGCGCCCGAAGCGGCCGCCGACGAATCTTCAAAACCGCGCTCCGAAAGCGCTTAAGGCGGTGGACGAAACAGACGCGTCCACGATGGCCTCCGTCATGCTCAGCTTTCTCCGACAAAACGCGGACCACCGAATGCCGGTTTCTATTTTTTTCCCGACGGCGCCGCCGCGGCCGGCGCTCCATTGTGATGCTGGAACATCACGCCGAGAACCGTCGGGATGAAGACCATCATCGGCAGCAAAAACGGTTTGAGCTTAAACCAGTGACTCACTTGCAACGTCAGTCCATCGTACTTAAAGGTGAGGGCCAGCAATCCGAAGATCAACATCGCGGCGCCTTGCAGGCTCATGTAAGTCATCACGCAGCCTCGAAAGAGGATGAATGTCAGTAAGCCGAAAAAGATAAGGCCCATCCCGCTTCCGGCCCAGGCGAAGTTGGGCTCGAGGTTGAACGTTCGCCACATGCCGACTCCGATCGCCGCGCCGCACAGGGCGCCGGTAACGACCACCGCCCAGCGCATCATTGGCCAGGTGATGGCGGCGAGGACAAACCCGGTGGTGATGGACAACGGCAGCGTTCCGCCTGTCTTGTCGCCAATGGCCGCTCCGATGATCGCGCCAAGAACGGCGGCGTTGAGCACCATCAGCGCTTTGAAGATGTTGTAGCCGAAGAGGAGGTAGATCACGCCCATGAGCACCATCAGCGCGGCGAGTGCCGGGCCGATCTGCTGCGACCACGTTAGAAGTTCTCCCTGGGCGGGCCAGTGATCGGGAAAATTGAACGGGCCGACGTTAGCGGCCGAGGCCGCATGAACTGTCGATGCGTGTGCCGTTTCTACCGCCTGGGAGGTTTGTTCCGCTTGTAGGGGTATGGTGGTCATCGTCGCTAACTTCGACCGACTGCGCAACCCGCTTCACTTTCTTTGCGCGGAATTCGGGGAAATCGTATTATTGGGCCTTCGAGAAGAACGAAACCGGGCTTGCGCAATGTGCCGTTCCTGGCGCATTTGTATGGTCGCGAAAAAACGCCCCGCAAGCGGGGCCGCTAAACATCGAAACGCTACGCCAATCCGGCAGATGCTCTAATTCAGGGCCGGGAGTTCCGGTCCCATGGTGCATTCGTATGAATGGGTCGCGCTTTGGGCCATCACGAACAGCGCCATTTGCTCCGTGGGCAAGAGCGTGTCCCATGTTTCCAATAGGTGCATCGGGACGTGCGAGCGCCAATCGCCGAGGCTCAGACTCTCGGGCAATGGCATGATCGCGATCCTCGCGACAAAAGCGGCCGCCTGGCTTGCGTTGCGGCGTCTGCCGCCGACGTAACCATTGAATGTTTCCAACATAATCGGGCTCATAGAAAAGACATCGGCTATCGCCGGTCACATGACAAATGGACTTGTGTAGTTTTCTTATTTGTTTGCCGTTGCGATAGAATCCGTGACGGTGAATATCGGACCCTTCCAGTTTTCGTCTCCCTTTTGCCAGGCCGGGCTGGCCGGATACAGCGACCGCGCGATGCGCCTTGTCGCCCGCCGGCATGGGTGCCCGTATGCCGTTACCGAGGCCCTGCTCGACACCATTCTCCTCAACGGCGGCGAAGGCCTTCGCAAATCCATCGACATCAGCGCCGATGATCATCCGGTCGCCGGCCAGATCATGGGAAGCGGCGGCGAAGAAATGGCCGAGGCGGCGAAAATTCTTGCCTCGGCGGGTTTTGACGTCATCGATCTCAATTTCGCATGCCCCGTGAAGAAGATCAAAAATAAAGCGCGCGGCGGGCACATGCTGCTCGACGCCGACCGCGGAATCGACGTTCTCAAAGCCGTGCGCGACGCTTTGCCGCCACAGGTTCCGACCAGCATCAGCCTTCGTCGAGGGTTTGATGACTCGGCCCAATCGCGCGATCGCTTTTATCGAATCGTGGATGAAGCCTTCGCATACGGCTACTCGGCCGTTCGCGTTCACGGGCGAACCGTCGAACAAAAATACGCCGGCCAGGCACATTGGCCGTTTCTTCGCGAGGTAAAGCGGCGTTATCCGGATCGCACCATTCTCGGCAGCGGCGACGTCTTCACCGCCCAAGACGCCGTTCGAATGCTGCGCGAAACAGCCGTCGATATGGTGTGGATCGCGCGCGGCGCCATCGGCAATCCATGGATCTTCCGCCACGCCGTTGAGCTATTGCGACGGGAGGATCAATCGCCGCAAATGGAGCTCCTTCCCCCTTCCATTCCCGAGCAACGCGCTGCCCTGGCCGAGCATTTCGGCATCGCCATGCAAATCCACGGCGAATCGCTGGCCGGCCGGCGCATGAGAAAAATGGGGATCAAGTACAGCCGATTTCATCCCGAGTCGGCGTTGGTGAAGTCGGATTTTATCGCCGTCCACAGCCTGCGCGACTGGACGGGTGTATTGGAGAAATGGTACGCCCAAGACGCCCCGGGGATCTGGCCCGACCCGAAATCCGCCGACGAAGTGAACGCGGCGCCTGAAGGTTGCGCCGTCGGATCGTAAGCTGACGCCGCACGATCACGCGAAAAACGCTTCCCCCGCGTCATGAGATTAACTCGATATGCATTCCCAATCCCCCCCGCGCAATCGCCTGGCCAAGGTTCTCCCGCAGGAATGGCGCACGCATCTCATCTCCAACGGCGTTCCTAAACGCAAGTACACCGCCGTCTGTCGAGCCACGCTGACGGGTGGCCGGGTGATCGACGAATTAATCGTCGAGGAGGGATGGATCGTCGCGTTATCCAAAGCGCATTTGACGGGAATCTTCGAGCAACGGATCGATTTCGACCCGCGGGCGATCGTCGAATTGCAGATTCTGCAAGTCGCTTAGAGCATTTTTCATCGTCGGCGAGCGCGCTTCCAACGCGAAACGCGCCCCGCAAGCGCAAGCGGGCCGCCAAACACAGAAACGCTAACGGCAAGCTGGAAAATGCGCTCAAAGGATTTGCCGCGACGGGCATGAGCCGCCGTGCGCTATCCGCCCGTTCGTCGCGGCACGCCGCTACGGTTGACGTCGGCGCCAAACGTCTGATTGCGGCCGACCTGCTGGCGTCCGGGAACCGACGGATTGAATTTTTTCGTCGGCACTGCATTTTGCAAAAAGCTGGGCGTAGCCTGCCCCGCCGGCTTATGCAGATTTTCCTTCATATGTTTGAACGACGCCGATTCACCCCGAGGCGACGGCGCGCCCGCGGGCGCTTCGTCCTTATGTTGCAGTATGCGTCGAGCCGCGGTCGCCGCGGCGAGCCCGGTATCGATGAGCGGCGCCGCCGGCTTCGCGGCGGCTGTCTTGACATCCTCTTTTTTCTTCGCGGCCTCAACGGGCGCCGTCGTTTCGTCTTTTTTACTCTTCGCCGATTTTTTTGCCTTCGCCATGAAATCTCCTTCGTTATCCACATAGTACGCGGTCATTCGCGTTCAAGCCACATCGTTCACGGCCGACTTTTTTGGCGAATTGCGGGCCACTGGCTAGGTCCACTCGGCGTCGGTACTCCAACGATGGTCAAGCAAAAGGTCGCTGGTCTTCTTCAGAAATAGAAAATCGGCCTGTGCAAGGGCGCCATCCAAGGGGCGCTGAGCGAGACTGAAAATGTCATACAGAACGAAGTCGCGTTGGGCCAGGAAGTGGACTATGTCACCGGCCAAAGGAGAGTTTTCCTGAAAGGGGAGGAAACTCACCTCGGCAAGGACAGCCGTTGCGTGTTCCAAGGCGAGCGGGGCGCCCATAATCGCCTCGAGTTCCGCGCCCTGCAAATCCAGTTTGATCAAATCCGGCATCGGCAATGATAATTTGGCGATCAAGCCGTCAATGGTCTGCACCGGCATCGCGACAGGTGACCCGAAGGGCTTTCCCGAGGCGGTTTTCAGCATCGAACTTTGGTCGCGCATCACATAAAATTCGGCCTCGCCGGCGGTCGCGCCGACCAATGCCTTGGCGACGGTAATTCCGGGCGACTCCCCGGCGAGGCGATGAAGATCCGCCTGTGCGTCCTCTCGAGGCTCGATGCACAGCACGTTCGCGTTGGGATAGACACGCTTAAAGCCGCGTGCCCAGGTGCCAGTCGCGGCGCCCCCGTCAATCGCCATGTCGATGCGAAGCCCGCGGTCCCGCGCAGCCCGAAGACGCCACTCGTCAATATGAAATTGGCCGGCGGGTCGGCTGACAAGGATGTTTCTTTTGAGGCACCAGTCCCGTATTCGCCCCGTGAAGCTTGCCATATAAGTTTTTGAAAAAGAATACGAACCTGGTGGTTTAGCGCGATCTGGCGGCGAAAAACTTATTCGTCCGGCGGTCGCGTCGGCGAGATTTTTTCCAGGAGTGGCGTCACATACCGCACACGAACTCCAGGGTCGCCGTAGTACGCGGCGAAATGGCGCTGTCGAACGACCTTGAACCAGACTTTTCCGAACAGCACGCCGTCCATCAGCATGTGCCATTTCATTCGCCGGGTCTGAATCTGTTGCAACCGGCCGCGCTCCTCCGATGAAACTCCGGGGAACTCACGATCCAGAAGGCGCTCTCGCTCGGCGATAAACCCGCTCTGTGACGTTGCGGTTTTGGACTGGAGATGCATGGTGTAATTGCCGAGAACCTTCCGAACCCGGACCCACGCGCTGGGCGTATCCCGCATATAACGAATAAACAATTCCCAATCCATGGAATAGTTCCACGATCGATCGAAGCCTCCGCACGCCACGAGCCGATCTCTTCTAAAAAAGGTCGAGCAGGAAATCATGATTGGAGTTTGGATTCGGCAAACGTCGAAATCGAATCGCCATTGGCGGTTAATGCGTATCTGCTTGCCCAACGGCGTTACCAGGCGACAGTTGCCGTAGACAACGACGGCATCGGGGTTTTCCTCGAAGGCCCGGCGAACGCTACCAAATATATTCGCGTCATAGAACTCGTCGACATTTAACCATCCGATAATATCGCCGTTGGATTTGGAAAGCGCCTTGGCCAGCGCGTCGGCCTGGCCTTCATCCGGCTCGGAAACCCAAAACGCGAGGCGATCGGAGTAGCGTTTGAGGATATTAACCGTGTCGTCAGTCGAATTGCCGTCAAAAATCAGGTGCTCGACATCGGGGACGTCCTGATTCAGAACGCTGCGAATATTTCGCTCCAGAAAGGACGCCTGATTAAAACTCGGGGTTAGAATACTAAATTTCAATGGAACGGGCCTCTTTTAACCGTCAAAGGCGTAACGCCGGAAGACCGATTATCTTACAATACCTTGTATAGAGCGGCGTAACAATCGCGCCACCATTAATGCCCGAGAAAATCATCCGCGATCCGATTCATGACGTGATCGCCTTTCGCACCGAGCGAAAGGCCGACGCTCTCCTTTTCCGGCTCGTCAATTCCGCCGAGGTTCAGCGGCTGCGCCGAATTCGGCAACTCGGAATGGCGAGCCTTGCCTATCCGGCGGCCGAGCATTCGCGATACAGCCACAGCCTCGGTGTCATGCAGACGGCCAGAAGGATGCTCGCCCAACTTCGCCTGTCGGCGCCGATCGACGACGACGAAGAGTTGGCGTGCGTCGCCGCTTCGCTGCTTCACGATCTCGGACACGGGCCGCTGAGTCATGTCTTCGAGCGGGTCAGCGGAATAGACCACGAAAAGCTCACCCGCCGCATCATTTTGGACGAGGACGGCGAGGCCCATCGGATTCTTGCTTCAGACGACCCGGCATTGCCCGCCCGCGTGGCCGCTTTGCTGCAAAATGAATCTGGCGCGGGCCGAGATTTCCTTCGGGATATCTTGTCGAGTCAGCTTGACGCCGACCGGCTGGATTATCTGTTGCGCGACAATCTCATGACCGGAAGCCGTTATGGCAACTATGATCTGGAATGGCTCATTCATTCGCTTACAGTCGATGGGAAATCCGGCCGACTTGCCGTGACGTGGAAGGGGGTCAGCGCCGTCGAGGCCTATCTCCAGGCGCGCTACCATATGTATCATAACGTCTACTTTCACAAGGTCGTGAGGGCGGCCGAGGGAATGGTTAAGCTCTCGCTTCAGCGTGCCAAGCGGCTGATGGCGCAGGACCGCCTGGCTTGGCCGCCGCGCGATCATCCCGTTCACAAGGCCCTGACGGGGCAACGGCTCACCATTGAGGAATACGTCGATCTGGACGATTACTCCGTCATGCATTCCTTGAAGCTATGGACGCGGTCCGACGATGCGCCGCTGGCGGCTTTGTGCCGCGGATTATTGAATCGCTCGCTTTTCAAAACGTTCGATTTATCTCACTTAAGCGAGTCGGACGCCGCATGTGCGTTTATTCGAGCGCAAAACGCGGTGGTCGCGGCGGGCGGGGACGGGACCTATGATTTATTCTATGACGACCCGCACGACGCCCCTGATGCGTTTTCGATGCCGTCCCAAGCGGATCAATCGACCGGCGAAATATTAATTCAAGACACCGGCGGAAGGCTCACTCCGCTGACGAGATTGTCGCCGCTACCGCTGGCGATGAACCGTCAACTGATGTTTCGTCGAATCCATATCGCGCCGGCCTGGCGCGACATTTGTGAACGTGCGATCCGATAAAACGTAACAGCGATGGACTCGCCCGGCGTCATAAAAAAAGGACCGTTGCCACAATGCGTTATCTGGCCGCGACGCTCTTCCAACTGGATTACTTGATCAACCTGCTGGGCACTGGCTCGGGCATGATTCTCGCTGCGTTAATCATGATTATGTTTTTGTTTAGCTTCGGCCGACCTGGGCGCTGGGTCGTATTGGCTATCCTTTTGTTCACCTCGACTCTCTCATTTGGCACCGACGCGCTTCAAAACCCTCTGATCGCGCCGCTGCAGCAGATGCGCTTCGCCGCTGAACCGATCACACTGATGTTACTGATTTTTCTGGTGATTCCATCGTTTTTGAGTCAGGGCGCTCCCTTGCGCACGCCAGTCCTCGCCGCGGCGATCGTATTCTGGACTTTGGAGATGACCTACTCCGCGCACGTGGCGATTTCCGCGGAACTGCAGCGCGGCGTGCTCTCCATGGTGATTTTTACGACCATCCTGGTCGTCATGGGCATTGGAATGCCGCGATGGTTCCGAGGATTGCAAGACGTGCAGGCCGCCGCGCGATGTATGGGAGCGGCGGCACTGTTGTTCATCCTCGGGACGACGGCGCAGTTGCTGGTGAATCAATCCGCGATCATTCATTCCAACCGGCTCTACGCGATCACGAGCAATCCGCAACACGCCGCTTTCATTCTCGCCATCCTGCTGATTCCCATCTCCGTTCTGCTCGCTTCGAGCCGGGAGCCAAAAGCGCTTCGAATATTGTGGGGCGCGACGGCGGGCGTGGCCGTGGCCATGATTATCTGGACCGGTTCCCGTACCGGCGTATTAACCGCCCTCGTCGGGATCGGACTTCTCTTTCGCAGGCGCATCGGGACGTTCCTGGGCGTCGGCTTTGTCATAGCGATCTTCGTCTTTTTCTTCCTCGCGATTTTTAAGCCGGATACGGCCGCCACCTCGCGCCTTGTTTCGACACTCGACACCCGAACCGGCGTGTGGATGCTTCAATTTCAAAGGTTTCAGGCAAACCCGTTTTTCGGAACCATGTCCCAAACCGACTACACCGCCGCCGAGAGTTCTTATCTGACCATCGCCGCCCACACTGGAATCCTCGGGTTGGCATTGCTCGGCGGCGTTTTGTGGTTTATGACCACCGCAATCCGCCGACTCAGGCGCCTTCGTGCCACGTTGCGAATTGAGGATGACCGTCTGCTCGTCGATTGGGCGCCGGCCGGACTGATCGCCATCCTCATCGGAGCCTTCTTCGAAGGCGTCCTTGTCGGCACGATTAATTTCATGCTGCTGGGCATCTATTTCTATCTCGCCATTCTGAAATTCCTCTCGGACAAGAACACAATCGAGCTTGCCGAGCAACACGCGCTGAATTGGACGGAGATCGATCCGGCCCCCGAACCCTATCACCCGCGTCCGTTTCTCGACGCTCCCGCGGCGCTCTAACTTCAAGCGACCGGCAACGCCAAACGCGACCCACGCGGGGCCGTCGCGATCACGGACAATTTGCGTCTTACCCCGCCTCTCCCTACCATGCGCCGATGCGTTGGCTGCTTCACGGAACTCTACAATCCGCCGTCGCCGAGGCGTTACGACGCCACAAGCACGAAACACGTTCGTTGGCGGACGTCGGCCTCGCCGCCGACGCGCCGCCGGACGAGGTTCTGCGATCGGCTCACAAAAACCAACTCGATCTGCTGACCGTCGATCAGGATACGGCCACCTCGCTCTATGAAAATCCCTTCGCGTTCGATCGAAGCATCGTCTATCTGAACGTCGGCGAGGGAGATGTCGAGCGCGATGACGCCGTCGACCGCCTTTTCGCGCGCTATCGTCAACTCACGCCGGGTCGGCTATACACCGTCACCGAATCGCGCGTCAAGGTTCGACAGTTGCCGAGGCGATAACCAACGCGGGGCGATCCATACATTCTCGCAAGCCTATTGGAGTTTTGGAAATGGCATTATTGGTAACGGGATCGATCGGTCTGGACACACTGGAAACCCCCACGGGCCGCCGCGACGACGTGCTCGGCGGATCGGCGATTTATTTCGCTTACGCCGCCAGTTTCTTCACGCCGGTGCGGTTGGTCGGGGTGGTCGGCGAAGATTATCCCGAAGCGATTTTCACGCTCTATAAAGGCCGCGAAGTCGATACCACCGGCCTGGAAATCCGCAAAGGCTCCAAGACCTTCCGCTGGCATGGCTCTTATCTGAAAGACCTGAACGAAGCCGTTACCGTCGAAGTGGATTTGAACGTCCTCGCCGAGCGCGCCCCAAAGATCCCCGCCGGTTTTCTCGACAGCAAGTATGTTTTCCTGGCCAACACCCATCCGGCCCTTCAGCAGGAGATGCTGGCCAGCCTCACGGCGCCGAAGTTGATCGTGGCCGACACGATGAATTTGTGGATTCAAACCCAGCAGCCGGAGCTTCGCAAGCTGCTGACTCAAGTTCACGGCCTGGTCCTCAACGACGGCGAAGCGCGCCTGCTTACCGAGGAGAAAAATTTGATCGCCGCCGCCAGACAGGTTTTGAAGATGGGTCCGAAATTCGTCGTCATCAAGAAAGGGGAGCACGGCTGCCTGATGGTAAGCGATCGCGGCGCGTTTGTCCTGCCGGCTTTCCCCGCGGAAAAAGTGATCGATCCCACCGGCGCCGGCGATAGCTTCGCCGGAGGCATGATGGGCTACCTCGCCACGCAGGGCGGCGCGGTCTCTCCCGCCACGCTCAAGCGCGCCCTGGGTTACGGCACCGTTGTCGCAAGCTTCACGATCGCCGATTTCTCGCTCGATGGCATCGTCGGCGCCGACCGCGATCAAATCGACGACCGCTGGCACGAATTCAAAACGGCGATGAGTTTTTAAGACACCTCGTCGCGGCGGCTTACCGGTCGCGCATGAACCCTTTTAGAGCAATTTCCAGGTCGCTGGCGCGTTTCCGCGTTTAGCGGCCCCGCTTGCGGGGCGTCTTTCGCGACCCGAGGTCGCTTCACCAACAAGAGAAATGCTCTATTTCGCGCTCCAAACGGCATGGCGCCGGTTAACGCGGATGGCGCTTTGCGATAGATATGAGTGTGCCCAAACACCTTTCGTCGAAAACGCTCC
Source organism: Tepidisphaeraceae bacterium (assembly GCA_035551995.1). GTDB lineage: Bacteria > Planctomycetota > Phycisphaerae > Tepidisphaerales > Tepidisphaeraceae > RYN-428. Next base: position 121,677 of record DASZME010000012.1, read on the forward strand.
CCATGTCGCGCACCGCTCGCACGATAATTCTCCTGGCGGCCGCTTGGACGACACTCATCGCCGAGGCTCGTGGCGACGACTCCAAAGTCTATAGCGGCCCAGCGTGCGCCGCCGCCGACAAGTTTTTCGTCGATGAAGTCTGGGCCAAAGTCGGATCGCGGTCGTGCCTTGAGTGCCATAAGTCCGGCGGCGACGCCGACGACAGCGACTTCATCCTGCTGGACCCGCAACGAACGCAGGGGAGCGATCAAGACGCCGCCATGCGGCACAACCGTGAGCAGTTCGTGCAGATGGCGCGCCTCAAAAAAGGCGATGAATCCCGCCTGCTTCTGAAAGCGACCGGCAAACTTAAGCATGGCGGAAAAACGGTCCTCAAGCCAGACTCGACGGGGTATCGCGTCCTGGCGAACTTCGTTCAGCGCCTCTATGCCCCGCCGGCCGACGCGATGGCGCACGCTATCGCCGCCGAAAAAAGCGCGCCGCCTTTCTTCGACGGCGTCATCATGCTTGACGATCGGAGACTGCTTCGGCGGGTAACGCTTTCGCTGGCCGGTCGTCTTCCGACCAATGCCGAGCTGGCCGCGGTTTCCAGCGGTGGCCTCAAATCCTTGCCTGGGCTGCTTGACGCGATAATGAAAGAAGAGGCCTTTTACGATCGCCTGCGCGAAGGTTTTAACGACGTTTTTCTCACTGTCGGGTTTGACGGCAATCCAGAGACGGCGCTCTCCTACGAACATTTTAGCACGACGCGAAACTGGCCGGAAAAATATGACGTTTTGACGAGAATCGCCGACAAGCAGGAACGGACCAACGCCGGGTATAAAGTCTGGGCTGACTACCGCCATGCTTTTCTCGGCGAGCCGATGAAGCTTATCGAGCACATCGTGCGGAACGACAGGCCGTTTACCGAGATCGTTACCGCCGACTATATTATGGTCACGCCTTACACGGCGCGCGGTTACGGCGTCTACGAAGAGCTGAAGCCGCGATTTAAGAATCCCGATGACCCGTTCGAATATGTTCCCGTCAAGCTCAAGGCGCTGGTTGGCCGCGACAAGCCGGACAGCGAAGACTCGGCGACGGGTTTCTACCCCCACGCCGGGTTGCTGACTACATTTCAATATCTTCGCCGCTATCCGACGACCGAAACGAATCGTAATCGGGCACGAGCCCGCGTCTATTTTCTGCAGTTTCTCGGCATCGACGTTTTAGAGCTTGCCGCCCGCGTGCAGGATGCCGCCGCTGTGACGGCTAAATTTCCGATTCCGACCATGCAGGCGTCGGAGTGCGTAGTCTGTCACAAGACGATCGATCCGGTAGCCGGGCTCTTTCAGGATTACTGGAAATTTGAGGGCGTTTACGGTCGGCGCAAGGGAGGCTGGTTCAAGGATATGTTCGGCCCAGGATTCGAGGGCGAAGATCTTCCCGAACAAGATCGTTGGCGCGCCCTGCAATGGCTTGGCGAACGCACCACCAAAGATCCGCGCTTTGCCGTGGCGATGGTCGAGCACGTCTATTACATTCTCACCGGCCGCAAGGCGCTGACGGCGCCGAAGGATATCGACGATCCTCTTTTTGCCGCGAAACATCGAGCGTATCAGGAGCAGAGAAAACAGGTCGAAGCGATCGCGGTCAATTTCGCGCGGCACGGCTTTAATCTCAAGAGCGTTTTCAAAGACTGGATCGCCTGCGATTTTTATCGCGCCGACGGCCTGGCCTCCGCCTCGGCCAATCCGCAACGGCGGGCGGAGCTCGATGACGTGGGTTTAACGCGGATGCTCGCGCCCGAACAGGTCGAACGAAAAGTGGCGGCGATCTTCGGCGAGCCGTGGGGAAAGTTGAACGAACAGCTCGCCATGCTGTACGGCGGAATCGATTCAAAGGAAGTCACGGAGCGCGCCGCAGATCCGAGCGGAGCGATGGGCGCCATTCAGCGCATTCTCGCCAATGACGTGGCGTGCAAGCAAACCGCGCTCGACTTCAGCCGACCCCCTGCCGATCGACGGCTGTTCCCCGACATCGAGCCCGATGTCGTTCCTGGCGCCTCTTCCGCGGGCGACGCCAGGATTCGACGGGCGATCGCGTTCCTGCATCAGCGGGTGTTGGGTCGCTACGACGCTCCGGATTCGCCGGAGGTGGACCGCACGTTTCTACTTTTCGCCGAGATCGTGTCGGAAGCCGCGGGGCGCAAGGGTATCGATCGCCAGGAAAACTACTTTTGTCGCCGCGGCGTTGCCGGTCCTGTAGCCGACCCGAAATACACCGTTCGGGCATGGCGTGCGGTGCTCACATATCTGCTTCGCCGGCCGGAATTTTTATATGAATAAGGATGGAGCCAGACTTTCCGGAGTGTACTGCAAGTGACGCGATTGGAACGAGCAAGATGCGATTCTCGGGCTATGTCCGCTAAATGAACTTGCGCGATTACGCGCTCTACTCCCTCGCCCGGTAATCCGGGAGAGGGTTTTGAAATGATGCAAGCCGCATAGAATCCGCGAGCTGCCAAAGAAACCCTCACCCTGCTCTCTCCCGGAGTACCGGGCGAGGGTATGAAAAAAAACGCGCGTGATCGCGCGAGGCTATCTAGAATGGTGTGGCGTCTTGAGGTGGAGTTGACCCATGGATGCAATTAGAGCGATCGTGCGGAATGGCCGCATCGAGACTATGGTCCCGTTGAAATTCCCGGAGGGGACGGAGCTGTTGGTCGTTCGTTCCGCCGACGCAGAGGTTGCGAACGAAAATTATGATAACACGCCGGAGGCGATTACCGCCTGGCTCAAGTGGTATGACTCTCTCGAGCCGCTGATCTTTACCGCTGAGGAACGCGAGGCTCGGCAAGAGGATCGCAAGGCCCGCACAGAATGGGAACTGGCTCATTCCGACGACCGTGCAGAGAAGCTGCGGAGGCTGTGGGAATGAGGCGTTATCTCCTCGACTCGAATGCCGTGAACGCTTCGTCGATCGCCGGGACCGTTCGCGAATCGTGCGCGCCTTACTCGTGAACGAGGCGATGGCATCGGAACTTGCGAACCCGTGATAGCCGAACTGTTCTATGGCCTGGAACTCAGTTCGACGCGCGCGGAAAACACGGTGCGACTGGAACGAGGCTTAAGCCAAATCCGCAGTTGGCCGTTCGATCGACAAGCGGCTCGAGAATATGGGCGGCTTGCGGCGGAACTGAAACGGCGCGGCCGAAAAATGCAGGTCGTTGACATGATGATCGCCGCCATTGCGCTGACATTGCCGGACTGTACCGTAGTGACAACGGACTCCGATCTATCCGCCGTGCCGGGTCTTGCTGTCGAAAATTGGATGATCGCGACGGAAGGAAACGCATAACCATGAGACGAGATTTCCTGAAGCTCTGCGGCATGGTCGGGCTTGGCCTCGCCTGTCCCGGCGGCGCCGCTTCGCTGCTCGGCGCGTCGGTCAAGGAAGAGCCGCCGTATGAAGGACCGTTCTATGTCGTCCTCAACGCTTCGGGCGGCTGGGACACAACCTACCTTATGGACCCCAAGGGCATCGACGGCATCAACCGTCTCTACCAGTCCGGCGATATCCTCGCAAGGGGCCAGCATAAATACGCCCCCACCGCCAAGCAGATCAAGGCCGGGATGAGCAACGAGGATTTCTATACAGAGTTCGGCGACGAACTGCTCGTGTTGAACGGCCTGGACTACTCTGTCAACAACCATTCCCCCGGCGCCCGCTACATGGCCACCGGAAAGCTCGACAGCATGGCCTACCCGACTTTCGCGGCGCTGGTCGCCGCGTGCAAAGGTCCGACCTGTCCGTTGTCATTTCTCACTTTCGGAAACTACTCGGCAACCGGAAACATCGTCGCGATGTCGCGCGTGCCGTATCTGCCGTCGCTTCAGGGGATCGCCAACGCCGACGCCGTCAACGGCAACGCGCGCTCCCCTTACCATGATGATTTCGCCCTGGCGAGCATCGAGCGGGCGCTGCGCGCCGAGAATGAATCACAGGCGGCGCAGCCGCGGTTGCCGCGCCAGGTGCGGGCCGAGAGCATGCTTTACGCGGCACAGGTCAACTCCAAAGCCTTGCAGCGCGTTACGCCGTATATCCCGGTCAGCGTTCCCAAAGAACGGCTGTCACAGCAGGTTGAGATCGCGCTCGCCTCGTTCAAGGCCGGCGTCTGCGTCTCGGCGAATCTCAACATCGGACAATTCGATAGTCATGCCAACAACGATGTCAATCAGATGAAACTTATCCCCGAGTTCCTGGCGGGCGTCGCCTATCTTCTGCATCGAGCCGAGGCGCTGAAAATTCGCGAGAAACTCGTCGTGGTCGTTCAGAGCGAGATGGGCCGAACCCCAACCTACAACAAAGGCAACGGTAAAGACCACTGGTCCATCGGCTCAATCATGCTTCTTGGCCCCGGCATCCGCGGCAACCGCGTCATCGGCGCCACCGACGAGAAACAATTCGCCGTCGCGCTGAATCCTCAAACCCTCGCCTGCGAAAAAGAGAAGGACAAGGGAATCCGCGTGCGGCCGGAGCACATCCACGAAGCCTTGCGGCAATTCGCCGGCATCGCGGACCACTCCTTCAGCAAGAAATTTCCGGTCGGCGTGGCCGAAAAGGAAAGACTCCAGGGGTTTTGCCAATAAACTTTCGATGGCCACCGTCGCGACTATCGAGATGAAAATGCAATGTCGCCTCGCTCACCACATCGGGAGCGGAAGCTGATACCGCCGGTTAACGATCTCCCCGCGGCGGGGGCGGAAGCAGCTGAGCTAACTGAACAGGAGATATTCAATTCTTCAATTCTTCTATCGCTCGTCCTCGTCGCCAGCTTGATTCCCAGCGCCCGCGCCGACGACAAATCCAAGCCGGCGCTTCCGGAAGCGCTGAAGCTAGTGAAGGCTACGATCGGCGATCGCAAGGATGTGGGGTTGACGCTGACGCTTTCGTCGGATGTGCGGGCGTCTCAGAACACGCCGGTGACGAACCCGATTGCTACCCGTTAATTGTCAGTCGGCACGGGCGGGCATCAACTATCTTCCATAATCGTTTCGCGCACGCATTCTTCGATGGTGGTCAGTCCGTCGTAGATGGCCATCAGGCCGCTTTGACGGAGGGTGCGCATGCCGCGTTTGCGGGCTTCGACGCGGAGGGATTGCGTGCTGGCGTGCTGCACGATCAAGTCGCGCATTTCATCGTCCAGCAGCATGATCTCATAAAGGCCGACACGGCCTTTATAGCCGGTGTTGTTGCAGATTTCGCATCCTTTGCCGTAGTAGAAAACCTTGTCCTGAACGCTTTCGGGCCGAAGTTCAAGCTCCATGAGCTGTTCTTCGGTCGGGGTGAACGACGTCTTGCAGCCGGTGCAGATCTTGCGAACCAGGCGCTGGGCGACGATGCCTTCCAGCGTGGCCGTCACCAGGAACGGCTCCAGGCCCAGGTCGAGCAGACGCGCGATGGCCGACGGCGCGTCGTTGGTATGAAGCGTCGAGAAAACCAGGTGGCCGGTGAGGGAGGCCTGCACGGAAATTTCGGCGGTCTCCTTATCGCGAATTTCGCCGATGAGAACGATGTCGGGGTCCTGGCGAAGCATCGAGCGCAGAATCCTGGCGAACGTTAGCTCGATATCGGGCTTGATCTGGCATTGGATAATGCCGTCGATATCGTATTCGACCGGATCCTCGGCGGTGATCAACTTGGTGCTCGGATCGTTCAGTTCGCGGAGCGCGGAGTAGAGCGTGGTCGTTTTGCCCGAGCCGGTCGGACCGGTGACGACGACGATGCCGTTGGGTTTATGAATGAGCTGGCGGATGGTGTGCAGGTCATCGTCGCGCATGCCGAGCTTGTCGAGATCGAGGCTGACGTTGCTGCGGTCGAGCACGCGCATGACGACGCTTTCGCCGAACATCGTGGGCAACACGCTGACGCGAAGATCGATGGGCTGATTGTTGACGTTCAGTTCGATGCGGCCGTCCTGCGGGACACGCCGTTCGGCGATGTCGAGGTTGGCCATGACCTTCACGCGCGAGCTGATGGCCGCGGCGATGTGGGCGGGAGGCGGCATCATCTCGTACAAAACGCCGTCAATGCGATAGCGCATCTTAAATTCGGTTTCGAACGGCTCGAAGTGAATGTCCGACGCCTTGTCGCGGATCGCCTGGAGCAGCACGAGATTGATCAGCTTTTTCACCGGCGCCAGATCGGCCGCTTCGGACATGGTGGCGATGTCGATCGATTCGCCGCCGTGGTTGGCAAGGCCGCGAAGCGTGGGGTCCTCGTTGAGTTCGGAAAGAATGTCGCCGAGACTGTCGGCGGCGGTGGTGTAGTGCTTGGCGATCAGCTTGTCGAGAAGGTCCGGATCGGCCAATACAGCCTGCACGTCATACCCCATGAACTGGCGAAGGTCGTCCAGGGCGCGAAAGTTTTCGTGGTTGGCCATCGCGACCACCAACTTCTTTGAAGCCGGGTCAAACTCGATCGGAAGAACCTTCTGCGTGGTGGCGATCTGCGGCGGGACTGCCTTGATCATCTCCGGCGTGATGACGCGCCCCTCAAGGCTCACCAGCACATAACCGCGCTGAGCGGCCAGGGCGGTGTTGAGGTCCTCGGCTTTGACGTAACCCAATTCCGTGAGAATGCGACCGAGGGCGCCACCTTTTTTCTTCTGAAATTCCAGGGCCTCGACCACTTGCTCGCGGGTGACTTTGCCCATCTTGGTGAGCACGCGCCCCAGTGGCCGGCCCTTGAGTTCTTCCACCGGCGGCATCGACCCCGCCGGGCGAACCGCGGGGGCGGGGGCGCCGGGCGGCCGTGCTCCCGGCGCCATCTGCGCCGGACGGGCGGCGGGCTGCGCGCCCGCGGGGATTGCGCCGGAACCGGCAGGCCGCGGGGCGGCGGTTGGACCGCCGGCTATTGGCGGGCGCACGCCGGGAACCGCGCCCATCGGAGGACGTGGCGATGGAACGGCTGGTTTAACGGCGGCGTTTCCGTTGCCTCCCGCGGGGGTCGCGACATCGTATCCGTCGGCGGCGCTGCTCGGAGGTTTGACGACCGTACTGACCGGCGGACGCAGTCCGGGCGTGGCCGGTTTCACGGCGGATGAACCGGCGGCGCCAAGCCGATTGGCGCCGATGCCGCCGGCGGCCGGGACGGCGCCGTTGCCGCCAAGCGTCGGGCGCGGCGCGGGGGTGGCGCCGTTTGATTTGCCGGAATCGTCGGGCGATTGCGATCCGCTGGTTGCCGCAGGGGTGTCGATTCGCGACATAGTGTAATTCCTCGTGAGTTGCTCGATTCGACCAACAAGACGTCTACGACGACTTTTTCATCTGCGCCTGCATGCGGGCGCGGTTGGCGGCCATGGCGGCCTGGCGTTCGGCTTCGCTTTGGCCGGACGGCGCCCTCGCGCCGGCCAGCGCCGCGGCCGACGCCGGCCCCGCCACCGGAGCCGACGACGCCGCGTCCTCGGCCTCGGCCTCCAGTGCATCGTCATCCAGATCGACGTGCAGACCCGCTTTTTTCATCTTATCAACCATCTGCCCCGGATTCTTGCTCTTGTCGATCGCCTCCTCGGCGCCGATCCGGCCGGCCTGGAAATGCTCCCACAGGTTGTCGTCCAATAACTGCATGCCAAAACGCTTGCCGGTCTGAATCTCCGAGTCGATGCGGAAGCTCTTGTTGTCGCGGATCAGATTCTGAATGGCGGGCGTGACATACATGAACTCGTAAGCGGCCACCATGCCGTCGGTATCAACGCGCGGGCACAGCGCCTGCGACAAGACGGCGATCAAGTTACCGGCCAACTGCACGCGAACCTGTTCCTGCTGGTCGGTGGGGAAGGCGTCGATGATGCGGTTGATCGTGGACGAGGCGCCGGAGGTGTGCAACGTTCCGAAGACCAGGTGGCCGGTTTCGGCGGCGGTGATGGCGGCGCCGATGGTCGCCAGATCGCGCATTTCGCCGACGAGCATCACGTCGGGGTCTTGCCGCAGCGCACGGCGGAGGGCTTCGGAGAAACTCGGGACATCCACGCCGATCTCGCGCTGAACCACCACTGATTTCTTGTGCGGGTGATAATATTCGACAGGGTCTTCCATCGTGATGATGTGGCGGTCGAAGTTTTCGTTGATGTAGTTGATCATGGCCGCGAGCGTGGTGGTTTTGCCCGAGCCGGTCGGCACGGTCACCAGGAAAATCCCGCGCGGCCGGCGGCAGATCTGCTCGGCCATTTTCGGCAAGCCGATCTGGGCGAAGCTCATGATCGTGTTGGGAATTCGCCGAAGCACCAGGCTCGCCATTCCCTTTTGCTTGAAGATCGCGACGCGGAAGCGGGCCTGATCGCCGTAGGCAAAGCCGAAGTCGCCGGAACCGGTTTCCTCGAACTCTTGCTGGATGCGTTCGGGCGTAATCGATTTCATCAGGGCGGTGGTGTCTTCGGCCTCGAGGATCTTGGTCTGCAACTCGCGCATCTGCCCCTGCATGCGAAGCACGGGAGGCTTTCCGACCGCAAGGTGCAGATCGCTCGCTTTTTTCTTGACGACGGTTTCGAGAAGACGATCAATTTGAATGGTGCTGGCCATATGAAATCCGTTTGTTTGCTCTAACCACACGAGCGGGGTCGAACCGGCGGAAGTTGCAGGTGGGCCTTTTCGCCCACCGCCGCCGCTCATCATGCGGCACAACGGCGGGCGGGTACGCGGACCCTGCACAAGCCCCGCCGCACTACCGGACCGTGCCGAAAAAACCCTCACCCCCAACTCTCCCGGAGTACCGGGCGCGCGGGAGCGGGAGCGTGTAAACGCCCCCGTCACTGATCGGTCACGATTCCTTCAACCTGGGCCACCTTCACGACTTCTTCGGCGGTGGTAACGCCGTTGAGAACCTTCAGGCGGCCGTCCTGCAGCAGGCTTTTCATTCCGCCGGCCAAGGCGGCTTTGCGAATCTTGTTGGTGGCGGCGCGCTCGAAGGCCAGCGTCCGCAATTCGTTGTTCATCACCATCATTTCAAACACGCCGACCCGGCCTCGGAACCCGATGCCGGCGCAGTGGTCGCAGCCGATCGGTTTGCAGATGTTCTTATCTTTGATTTCGCTTTCTTTGATGCCCGCCAGCTTCAGCCACATCGGATTCGGCGCCGGGTCGCGTTGCTTGCACTTGGGACAGAGCACGCGAATCAACCGCTGGCCGAGAACCGCCTGAATGGAACTGGCCACGAGGAACGGCTTGACGCCCATATCGATCAAGCGCGTGATGGCGCCGGGCGCGTCGTTGGTGTGGAGCGTGGAAAAAACCAGGTGGCCGGTCAGGGCGGCCTGAATCGCGACTTCGGCCACTTCCATGTCGCGAATTTCGCCGACCAAAATGATATTGGGCGCCTGGCGCAACATGGCTCGAAGAATTTTGGAAAAGGTGAGTCCGATTCCTTCCTTCACCTGGCACTGGTTGATGCCGACGAAGTTATATTCGACCGGGTCTTCGGCGGTGATAATTTTTCGGTCGGGGCGATTGAGTTCGTTGAGGGCGCCGTAGAGGGTGGTCGTTTTGCCCGAGCCGGTTGGCCCGGTGACGAGGAAAATACCATTGGGTCGGCGGATGATTTTCTGGAAGACGCGGTTGTCTTCTTCCTCGAAGCCCAGGTTCTGAATGCCGATACGGACCGAATCCGGACGCAAAATACGCAGCACGACCGATTCGCCGTGGTACGCCGGGAGGGTGCTGACGCGGAAGTCGATCGCCGACTTATCCACCGTCAGTTTAATTCGACCGTCCTGCGGCAAACGCTTCTCGGCGATGTCGATTCCCGCCATGATCTTAATTCGGCTGATCAGCGGGCCTTTCATTTTCAGCGGGATGCGATCGCGCACCACGCATTCGCCGTCGATGCGATAACGCACCTGCACGCGATCCTTCATCGGCTCGATATGAATGTCGCTGGCCCGCGTGCGAACCGCCTCGGCGATCATGGCCTGCACGAGCTTAATGATCGGCGCCTGCGTCGGATCGGCCGCCCCTTCTTCGCCGATGCCGGCCAGATCGATCGATTTATCGATCGACCGATCGACCGACTTATCGACCGATCGATCGACGGTGGCATCCATCGAAGCCCGCATCTTGTCGATCGTTTTGTCCATCGATTTATCGATGGTGTTGGCCGACGTCGTCTGATACATGTCGTCGATCAGCCCCTTGATCTTGCTTCGCGGCGCCAGCACCGTGCGAATGTCGGTGCGAAGGCGGAACCGAAGAATATCAAGCATTTCCAGGTCGAGCGGATCGTGCACCACGACGCGCAGTTTGCCGTTTTCCTTGCCCATCGGCAGGATGAGATATCGTTTCATCAGGTCGTCGGGAATGGTATTGACGGCCTGCGGCGGGAGCGGATTTTTATCCAGATCCCAGTATTCCATGTTGTGTTGAGAAGCCAGCGCCTTGCAGACGTCTACCTCCTTGACAAGCTTGAGGTCGATGAGGGCTTCGCCGATGCGGAGGCTTTGCTTTTTGCCGTGCTCCAGCGCTTTGGTGATGTTTGCCGGGGTGACCGCCCCCCACTCGACGAGCAACTCGCCGAGTTTTTTCTGCTGCTTGGCCATGTTGTGAGTTCCTTGGGCGCAACCCTCTTGACGACCGCCGTTTAAGTTGAGCCGCGAATGAGACTATCAAGCTACTACTGGCCGCGCTGCAGTCTGGTTCGATCAGACCGCTATGAATTATCGCCGCTTCAACTACATCGTAGCGCGAAAGACACATCGAGAATGCAGATAGACACTTTACAATAGCGCAAGCGCGGTTGGCAAGTACAATCCATCGATCCATCGGAGCTGGATCGACAAACGATCTTGACTTCGCCGCGCGTTGGCCGCGGCGAAGGAGCGGAAGGCTAGGCTGGGCGGCCGATTGCGCGACCAGCGGGCTTGGCGGTTAAGGGGCGCCGGCTTACGTCACGGTGAAGGTGCGGGTGTATGTATTGTTGCTTTCGATGCTCTCGGTCACCAGGTTCGTCGAGTCGATGATCATTTCCAGCGTGTGCTTGCCGGTCTTTGCCTTGCCGATGTTCACTGCCGTGGCGTAATAGTAGTAGTCCGCATTCAAAGGCGGAGCGGTGTCGACGAGCGTCGCGACCGTCACCCCGTCAAGTTTGAGAATGGTGGAGAACTTGGCCGTGGACGGCGTAGCCGCCGAGCCGGCGTTGTAAAACGCCATATCGACGTACAGCGTGTTTCCCGCGACGATCTTGGTGGCGTCTTTGGTCCCGCTCGTGGTGATCCCGACCACCAGCGGCGAAGACCACCCCGTCGGCGCGTACGGTTGCAAGTCCGGCAGCGGCTTGGTCACGGTAAACGTGCGGGTGAAGCTGTTATTGCTTTCGATGATTTCATTGACGGTGTTTTTAGTGTCGGCGTTAATGGTGATGGTGTGCGTGCCGGCGGCTAGTTTTCCAAGGCTCAGCCCCAGGCTGTAATACGAGTTGTTGACCGACAGGCCCGAGCCATCGCTGAACGTGAAAAGCGTTTTTCCATCCAGCACGATGGTGTTTATTTCCGAAGTGGTCGTGGCGACCTCTCCGACGTTTTGCACGGCGGCGTCGAGATAAATCGTGCTGGTTGTGGTGAGGCCGGGGGTGTCGGTAATGCCGTTCTTCACCGTGGTCAGCACCAGCGGCGAAGACCAGCCTGACAGCGCCGCGGGCGCAAGATCAGGCAAAAATCCTCCCTTGACTCCCGAGGCCAGCGTGTAACCCAAAACGTCGAGCACCGTCAACTCGGTGCCGAGGTTGGGCGTGGACCCGGGTTTTCCGTAGGCGTCCTGAACCTGCGGAACCTGGGAGCCGGGGCTGTACCAGTCATTGAAATCGCCCCCCTTGGTCTGGTTGAAGCGGGCGTATAAATCCTTGCCGCCGTCGAAGGAAAACGCGGCTACGGCGCTGGAACTGGTGGTATAGCTGCGATGGCCGGAAGTGTCGTAGCGGAAAAGGTCTTCGGCGGCGACGTCGCTTGATGAAACCGCAACGCCGTTGTTGTAGTTATTCAGTCCCGAATCGATGCCGAGAACTTCGTCCATCTCATGGGAACTGCTGCCGATCAAATCGTACTTGCTCGAACTGATGCTGAAGCGGTTGAGATTGAACAGCGACATGTTCAACCCGATCGTGCTGTCGAGTCCGCCGGGCGGGCTGGCGGAAAAGCCCAGGGCGCGGGCGTTGGCATCGGAAAGCAGGATGCTCGCCCCTTTGTTGACCGGATTGGTCGTTCCGCCCGGAAGACTGGCGACCGCCGATTTGTCGGCGGCGCTGGTCGCGTGGGCGGCGAGGGCTTTCAAGTATGAGGTGTACGAGACGGTCGTGTGATAGGTCAGACTGCTGGCCAACCCGCTGGTGATTTCCTCGAATTTCACCGTCACCGTGATCGGCGTGGTGTAATCCTTCTCGAAGTTCTGAACCATGGTGTTCAGCGCCGCCTCGATCGCGGCGGCATGAGCGTCTTTCGTGATGGTGCTGTCGAAGATCGGATTGATCACGAGATGATTCGGCTGGGTCGTCTTGACGATCGCGGTCGAACTCCCCGCGGCGGCCGTCTGCGGCGATACGATCGAAACGTCCGGTCCGTACGCAAGACTCGGCGAAACCGAAAGCAGCATGCGGCTCTCAAGAGACTCGACGGCCGATGCTCGCCCAATTGGCCGCACCGGCGGATTAACGCCACGCGAGCGACCGAAAAATTCGCGACGACCTTGTTGCTTTGACATTGGACTTCCTTCTCCTTTCGCCAGTACGCGCTTGCCCGGCGGCTGAATTTCCGCATGACGTCGCAAGCTTTTCTGACGAAACAAAATTAAAGCGGCCGTGTGGATCTGAATGGGGTAGATCGGCCGAACAAAGTCGGCCATGCCTCATCACTCGATCCGGCGCGGATTACCCCAAAAAAGTGCCTCGCTTCCCACATTGTGCGATGGCGGGAAGGCAAGTTATTCTAAATTTGCGGGAAGTTCCATCCTATTTTAAATAATTTTGCAGGACGCGACTTCAATCGCCTTAAATTTATATCGGCGTGTTCAATAAACGGTACAACCCCTTAATTTTGCCTTCTTTTGTCAAACGGCCCACCTTCACCGAAGCCGCCGTTACAGACCGCGGAGCGTCGCCGGATGAAGCGCGCCGACTCGAAAGGGCCGCTTACCCAACTCATACGCGCCGATATTCGGCGCCGAACTTCCATTTGCCTGGCGCGTCGGATGAAGACGGTATCTCGCGGCTGGGCGTGATTGGCCGCCTCTTGAATCGTCGCAAACGGGCGGCGCGAGGTCCCGGCGTTGTTATCGGCTCCGTTTGTCGCGACGAACCACGAAGATAAAAGAAGCCGCCGCTCGATATGTTCGATCACTTGCATGGCAAGCGGAACCGCCGCGAGGTCCGCGGCATTCGCCGACCTACTTTATCGGACTTTGCATGCTGGAACCGCAGGCCGATCCGACTATACTCAGCCTCACAAGGAGAAACGGCGGCGGATCGTTCGCGAAACGCCGGCCGTATTGTGCTATTCGCCGCTTCGGTGGGAGCGGCATTACCGCAGGGAAAGGAGATCCGTCTCATGGCGGACGACGTTCAGAGTATTCGCAGCCTTAATTGGCGAGAATTGTTCCCCTTCATCAACCTCTTTCGCGCGTTTCGAGTCGCGATTCATCCCTCCAAGCTCTTGCTTGGCTTTGCGCTGCTGTGCCTCCTCTATGGCGGAGGTCGCGTGCTGGATTGGGCATGGCCGAGTACTCATTACGCCATCTCCGACGAGATCGATCAATTCGAGAGTTTCCGCTCTTCAAATCCGCATACTTCTTTCGCCGACACGCGCGACGCGCTTCGGCGCGAACGCGCCGAGGCCTTCGCCGGGGCGCTCGAAGCCAACCAGATCGCCGCCGGACACGAGGCGTACGTCCAGGGCATCTCCGGCGCGCATCGCAATTTGCTTCAGACGTTGATCGTCGCCGAGCGCAACAAAAAGTTCGCCGACGCCAGGGCGGCCTTGGACAAGACACTTGCCGACGCGGATAAAATTAGCGATGAAGGCGCCCGCGCGACCGCCAGAAAAGCCGCCGTCGACACGCACGACGCCGCCGTCCGAGCCGCGCAGACGTATGCCGACGAGCAAATCCGGCTCTTGTACTTCTACACGCCGCGGCCATTGTTCGATACGTTTTTCGAATACGAAGTCCGCCGGTTTCACAATGTCGTCGATAGCGCCTTATCCGGAAATTGGTTGAACGGATCGCTGGGCGCGACCGCGCCGGAACCGTCGTTTATCGAGGGGCGTCGTCGCAACGGAAACGTCGGCCAAATCGGCTCCTTGCGCGACCTGATGGCGCGGCAGGCGCTGGGCGCCGACGGACCGGATGCCGCGACGCGCAGGTCGTCGTTCGGCGTGCTGCGTTCGCTGGCCAACTTCGCCGTCGTCGGCCCCGGCTGGCTGCTTCGCTTTCACTTCGTCTATTTCATCCTGTTCGCGAGTTGGTTCCTGGTCGTATGGGCCATCTTCGGCGGCGCCATCGCCCGAATCGCGGCGGTTCATATCGCCCGCGACGAAAAAATCTCCATTCGCCAGGCGCTCCGCTTTGGAGCGGCCAAGCTGCTGTCGTTCGTCTTTGCGCCGTTGATTCCGGTGACCATTATCTTCGTATTCGGACTGATGATCGCGGCCGGCGGACTGCTGTTGTACATCCCCGTGCTCGGGCCAATCGCGGTCGGCGCCTTTTTCATATTGGCGCTGGTGGCCGGTTTGATCATCACGCTCGTCGCCGTCGGCACCGTCGGCGGATTCAACCTGATGTATCCGACGATCGCCGTCGAAGGCTCCGACAGTTTCGACGCGATCAGCCGAAGTCTAAGCTACGTCTTCGCCCGCCCCTGGCGAATGCTTTTTTACACGATCGTGAGCGTCGTCTACGGCTCGCTCTGTTTCATCTTCGTGCGGTATTTCGTTTACCTGATGCTGGCCTTCACGCACTTTTTCGTCCAGGCGTTCCTGGCCGGTAAAGCCGGGCAGTATTGGCCGGCGATATGGCCGGCCGTCAGCGATCAGGACCTCACTTACCACATCAACTACCAGGCGCTGGCCTGGAGCGAAGCGATCGCCGCGACGCTGATCGCCATGTGGGTTTACCTCGTGCTTTCGTTCCTCGCGGCGTTTGTCGTGAGTTTCTACTTCTCCTCCAACACGTTGATTTACTTCCTCATGCGCCGCGAAGTCGACGCGACGGAATTGGATGACGTGTACATCGAAGAAAGCGAAGACGATTTCGGCGACGGCGTCATCGCCAACCCGATGCCGGTCACCGCCGCGTCTGCGACCCCCGACCCTGCTTCCAGCCCCGCGGGAACAACGCCGCCGGATGTCACGCCGGCGATCTGAAAAAGAAGAAAAGTCGAATGCCCGAAACCGCAAGTTTCGGGCATTCGACTTTGATTGGCGTTTCAGGGGCGGCTATTCTCCGGGAATATAACTGATCACCCCGTCAAACGGCGAACTTGCCGTCGCGTAGCGCTTCTTTTGAATCCGCCCCGCCTGATAAGCCAGCAACCCCGCTTGAAGCGCGTGCTTCATCGCGTCGGCCATTTTCACCGGGTCCTTCGCGTGCGCGATGCCGGTGTTCAGGAGCACGCCGTCGGCTCCGAGCTCCATGGCGATCGTCACGTCCGACGCCGTCCCGACCCCGGCGTCGACAATCACCGGGAATGCCGGATCGCCCTCCTTTAGCAATTCCAGACAGAGCGAAACGTTCAGCGGATTGAGAATCCCCTGCCCCGAACCGATGGGCGAACCGGCCGGCATCACGCACGCGGCGCCGGCTTCCTTGATGCGCACCGCGGCGCGCGGGTCGTCGCTCGTATACGCTAAAACGGTAAACCCTTCTTTCACCAATTCACGCGTGGCTTCGATGGTGCCGACCGGATCGGGCAGGAGTGTCTTTTTATCGCCCAGCACTTCCAGCTTAACCCATCCCGCGCCTTTGTTTCCCTGCTTCTCCAGCAGATCGCGGCCAAGCAGCGAAACGCGAATCGCGTCCTCGGCGGTGAAGCAACCGGCGGTGTTGGGAAGAATCGTGTATTTGTCCAGGTCCAGAAAATCGAGCAGACTCCGCCCTTGCTTATCGACCAGGCGCTCACGCCGAACCGCGACGGTCACCACCTGGCAGCCCGAGGCGGCCAGGGCTTGCTGCATCAGTTCGTAATTCTCGTACTTGCCGGTCCCGACGAACAAACGATTCTGAAGTTCAAACTTCTTGATGCGTAGGAGATCCATGATGCAATTCTCGGGTCAGTTGATTCAACCGGCCGACGCGGTGGGCGCAGTAGCCGGTAGAGCGGGGGCTGTGGTCGGCGCCATATCGGGCGCCGCCGACGGCAACACCTCCGACGGCGCTACTTCCTTGTTGAAGTGCGTCAACGGGCCTTCGTCGTCGAAGGTCAGGGCGACGCCCATCCACACCTGCGCCGATGTGACCAGCACCATCAGGCTGGCAAAGACCGTCAGCAAAACGGGCCGTCGCGGGGCGAAGCGGGCGATAAGGCCCAAAATCAGCGCCAGCGCGATCATCCCAACGCCAAGCGCCAGGTGGGCCATGTGGCGGTTGACGTGCATCTTCTTCGCGTCATCCCATTCCAGCGATCCGACGAAATCTTCCCAGCCGCTTTTTTGGGCGAAGTGGATCTTGGTCATGATCCAGTAACCCATGACCGCGGTAACGAGGGTGACGCCCGCGGACACCAGCCACCATCGACCCGCCGGGACGTGGGCGAAATCGGCTTCGATCTCGGCTTCGGGATTGATGGATCGCATCATGGAAAGATCGTCGGTCACCCGGCGTGGCTCGCCGCCGTTTTGTTTGCCGGCCGCCCGGGCTTCCGCCTGAAGCTGAGCCAGTTCGGCGCGGTGCGTGGTCAGGCGCCGAATCGACAGCCCCAGCGCGGCCATCGCCGCTGACAGGGCAAAGCCGGCGGTGATGATATGCACCTGCTTTTCCCCGCCGATGTAATATTTCACGATATCGGAATACGTACCCTTAAACACGTGCTTCGACGGCTTTTGCAGTTCGCCGTCCTGATTGACGATTTGGACGGCGGTTCCTTGCTGATAGACGGTTTCGCCGCCGTTCCATGAGCCGAAGACCATCATGCCGCACGCCGCCGTCACGCCCAAAAGCAGCGGCAGGCGGAGTTTTTCCCGCCATTGATCGCTGGCGCCGAGCCCGATGACCGCGCACGTCACCGCCAGCAGCGACGCGCACGATTGGAAGATGACGTGAAGACGCAGCAAGTGAAATCGTTCGCCTTTGACACCCTGGCTGCTGGCCACGTCCCACAACGCATAGATGCCGCTGGTGGCTGCGGGGAGGCTCAAAATGGCGCCGATCAGAATCATCCAAACGCCGGCGACGCGGATGCTCCCTTTGCGCCACAGGAGGCTGAACAGCTCGAGAAAAACGCCCAGCACGAACACGCCGAGCGGGTAATGGACGAGGATGACGTGGTAGTTAGGATTAACGAAGCGTAAGGGCACGGGGGTTCCTTTGGTTAGTCGGAAAATGGCATGATAACGCCCCGGCGGCGCGCGTGCCAGCGGGCAAGGTCAGCGGTAACGGGCGGCGATTCTCCCATCGAAAAATGGAGGGTAATTGACGCGCTGGATTCAATGAACTATCGCAAAAGAGGGCGGGAGTTGCCAAGGTGGGGGGGAACCTTAGCGGGGAACCTCCCGCCCCGATTGTAATACCGGAGGTCGCTGAGGCCGTTGCGTAAAGGGTCGGCTGCGGCGCTGGTCGAGTCGGAGGAGACTCGCGGAAAAAGTAACCGAGGCTTCCCCCTCGGCTATCACTTAGAGCGTTTTTCAGTTTTGTAGCGCGCGATGTTTTGCTGACGATCGCGTGGCTGAGCGTTTGGTGGTGACGCCGGTTCTGAGGTACTCCGAAGAGCCGGATTCCGCGACGCTTCCATCCGGCTCTTCGGAGTACCTCAGAACCGGCGTCGGGTGATGAAACTGATTCCCACGTACGTTGGACGCGCCAGCAATCTGAAAAACGCTGGAGGGGTTGCAACAGTCTTTGATAACCGGGAAGCCCCGATTCCTCGGAAGAAATAACCGCGCCGGATTACGAGTGATGTCCGCCCCTGAGCAGAATAATAAATGGGGGGTCGCGCTTATTGCATCGGAGGTCGAATTTTTCGCCTTTGACGACATGCCGGATGAAAAGAGTCTGGTCGCGCTTGGACTCATTGGTGGTGAGGGTTCCGCCAAGGACGGCGTCGTCGATCAATTTCCATCCTTGCTGAATGAAGTCTTCCTTCTGGAGACGGGAGCTGAGCCATCCGCCGGAACGGTTTCCCTGGTTGCTCCAGTTGCAGGCTAAGAGCATGTAGCCGGTTTGGGTGACTTCAAATTCCGCCGCGCCGTCCCCGACGTCGCCCGATCGCTTGGCTCGTCGCTGATCGTAAATCACCGCCCCGTATTGCTTCAACATCGGCGGGACGGTCTTCCAACCCGCGTGAGGATCGTCCTGGGCAACCAACGGCCTTAAATCATATCGAGCCACCGCGACCTGAGCCGGTTCCTTGACGATAGTTTCCCAATCCGCCAGCGGTAGCTTCGCGGTTGACGCCGGCGGAGAATCGCCGGCGGGATTGGGATCAAAAATGGATTTGGGGGCGCCGCCGGCTTGCGGCGGTTGCACTGACTTGCGCCGCGTAATCTCGGCCGCCAGCTTTTCATCCGTTTTCTGATCGCCTGTCGTGATTCTCTCGAGCGTTGGGAATGCCTGAAGCAGCGCCTTGCCATCCCCGGCGAACTCTTTCGACAAGAGCAGGTCTTTTAATGGCGCGCCTTCAACGCCCGCAAGGTTCTTGAGTTTTCCGCAAGCCCCAAGATTCAGATAAGTCAACGGCATCCCCTGAAGGCCATTAAGACTCTCAAGCGAACGGCAATCCCACAGATTGATCGACGTCAGCGGCATTCCCCGCAAAATGGAGAGGTCGCCCGTCAACTCGCGACAGCGGGTGAGATTCAACTCCTTCAACGCTATTCCCTGAAGACCATTGAGGCTCTTGAGATTCGTGGAATTGTCGAGGCTGAGCTTCGCCAGGGAAAGACCATGCAGTGGCTCGATATTGACCAAAGCGCTTTTATTTTTGAAATTCAGGCTAACGCCGCCGTTCTTATCCGTCCCGATAACCGCTTGAAACTCGACGCCGCCATTGAGCTGCTTGAGCTTCGCGAGCGTAGCCGGCATCCGCTGGTCGGGCGGCAGCGCGGCGCGCTCTTTCGCGAACGCTTCCATCTCTTTGGAAATGGCCGCGGCGGGCGTATCAGAGAAGATGCTCCCGCCCGACGGCGCCGCCAGTTCCTCAACCTCGATCGCATGAAAGATCGTCGCCGCCTTGTTCGACCCGACGCCGATGACATGCGGCTTGACGCTCCACCAGCCGACTTCGTTTAGATTGCTGTAGTCGGTCTTGAACCCAAAGACCTGTTTGCCGTCGATGACGCACGCCAAAGAATCCTTGCGGACTTTGAGAATGACGTCATGGCGCACCCCGCTTCGGCGTGTATCGACCTTGGTGGCGCTGGGATTGTTCCACCATGGCTTTCCGTCCATGCCGCCCAGCCCGACCGCCAGCGGATTTTCTCCGAAGAAGATCAGCGCGACGCGGCGATCCGTTTTGCCGAACATAATCTGCGTTTCGCCGCCTTCCTGCCGCGTGAAGGCGACATGAAGGTTGTATTCCGTCGGCGGGTCGTACGGAATCCCAAGACGCGTCCCTTCCACCTTGTCGCAAGATAAACCTTGCCCATTCAGTTGCCAGGCGCCGGCCATCGTATCGCGCTTGAGATCGATGAGCGGCAATAGATTGACCGTGCGAATGACCTTCTCGTTCACCTCGCCGACGGCGACAGGAGCGGCAGGCGCCTGCGATACGGCGTTGACCTCGACGCTATGAAACGTCACACTGCCTTCGCCGTTGGCAAGACCAATCGCATGTTCTCCGATTGACCAGTAGGGTTCCAACCGGCATTGAGAATAGTCTTCCGTGATCTTTCCCATCGGCTTGCCGTCGATGAACGTGGAGATCGAATCGTTTCGCACTTTGATCGTCGCCTCGTGTTTGGCGTCAATCGTCAGCCGCGGATCGATTTTGACGATCTTCTCCGGCAACATGTGGGTACGGTCGCCGGCCCCGCGGAAACGGCATTCCTTGGGACTGATTCCCCACATGCCGCTGGCGTCGTTGTGCGCAAGCAGGACGCCCATCCCGTGATCGCCGTGAAATGTGAAAACGACGCGCATGTCATATTCGACCGGCGGCTTATCGGGGAGTCGAATACGGGCGCCGCGACCATCACCGGGATTGGTAATGCCGTCAGTGTTGCGGGTCCAAATGCCTTCGACGATGTCCGCCGGGAGATTGACCTTGGACAGAAGATCGCCAGCGGCTGTGACGGCGTTTTCGGCTCCCGCAGCGCCATCACCCGAAACCTGGGGGTCCAGCCACGCAGCTTGTCCTTCGCTGCTATCGCCGTCGCACCAGACCAGCAGTTGCAATTCGTTGACGCCGGCAATGTCGATTTGGCACGATTGCGTTGGTTGGCCCTGAGAGACAGGCTTTGATTCCCATAGGGTTTTGCCGTCAGCTTTCACGGAAAACTTCAGCGTGGGCGGCGACTTTGCCAAATCGAGAATTCCCACCGAAGAAGTGAACCGCTTGTATTTTCCGTCGAGCCGATAGGTTGCCCAACTCACGCTTCCGGTTGACGCGTGGATGGCGACCGAGTGCGGATACCCGATATTGTTTACCGCGATCTTCCGCCCGTTATACGCTGTCGGCCCTGTAAATAGCGCTTGGCCGTGGCCGGCGGAATGCTTTTCGTCCTTCATGTCGCTTAGGAACAAAGATTGAGCGGGCGATGCCGCTATTGCGGGAGCGATCGCCTGCTCCGGCGGCGGCGCCTGCGCCAACCTCTTTTCCGTCAGCACGCGCTGCAGTCCGCCGAAAGTCGAATCGGCGACGGCTTGCGTGTACCAATACGCAGCCCGGCGGCGGAGCGCAAGCTGCGCGCCGTTCTGCTCTTTTTCCGCCAAGTCCCACCACAAATCACCGGCGGCGACCTGCTTGTCATAATGCGTCGGCGTGGACAGATCATTGGCGGCGGCGGCGCGGAATGCGGGGTTTGATCCCTTCAGCAGGTCGGCCAAACCCTGTTTCCAATTCATCCGCACCAGGCACTGAAATCGTCCGATGGCGAGATTGGCTTCGGCGTCGTCGGGATTCTTCGCCCGTTTTTCTTCAGCCGACTTGGCGCGCACGCTTTCCTGATGCATCCAGCGAATCTCGCCGGCGCGCGTTTCGATGCTCGCAAGAATCGGAGAAATGTGATGGGCGGCGGCTTCCGTCGGCGCCAGAAACTTCATCGCCGTGTCGTAATCGCCGGCGGCGACCGCGTCGTCGGCGCAGCGCAGGCCGATCTCGGCGACCGATTGCGCCGACGCGGGAGTCGTGACCACAAGGGCGGCTTTGCGCGTGAGCTCTAGCCGAAGGTCGTTGCCGTTGACGGCGTAGAGCTTGGACATTTCATCGGCGGCTTTCAGCGCGTCGGCGGCGTCGCCGGCGCCGGCGGCGAGTTCCATGCCGTCCTTGAGAAGGACGTAGCGGCCGGCGTCGTTGCCTTGCGTGTCGATGCCGCCCTGAATCATCTTGGCGGCAAGGGAAGAGCGATCTTTAAGCGGCGCCGATGAATAATTACCGAACGCGTCGCGAACGAGTTTTTCCGCCTTGGCCAGCGTGACGGCGTCGGGCACGGGCAGGCGCGGCGATGCGGCGGCCGGGGCATCCGCCGCGGCGGCCGCATCCCCCAATTGAAGCGCCACCGCCAGCCCCGCCCCTAAGCTGAATACGACAATCGCCACAAACGTCAGCGCGCGTCGGGCAAATGTCGAGACGCCGCGCGAATCATCCATAATCCGCACCACCCGCCGCGCGACGGCGGATTTCAACGTGGCCATGCCGACGGCGCAGCCGGGTTGAATCCAGGAGTTTTGATGTCGCTCGGCCATGTCCACCAGTTGATGGGCATAGTCGGCGCGATTGCTGCCGTAAGCGACCACAAAATCATCGCACGCTTCGTCGGCGGTCCGCTCGAGCCGACGGGCAAGGACCCACATGAGCGGCTGAAACCAGAAGAGCGCGACGACGACCCGCGCCATCAGGTTCCACAGACAATCCCTCCGGCGAACGTGGGCCAATTCATGAATAAGAACTTCCGACCGCAGCGTCGGCGCCCCCGTCGGCAACAAAATCGCCGGCGCTCCGCATCCGACCAGGCATGGCGTATTGAAATATTCGGTCAACAACACCGGCGGCGGCGTCACGCGGAAAACCCGGGCGCATCGCCCGGCGTCTTCGATCCAGCCCAGCGGCGCCGACATCGCTCCCCGGCGAATCCGCCGAACCATTCGCAGCGCCACCGCGAGCCGAACCAGCAGCGCCGTGCCAACGAGAAACGCGACGGCGATGACGAACGGCCCGATCGAATCGGCCGCGGGCCATCGCCGCACGTCGGCCAGCGACAGCGGATGAAGGCCGTCGATGATTCCCGCGCGATTCAGAATTTTCCCGGCCGCGGGGCAAATCAGCGTCGCGAGCAGCACGGCACGTAGAACCGCCGACTCGCTCGCCGAACTGTGCCGTGCGGCGATTCGGGCGGCCAGCAATCCCAGCGCGAGGAGGATCGTCGATTGCACAAGCGCTATGAAAGCGAAAGCCGCCGCTGGGTGCGAATGTGCCGCGGCCCATTGCCAAACGTGAAGGTGGCTCATGGTTGTTTACCTCGATTGGGAGTGTGCCCGTCGATCAGATCGCGAAGCTCGGCGAGTTCCTTTCGGGAGATGCGTTCCTCGCGGAGCAAGTGGGCGATCAATCCCGCCGCCGACCCGGCGAAGACGCGCTCGATCAGATCGCGCGTCGCCCCGCGCGAGATGCTTTGCCGATCGACCAGGGGCCGAAAGACGAATGTCCGCTCGTCGACCTCGTGGCCGACTACGCCTTTGTCTTCCATCTTCCGCAGCAGTGTTTGGACGGTGCTGTGGGCAATGCCGGATTCGGGGCTGAGGGCGTCGGTGATTTCCCGCGCGCTGGCTTTGCCGCAGTCCCAGAGCACCTGCATGATCCGCAATTGGACGCGCCCGAGTCGCATGGTGGGCATTGGCGTTTGGCTCCGCATTAAAGATAAGGTTCGATTACCGATGTAAATCTACCATGGTAGATAGTTATGTCAATCAAAAAAACAATGGGGAGCGCCACGGACGGGATGATCGCTTTTGAATTTTTGCCCCTCCGGTTCCCTCTCCCGGTATCGTACCGGGAGAGGGGGTAAGACGGCCAAAAGCGATTGCCCTGGCGCTATGGATTCACAATTGACGTCGAGAGGCACAAAACGTCCGGCGAATTGAAAAACGTGTTCTCCTGACGTCCGATCAGAATTCAGCTTCGGGATCGATGATCGCGAGTGATCGGGACGTGACTTCATCAAGAATATCACGCGGACATTTTGCGATGAATTCCATTGACCGCTCGCGGAAATCGAGTTGGCGTAAAGCGTCGGAAAGGATTGCGGAATCGACGGCGCCGACGCCCGTTTTCGGCGGAAGTTGGCCCTTCGGCAGTCGTATTTCGAATGGACCGCCGCGAATTCGAGATGTGACGGGTACGCAAACGGCCATCCCACTCGCCCGGCTATACGACCTTGGACTAAGAATAAGAGCGTAATGCGGGCCCGTCAGCTCGCGGCCAGCCGATAGGCTGAGGTTGACATGGACCAGATCGCCGCGACCGGGGAAATAAAGAAGGCGGGCCATCGATGCTCCTTACCAAAACTCTTTTCCGACCGGTTCTCCAAGATCCCATTCGCCATGACGATGCCTGGGCTTGAACTGGCCCAACAGTTCCGAAAGCTTGTACCTTCGACGGACCTTCACGATGCGCACGGGCTCGAGATCGATCAACATTCCAACATTGATCCGACGCGTCTTGGCAAATCGGCTTGGGATCACCACCGCCATGCTGCTTCCCCACTTCTTTACTTTTACCGGTGTGGCCATAAAATTACTCCGTTGTATGAGATAAAATGATATATGGGGTGTCGACGCGGCTCAAGGTCGTTCGTGGAAATTAATCTTAACCCCGCCATCAGTTTGCGCATTGCCGCGATTTCAAATGAAGAACCACGATGAACCGACGCCCGGCGGCGTTTGATCGCCGCCGGAATTTCGCTCCAAGGCGCGACCGCGCCGGCGGCGGCGACCACGGCGTCAGCGAGTCAGCGAGCGGGGTGGACGCATGACGCCGGCGGCCGGATTGGCGATATATCCACGGCCGCCTGATCCGCGAGAATCGCTAACGGAAAACGGCGAGGGAGGCCGAGTGAACCTCTTGTCGAATGAAACACGTCCGACGTTTTGCCATGTGTTTATCGCGCCAAAAGCTTTACACTGGCTTCAGACAATGGAATTGGCGCCGCATGCGGGCGAGGAGGCGGAGTGGCGGAGGCTTATTGCATGAGTCACGCGGATTGGATTTTGGTTGTCGAGGATGACGCCGACCTTGGCGGCTTGCTTTGCGATCTGCTTCGGACCGATGGGCATGACGTTCGGCGTGTCGAAGACGGCGACGAAGCCCTCCGCCGGGTCAACGAAAGTCCGCCCGCCGCCATCGTTCTGGACGTCATGCTGCCGGGCATGGACGGATTTGAAGTTTGCCGGCGGCTGAAGTTTCGAAAAGAGACCAGCCACATTCCCATCCTCATGTTGACGGCCCTGGACGACACGCCCGCTCGGCGACGAGGTCTGCGCGTCGGCGCCGATCGTTATCTTACCAAGCCGTTCGAGCCGGCGAATCTGCTTTCGGAAATTCGCTCGACGCTCGATCATCGGCGCCAGCTTCGTGAAGGCGGCGTTCGCACGTCGATCCAATTTCAGATGCACAGCGACAGCCGATTGCGCGAACAGTTGAATGACATGCTCAGCGAGCTGATTCTGCAAACGCCGTTGTCGGAGGACGACATCGGGCGAATCCGTTACGCGGTGCTGGAGATGGTGCAAAACGCCGTCGAGTGGGGGAATCGGCATCGCGAGGATTTGGAAGTGTCGATCTCGTATGAAGTGACGGGCGACGCGGTAAAGTTCGTCATCACCGATCAGGGCGATGGCTTCGACCCCACCCGTGTTCCGCACGCCGCCAACGAGGCGGATCCGACGGCTCACATGCTGATCCGCGAGAAGCTTGGACTTCGGGACGGCGGTTTTGGAATATTGATCAGCAAGGGAATGGTGGATGAATTCCGATATAACTCGACCGGAAACCAGGTGACGATGATCAAGTATTTTCAAAAGTAATCCGAAAGAAGCCCATGATTCACCGCTTGTTTTTGGCAATCTGCCTGGCGGCCTTGTATTCCGCGGCGGCAGGGCGGGCGGTGCAAGGGGTTGAACCCGTTTCGGCGTCGCAATCGGTTCCGCAACCGCCGGACAAATGGCGATACACGCTTTTCGATCCAACCCCGGCCGATCAACTTCGCGGCATGGATACGGACCGGCCGAACGCGACCAATACGCCGCACACCATCGACGCCGGGCACTTGCAGCTCGAAGCCGGCGCGCTCGATTACAGTTACTATCGCGACCGCTCGATCAACGACGATGTGCGTTCGGATGATTTTTCGTTTGGCCAGTTCAATTTTCGTCTGGGGCTGCTGAACAATCTCGAAGTCAACGCGGTGATCGACGCTTACGACCTCGACCGCTCTCGCCGATACGACACGCGAACCAGCGCTCGCGCCGCTGGGTTCGGCGATACCGTCGTCGGCGGAAAATTAAACTTCTGGGGCGACGACGGAGGCGAACAAGTCTGGACCACGGCCTTTGCCGTCCAAGCCCAGTTTAAGGTTCCCACCGCTCGCTCGAACGTCGGCAACGGCCGATTTGAATTTTCGGTCGCGTTCCCGTTCTTGATGAACCTTCCCGCGGGGTTTCATTTGGACTATCAGCCGGGGGTCTCCTACCAGCGCGACTCCCTGAATGGCGGCTACGTCACGGGCATGGAAAACGCCGTGTCGATCGACCGCGTCGTTTGGCGCAACCTCGATGTCTACCTTGAATATGCGTCGGATGTCACCACCGAATCGCACGTGAAAGCCGTTCAGACGCTCGACGTCGGAGGCTCCTACTCGCTCAGCGACAACGTCGTGATCGATCTGGGCGTGAACTTCGGCCTAAACAACGCGTCAACCACGGTGGAAATGCTTACGGGCGTGAGCGTTCGGTTTTGAGGTAACAAGAAGCGGGAGCCCAGGAATGTAAGCTGGCCCGGGCAAGCGGGAAAAATGAGACGAACAACTCAGGAGTTTTTGATTCCTTTGACGATCACGCCGGCCACCATCCCGAGCACGCCGAGGAACGCGGCGAGCATGAGATAGATACTGCTGTTAAACGCGCCGGAAATGCCTGCCGTTCCCGCGCCGTCGGCGCCTGCGATCGCGTCCCTGCAACTCGGACACGCCGATGCCGCGCCGGTCAGCGCCAGCACAAGTACCGGGCAGAAGAGAGTCGTTGATTTCCGCATGATGCGCCTTAATGGGGCAGCGTCGGCGCCAGGTGATATAACATCAAGTAGACCACCACGCCGGTCACCGAAACATACGTCCAGAGGGGGAATGTAATGCCGCTGACGCGATGATGCAACATCCATTTCCGCCGCCACGCATAGTAAAACGAGGTAAAGATCAGCGGCAGGATGACCACCGCCAGGACCGTATGGCTGAGGAGAAGTCCGAGATACCAGGGGCGCCAGGCGCCGGGGGGAAAGCGGGTGAGGGTATCGCCGTGCAGGTGCTTTTGCCAGTGGAACAGAAGGTAGCAGGTCAGGAAGACCGACGACGTGACGAAAGCGGCAATGACCAGCGTGGCGTGGATCCGCGCGCGACGGCGTTTGATCATGATAAACGCCGCGATCAGGAGGACCGCGGAGACGCCGTTGAGGGTGGCGTTAACCACCGGCAAATGCTGCCACCAGAGTTTCGGGTCGGAGGGATACATATTCACCACCCTCGCCCGCCGGGCGTGGTCGCCAGCCATGTTGCGTCGGCGATCAGGTCCTTCATCGATATGCCGTCGGCGCTGTCGTAGATGCCGCGGACGTTGCCGTCGCCGTCGATCAGCAGGAATTTTTCGCTATGGCCGATGGGGTCATGATCGGTGGCGGGAGTGACGGCGAAATTCATCCCGCGGACGAGCGCCGACATCTGAGCGGGCGTGCCGGTGAGAAAGTGCCATCGGCTGAAGTCGGCGCCATACGCGACGGCATATTCCTTCAGGACGGGCGGCGTGTCGTGCTCCGGATTGACCGTAAACGAAACCAGTTGCAACGCGGCGGGCGTCTGCGTTTGTATCCCCTGAAGCTTGTGGCTCATCATGGGACACGCCGACCCGCAGGTCGTAAAGATAAAGTCACACACGTAGGCCTTGCCGCGCAGATCGGCGCCGGAAAACGGCCTCGCGTCCTGATCCGTCAGCGTAAAGGCGGCCGCGTGAAAAAGCACTTTCATGGGCGGATGCCCGGCCGGCATGAATTTGCCGACGAGCATCCCGAGCAAGACGACGCCCAGCACGCCCCATAGCGCGAAATTGATTAACTTTTGCGTCTTGCTCATCCGCGCGGGGCTTGCGGCGCCGGGCCGATCGTGTGCAGGAATGGCCGAGGTTTGATCCGGGATCTGGGACATTGGCGAAATCTCAGTAGGCGTCATCTTAAACCGGGCCGTGCGTTTATTGCTGTAAATCGGCCGCGGTTGGCGCCGAGGCGATCCAGCTTGCCGCGGCGAACATGACGACGGCAAACCCAACGCTGACGACGCCGATCATACTCCACCCCGGCGGCGCGATTATTTGCGCGCGCTGGCCAAGGTACATGGCCCGCCTGATCCCGGCCAATCCGTAGCTTAGCGGATTCAGTCGCATCAGCCAACGCAAGGCGCCCCAAGCGTTGTGCGGCGGAAAAAGGGCGCCGGACAAAAACCACAGCGGCATCAGGAACAAATTCATGATCGCATGGAAGCCTTGCGTCGAGGTCATCCGCCATGCAATGCAAAAGCCCAATGCGGTAAGCGAAAACGATACGACCAACATCATTCCGCAAGCCGACAAAAATCCAACCGCCGTCATGTGGATTCCAATGAGCCACGCCAACGGCAAAATCACCAACCCCTGGCCGAACGCGAGGATGGTTCCGCCCATGACTTTTCCCAGCACCACGGCCATGCGCGATACGGGGGCGACCAGCACGGATTGGAGAAATCCTTCCCGGCGGTCTTCGATGATCGAAATGGTGGAGAAGATCGCCGTGAAAAGAAGGATCATCAGCAGGGTGCCGGGAAAGAAATATTGAAGGTAGCTGGAATCGGCGCCGCGCGGCGACGCGTCATCATGAAAACTGCGGCCCATCCCCCCGCCGATCACGATCCAGAAAATGATCGGCGGGGCGATCGCGCCAATGATCCGATGCCGCTGGCGAAGAAAACGCACCAATTCCCGCTTGGCCAGCGAGACGGCGGGAAGCACAAGCCCCGGCGACCGCTCGACGCCGATCGATGAGACATTGGCTGGGGCGGCGTTGAAAGATAAGGCTTCGGCGCTCTCCATGGTTTGCACATTGTAGGATATATCGGCGCGACAGGCTCCGCGTCAAGATGCCGCAGGCATGTGAGACCAAAATACGATTTCAGCGACCTTTCGCGTCTCGGGGCGACTGGCGCCAGCTTTGCCAACCTGTTTTTTCCCGCAAAAAAAGCCGCGGTCGTCTCTCTGCGTATTTGAGCGATCGCGAGGTCGGGAATTTGATTCGGAGTGATGATGTTTATTCGTATTGGTTATGACATGTGTTTTCAGACCGCCCCCGGGGTACCCATGAACCTCATGCTGTACACCCATCCGTCGCGGCAAGCGGATTTGTTGCAGCGCGACGTGGTGTATGTGGAGGCGCAGGACGGGCAATCGATTCCCGTCAAAACGTTTTTCGACGTCTATGGAAATAAAGTGGGCCGTATTGTCGCCCCCGGCGGACAGGTGCGGATCTGGTCCAGCAACACCGTACGCGACAGCGGACTGCCCGATCAGATTCCGCAGACTGCGGCCGAACAACACCAGGCGTCGCCCGCGGATCTGCCGGCGGAAGTGTTGCAATATCTGATGTGCAGCCGCTATTGCGAATTGGAATTTCTGCAGGATCGCGCCTGGAATCTCTTCGGCCACCTGGCGCCGGGCTGGGCACGCGCCAAGGCCGTGGTCGATTGGGTGCATCAGCACATGACCTTCGGCTATCAATACGCACGCCACACCCGAACCGCGGTCGAAGCGATGAGCGAGGCGCGCGGCGTTTGCCGCGATTTCCAGCATCTTTGCGTGGCGCTGCACCGGTGCCTTAACTTGCCGGCCCGGTACGTCACCGGCTACCTCGGCGACATCGGCGTTCCCTACAACCCGGCGCCGATGGATTTTTCCGCGTGGCATGAGGTCTACCTCGGCGGACGCTGGTGGTCGATGGACGGGCGCCACCATCAGCCGCGCATCGGGAGAATCCTGATGGCCACCGGCCGCGACGCGGCCGATGTCGCCCTCACCACGCAGTTCGGCAGTGGATGGCTGACGCGCTTTAACGTGGTAACGGAGGAAGCCAGACCCGACAGCTTGGCGCACGATCTTCATGCCGCTTGAAAATTGGGCGCCAACTCTTCCGCCAACCGGTCACGACATCTCGCCCCACGCATCATAGGGCGGCGGTATGTCGTGGCCTGTTTTTTGCATTCTCGTGTCTGGTGTCTCTGGAGTATCCGTTCTGTGAAAGCGTCAACGCCGCGGCCGTACAGAAGGGTTGAACGATGCGAATGTTTCATTGCGATCACTGCGGCCGCCCGATCTTTTTTGAAAACACGTTTTGCGGCAACTGCGGGCACAAACTCGCCTACGTTCCCGAGTTGAAACTCATTGTTTCCCTGGATGCGACAGGCGGCGGTAAGAATGGCGATACGCTCTACACGACTCCGGTTCGCCGGTCCAATGGACGGACCTATCGGCTCTGCTCGAACTACACGACCCATGCAATCTGTAATTGGGCGGTGGCCTCCGACGATCCCAATCCCTTGTGCGTTTCATGCAGGCTGACGCAAGTTATTCCCGATCTCCATTCCGCGGAAAACAAGGCGGCGTGGCATAAGCTGGAGCTTGCCAAGCGGCGGCTTGTATACAGCCTCCTTGAACATGAACTCCCCTTGCGCAACAAAATGGAGGACCCCGCCGACGGCCTTGCTTTTCATCTAAAGGCCGACCCGCCCGGCGGCCCGCGCGTACTCACCGGTCACGAGGACGGCGTGATTACCCTGAATATCGATGAGGCTGACGACGTGCAGCGGGAAAAGCGGCGGCTGTCGATGCACGAGCCGTATCGCACGCTGCTCGGCCATTTCCGGCACGAAATCGGACACTACTATTGGGATCGCCTAATTCGGGATTCGCGGCGAATCGAAGGCTATCGCCGGCTTTTCGGCGACGAACGCCAGGACTATAACGCCGCCTTGAAACTTTACTATGATAATGGACCGCAGCCCAACTGGAATCAAAATTTCGTCAGTGCCTATGCGAGCGTTCATCCCTGGGAAGATTGGGCCGAGACATGGGCCCATTACCTTCACATGACCGACACCCTCGAGACAGCGGCGGCGTGCGGGCTGTCATTGCAGCCGGAGCGCAAGGATGATCCCGCCATGGAAAAACAGCCGATGAAACCGGCCCATCGGCAGGTATTCGACGAAATCATGAACAACTGGTTCCCGCTGACCTTTGTCTTGAATAACCTCAACCGCGGCATGGGGCTGGCCGACGCCTATCCGTTCGTTCTTCCGCCGGCGGCGGTCGAGAAGCTTCGCTTCGTCCACGAGACCATCTGTACGTGGAACCAATGCGATAACGACGCAACTCGCAAAGATAACGTCATTGCCGGCGTCTTAGCCCCTGTTTGATTTTCTCCGTTGCGACTTCCCTCGACAAAGCGTACAGAAGATAAATCGCGGCGGCGGATCGATGACGATCAGTTTGGGCGTCGATAACGGCGACAAAGGCAAACTCTTAATGCCGGTTCATATCTCCACTAAAATAACCTTGCGCAATTACGCGCGTCTTTTTTCATACCCTCGTCCTACTCCGGGAGAGGGCTGGGTGAGGGTTTCTTTGACAGTTCGGACTTTACGCGACTTGCGTCGTTTCAAAAAAACCCTTTTCCCAACCCTCTGCCGGATTACCGGGCGAGGGAGTAGAGTGCGTAATCGCGCAAGTTCATTTAGGTGTAGCGTCTCTCCGTTTAGCGGCCCCGCTTGCGGGGCGTGTTTCGCGACCCCCGCGACCCCCGCGCGCTCTACCAACCCAAAAAAGCCTTCAATACAGTGGAAGGTAACGATCTGGCCCGTGATAGCGTTCGCCATCCTCTGCTGGATCAATTCATTCATCATGGCGCAGGAGGTCTATGAGGCGCCGCAGTACCCGCAATATGTGCAGTATCCGCAAGGCGCGCCGCCGGTAACGCCCGGGGCGCCGGTAACGCTGAGCGCCGATCAGCTCGATCAGCTGCTGGCGCCGATCGCGCTGTATCCTGATCCACTGTTATCGTTAATTTTTCCCGCCGCCACCTATCCGCAGGATATCGCGGCGGCCGAACAGTGGCTCAGCGCGACGCCGAACGTCACAGAATCGGCGATCGACGCCCAGAACTGGGACCCTTCGATCAAGGGGTTGCTCCATTATCCCACTGTTCTCAAAATGATGAGCGTCCAAATCGATTGGACTCAAACGCTGGGCGCCGCGTTTTTGAACCAGCGGCAGGATGTGCTGAATTCCGTGCAGCGATTGCGTGCCCGGGCGCAGGCTCTCAACAATCTTCAAAGCGGCCCGCAGGAGCAGGTGATCACCGACGGAAACGCCATCCGGATCGAGCCGGTCGATCCCAATACGCTGTACGTGCCGACGTACACCCGGAGGTCATCTATAACGCCGCGTCTCCCATTACCTTCGGCGTCGGCTTTCCGATCGGGTTATGGCTCGATTACGATTTCGATTGGGGCGCATCGAATATTATCGTGGGCGACGGCTGGTATCATCGATGGCATCACCCGGCGGAATGGGATCGGCATCCGCCCGCATGGGACCATCGGCCCGCGGGCGCCCGCGCCGACATCAGGCCGTGGGTCAGGTCTTCCAATCGCCCCGCGCCCCGGATTACGCCCGCGGTCATCGGACATCTGGGCCTTGATCGGCAGCGCGGATCAGTCGTCGGCAATCATGCCGTGGCTTTGCCGCACAGAGCGCCGGAGCCTTCCATCGGACGTGGTCCGGTGCAGACGCCATCCAGAAACATCTTCCGGGGCGACAACACGCGAGAAGAAATCCAGCGCGCCGACGACCGGGCCCGCCCCGCGCCCGCTCGGCCGGCGCCGCCAATCAATGCAGTTCCGCAGCGCCGCAGCGAGCCCGCTCCTGCGGCCATTCGCGAAAGTCAGCCTCCGCCACGCGCCGCGCCACAGGCCCCGCGATCCGCTCCCAATAACGCATTCCACGGCGGATCGGGCGGCGCCGCCCGCGCGCAAAGCGCCCGCGGCCACGCGTCGGCACATCACCGATGAAGCCACGATCAAGGAGAATAAGTCCATGTATTCCCGAATCTCTCAGCGTTTGTCGATGCGATTGGCCTGCGCCCTGGCTCTTGGCGCGATCGCCGGCTGCGACAGCGGAACGGCGGTGAAGAGCAATATTCCGCCGGTCAAGGCCGCGTTGATTCGTCCGGCCGGCGAGCCGGGCGTTGGACAGCGCCAATTTGATACCGACGATCAAGCCGCCGCCGCGCTCGTCGCCGCCGCCAAGGCGCGTGACAGCAAGGCGCTCGATCAGATTTTTGGCCCCTCCGCCGCCGAATTCGTCTCGGGCGATAAGGTGGAAGACGAGAAAGCCTTCGACAACTTCGTCACCCGGGCCGGCGAACACATGGAACTGGAAAAGAAAAACGCCGATACGTCGTTCATCGACATCGGAAAGGACAACTGGCCATTCCCAATCCCGCTGACGCGTTTATCGAGCGGGAAATGGTTTTTCGATACCGAGGCCGGCAAGCAGGAAATTCTCGCCCGCCGGATCGGCGCCAATGAGCTTGAAACGATCAAAGTCTGCCGAGCCTACGTCGAAGCCCAGCGCGAATACGCCAGCGCCGATCGCGACGGAAGCGGGGTCCTCAAGTACGCCCAGCATTTCCTCAGCAAGCATGGCAAGGACGGTCTGTATTGGCCGGCCGCGGTCGGCGAAGAACAAAGCCCCTTTGGTCCCCTGATCGCTCAGGCCACGCAGGAAGGGTACACCCCGGGCAAAAAAGAGACCGCGGGTCCTCAGCCATACCATGGCTACGTCTATCGTATTCTCACCGCCCAGGGCCCCGCCGCGCCCGGCGGGAAATATGACTATATCATCAACGGCAATATGATCGCCGGTTTCGCCCTCGTCGCCTACCCAAAGGAGCCTGGCGTCTCGGGCGTCATGACCTTCATTATCAGCCACAACGGCAAGCTGTATCAAAAGGATCTGGATCCCGCGACTGTTGAAACCGCGCGCAGCATGAAAGAGTACAATCCAGACGCAAGCTGGACACTTGTGACAGACTAGAGTTTTTCGGATGCTGCAGCATTTTTGCGTTTACCCGCCCCGCTTGCGGAGCGTGTTTCCCGATCGAAGCTCGCCCGTCAAAATGAAAAAAGCCTGTTATTCCAGGATTCGATTCGCACGAACGTATAGATAACAGCGAACGCGCAGCCGATTCGTTTCGAGCTATTTCCCCTTCGCCTTCCAGGCGTCTCACTGAACACGGTATTCCGACTTCACGGGAGTAAACGTGATCTTCACGTTTGGCAGGCCGGACTATAAGAGCCCCCCATTGGGCGTCATTCAACGGCTGGGAGGTACGCGAAGAACCGGATCGCAGGAACTTCATCCATCCTTCGGAGTAGGTTAGAACCTGCTTTGGAATTAGCGAAACATCGTTAGTACATGCCGCGACGAACGGGCGTGACCAAGTCCGTTTTGCTTAATCCATTTCGATTGCTCCTATACCGTGGTCGCTTCCGGGTGTGCCCAGGGCGCCCGATACGGCCGCCTGAGCAGGCGATTCGCCTCCTCGTCATTTGCGATCTGGCCTTTCACAGGGTCCCACGTCAGGCTTCGCCCGAGTTTCATCGAGAGATTCGCGAGGATGCAAGTCGTTGTCGAGATATACCCTTCTTCGATGTCGGCGACGGGTTTGGCGCGCGTGCCGATACATTCGAGGAGGTTTTTCATGTGGCCGCGGATCGCGGGGGCGACGTGCTTTTCCAAATCTTTTTCGGTTTTGTCTTCGGGATATTGCTCAAGTTCGTAGACGACGTCTTTGTGGATGACGTCGCCGTCGCCGTGGGGGGTGAAGGTGTAGCCCATGACGCTGCATTCGAGCGTGCCTTTGTCGCCGTAGAACGTGGCGCCCCAGGGATAGCGCGGGTTGTTCAGGGCGCCGGGCTTGGGCTCCTTGTTGGCGACGTAGCCGAAGCCGGGGGGCATTTCGCCCCAGGTGCGATGTTGCCAGATGACGGGCACTTCGGGGAAGTCGAAGGTGGCGGTCTGGGTGTCGGAGATGTTGGCTTTGCTGGCTTTGTCGACAAAAATTCCGCCGGTGGACGAGACGGATTTGGGCCAGCCGAGGCCCATCATCCAGCGGGTCATGTCGAGCA
Organism: Tepidisphaeraceae bacterium; assembly: GCA_035551995.1. Classification (GTDB taxonomy): domain Bacteria; phylum Planctomycetota; class Phycisphaerae; order Tepidisphaerales; family Tepidisphaeraceae; genus RYN-428. The sequence goes on from DASZME010000012.1 coordinate 156,526, forward strand.
TGTGAACGCACATATCTCCGACGATGCCGTTGCCGTATTCCATGAAGGCGCGCCAGCCGCGGGGATGGGTGAGTTTACAGAACGGGCGCATCGGCGCGGGGCCGGTCCACATCTCGTAATCGAGATTGGCCGGCGGCGCGATGTCCGGCGGATTTCCCTTGGCCCGCATCGGGTAGTAACAGTAAATCTCGACCATGGCGATCTTGCCAAGCCGGCCCTGCTCGATGATCTGCTGCTTGGCTTCGATCAGGTGCGGCGTGCTGCGGCGCTGGGTGCCGATCTGCACCACGCGCTGGTGTTTGCGAGCGGCGGCCAGCATCGCCTGACCCTCAGCGATGTCCGCGCTGATCGGCTTCTGACAATAAACGTCGGCGCCGGATTCAACCGCGGCGATCATGTTCAGCGCGTGCCAATGATCCGGCGTGCCGATCAGCACGACATCCAGATCCTTCTCCTTCAGCATCTGGCGATAATCGCCGAACAGTCGGGGCTTTTTCCTGGAAGCCTGGCGGGCGGAAACGATATCGGCGGCGCCCTCAAGCATCTCCTCATCGACGTCGCACAGCGATACCACATTCACCGGCGCCACCTGAATCAGGCGGAGCAGATCGGTTTTGCCATACCATCCCGTGCCGATCAATCCCACGCGCATGCTCTTTACCTCCGCGGACTCCGCCACATGAGGATACAAGGCGGACATGGCCAACGCGCCGGCCGACGCTGTAAGAAAATCACGTCGATTCATTTTACCCTCGATTCGTTAAGATTGACGGACGGATCGTTCGGTACGGTCGATGAAGGCGAATGCCGTTACGCGGGAAAGATCCGTAGGCTTCCGCCCTGGGTTATCGAAAGAAGGACCTCTCGAAGCGGCAATTCCTAACCTTCTACCACGCTTTTTTCGATCGGCTCGACGGTTACGCCGCGAGAGCGAAGAAACGCGATCGCGCCCGTCACTTCCGGCTCGGCGCCGGTCAGCAGGACCGCCATGATGCCGATCTCATTTTGCACGCTTGCCTGGCGGATATCGAAAACGACCCTGGGGAATTTCTGGCTCATCTCGTAGATGATCGGCTGCTCGACCTGATTGCGGGTCGGGAAGGTGAACCAACAGCGTTTGGAATACATCCTGGTCTCCAGATCGTTTGTGGCCGTGCCGTCCATGGACCGCTCGCGGCAGGGGCGGCGGCCAAGGCGGCTCACCATAAAAACTTCCACGCATCTTCGTGAACATCGCCGTCGGTACGTCGCGGCATGATAACACGACTATGCGCGTAGGAGCCAAGCGCAAGACCCAAAATCGTCGATTGAAAAAGCCAGGCTTCCGCTTCTTGTTCGTCGGTCGCCATCGCCTTGCCGTCCGACGAATTCTGTCGTTTGAAATCCGGCCAGTGAAGAACAAGGTGCCCGACCTCATGCAGCAGCAGGCAGGTCCAAACTCGCTCGGCGTTTTGGGCACTCTCGGCAAGGACGTAATTCTGGTCGATCAGCGCTTCGGCGCGGGGCGGCACCTCGTGGAGGGCAAGGGAAGGATCGTCGCGCCCGATCGGGAATCCGTCCAAACCATGCAACCACGAGCTGGGACGGCCGCTCACCGACGCCACCCAGCGCTCCAGGCTGACATGGTTCACCACCTCGCACGATAAATCATACAACGATATCGCGCAGTAGCTGCAAAAAGCGACCGCGCATTCGTTGCGGATAAAAGAGGAAAACTTCGCCCCTCGATCAGACGATTCCAGCGGCGTCACGCGCTCGAGCAGCGAGGTTGCGCGGTATTGCGGACGCTCGTCCAGAAAAAGACTCCACAGCGTACGAGCCGCGCCGGATATTCGCTGAGATCGATCGAAACTCAAGACGTAATGTGACATATTGAAAAAGCGATTTGACGTGCGACCACTCCACCCATCGCCGCGGTACGATTTGCTCAAGCCCCGTAAATTCAGGTGGCGACTCGATGTAATATCTCGTTGACTTGATTGCGGATTCGGGTTCGGCGCATGACCTCTTCCAAAGACGGCGCCGGCTCGGGCTCGCACACCAGCGACAGTGCGTCCAACGCCAGCATCAAATCGAGACATCCGGCGTCGGCGGCCATGTCGAAAGGCCTGCCTTCGGCGCCAAACCCCTGGCCGAGGCCGCGCTTGTTCAGAGAGTCAAACCAAGCCGCCTTGGCCTCCTGCGTCAACTGCGGGGCCACGACCGTCTGCACCGGAGCTTCGAGGGCGTCCAGAAACGCCAGTAAAAATCGTTTGCTGGGCAACTGCGTCACGCTCCCGGAAACCAGGCCTTCGGCGATTTCCAGGATGCGGGCGAACTCCGCGCTGGCCGCCGCGCCCCCGCTGCACGCCGACTTTGCCGTCGCGGGAAACGCGCGCGCCGCGAGGGTATCGGCTTTCCAGCCGCGCGTTTTGCAGAGGGTCGATACCGTCGTCGCGATCTCTTTCACGATCGCTTGAAGATCACCGAACATACCCACCTCTTTATTCTGTTCGTCACTCATCGCGTATCTCCAAACGCCGATCGGTTGGAAAGTTCACCCGCGTTGAGCAAAAATACCATCAAGGCGCGTCATTTTGCGGACGAACCCTCCAAAACGCAACCCTTGCACCACCAAGGCGCGTCAAGACACATACGACCTTATCGGACTTGCCGTCCTGAGGCAATGCACGATCCGTCCTTGGATTGCCCGCCGCGCCCCGGTCGGCAAACGCAAGAGGCGGCAAGAAATGCGCCAGCCGCCACGCTTCAGCCTCCCGCGATCGCCGGAACGATGCTGATCTCGTCTCCATCCTTAATCGGCGTTTCCAGGTTCTTCAGAAAACGGATGTCTTCGTCATTCAGATAAACATTGACGAACCGATTCAGCGTCGCCGGCCCTTTGAAGAGTCGGGTTTCGATGCCGGTGGCTTTGGTCTTCAGGCTATCGAGCGCTTGGCCGATGGTCGCTCCTTCGGCTTCGACAACGTCGGCGCCATTGGTGAAATTACGGAGGGGGGAGGGAATGCGGACTTTTATGCTCATTTTCGAAACGATCCTTTCGATTCTGTCAACCACAATTTCATCATTTGAAACCGTTCAAGGCCGGGGCGCCGGCGGGAAAATCCTCGCCGCGATCAACGTGTCGCGAATCGATACGACGTCCGGATGATTCATATTCAGCACATGAATCGTGGCGCGTCCAATTCGCGAGCGACCGACAAGTATCGCGCCATTCCATTCAAAATGACTCGTCCATCGATCGCGTCGAGGGTGGAAAAGGCGAGTCGATCTCCCCGTCATCGGATCGATCCCGGCGATGTTTGGACCTTTATAGCTGTTGCATGCGAAACACGACAGGGCGAGATTGTCCAAAGCAGAGACGCCACCGTGCTTTTGAGCCCGCACATGATCGATTTGAAACTGCAACGCCGCCAACATCGACGTCATCTGACAATATTCGCAGCAGGATTGCCGCTCGGTTCCATACCTCCTGCTCAAGAGCCAGATTCATGGATTGCTATGGCAAACCGCCCCCGCGCGACAACGACAAACGCGCCTTGGCCTTTAACATTTCAATCCCGACCCGCTCGCCGATAATTTTCGATCTCGAGTTCCTCGTCGCTGGACAATTCGCCCTTTCGAGCAAGTTCCGCCAATTCGTTCATGCGGTCCACGTCCTTGCGCGCCAAGTTGATTCGCAGGATCGCATTGGCGATATCAGCCGACCAGTCACCATCGTCCGGCCGAATGGCGCGACCAATTATCGTCGCCTCATCAGCTATCGTTAAGGCCGTTGTCATTTGTCACCTCGGCGCCCGTATTACAAGAATCATACGCCCCCTCAAGCGGTTACCGCAACTTTTCCCCGCTCCTCCGCCGACGGCTCGCGCGGAGCGGCTTCCAGCGAATCCACCAGCTTGTCGAACTCGCCGATCTTCGGGTCGATCACCACCGGATACGGCAGTTCATCGACCACCACCTCCTGGGTTTTCAAGCCGTTGCCGGTGATGCTGACGACGATCGAATCCGTTCGCGGAATACGTCCTGAATCAAGCAACTTGATCGTCGCGGCCAACGTCGTTCCGCCGGCGGGTTCGGTCCAGATGCCTTCGGTGCGGGCCAGCAGTTTGATCGCGTCCACAATCTCGCGATCGGTCGCGCTCTCGCCCCATCCGCCCGATTCCTGGACGACCTTGCAGGCGTAGTACCCGTCGGCGGGATTGCCGATGGCGATGCTCTTGGCGATCGTGTTGGGCTTTTGCGGCTCGATCATGTCGGTGCCCTTATGGATCGCAGTGACCACGGGATTGCAACCGGCGGCTTGAGCGGAGTAAATCTTGGCGCTGGTGTTCGGGACCAGACCAAGCTCGATGAACTCCTGATACCCCTTGTGAACCTTCGGCAGAATCGTTCCGCCGGCCGTCGGAATCACCGTGTGTTGCGGAAGCCGCCAGCCAAGCTGCTCGGCGATTTCAAAACCGAAGGTTTTCGCCCCTTCGGTGTAATACGGACGCAGGTTCACGTTGACGATGGCCCAGCCGTACTTGTCGGCGATCTCGGTGCAAAGACGGTTGACGTCGTCATAGTTGCCGCGAATGCGAACCATGTGCGGCCCAAAGACCAGCGAGCCAAGCACCTTGCCCTGCTCGAGATCGTGCGGGATCATCACGAAACAGCGGATGCCGGCCTGGGCGGCGTGGGCGGCGGTGCTGTTGGCGAGATTGCCGGTGCTGGCGCAACCGACCGTCGTAAAGCCAAACTCGACGGCTTTGCTGATCGCCACGGAGACCACCCGCTCTTTATAGGAATAGGTGGGATAATTGCACGAATCGTCCTTGATCCATAGCTCCCGGCACCCGAGTTCCTTCGCCAGGCGCCCCGCGCGTTTGAGGGGCGTAAAACCGGAATGAAAACCGGTGACGGGCTTATCGACGGGGAGCAGATCCTTATATCGCCAAAGGCTCTTTGGACCAGCCTCGATCGATTGCCGGGTAACTTTCCCCTTCATGCGCGGGTAATCGTATTCCACCTCGTAAGGGCCAAAGCACTGCTCGCAGACATGCACCGGCGAAACCGCCGTTCGATGACCGCATTCCTTGCACTTGAGGCCCAGGACATAACTCATGGCACACTCCATCAGGTAACAACGCAAAAAGCCTCTTCGATAAGAAGAGGCTTTGCATCGATTCTGCCGAAAAGCGCCTTCTTATCTGTCCTGAATGACCGCGACGTTCGCGGGGAATCAGGCGGGAGTTAGCACCGAGGAATGTTCGCGATCGCTCGCGATCACCTCCGGTTGCTGTGGCGTCATCGGGCCCAACCCTCAGCCACTCTGGATAAGAGATATTCAATTGTGCTGGGGCGCTATTGTAAACTCGGGCGTGAATCTGTCAATGTGCCTACACTCGCGTGGATTACCGCGGTCAGCGACGGCAATATAGGACGTCCCCAATTCGTGGCGCATTGTTTGCTATTCTTAACTTGTCCATTGAAGCGAACAGCCGGGAAGTGGGAATTTTGAAAAAGCCTGAAAATTCTTCAGGCGGGAGCTTAGCGAGGATGTCTGAAAGTCTCCAGTCGCCTTCACGTCGAATTTTGTTGTGCGACGATTCGACCGTCGAACGACATGTTCTTGCGCAATTTCTGCGCAGCGCGGGATTTGCCGTTCAGGAAGCCGGTGATGGCGATGCCGCCGTTGTTTATATCAAGAATCGTCCGATCGATCTCATTTTACTCGATCTCAACATGCCGGGTTCGGATGGATTCGATGTATTGAGTTATTTGCAGGAGCATCACCGCGCGTTGCCGGTGATCCTTTTGTCCGGGATGCCGCTGAACCAGATTCAACACAAAATGCATGGCTTAGTCACTCCGGAACTGCCCCCGCTGCTGCTCAAGCCGATTGATCCCGATCAGCTTCTGGGATTGATTGACTTGCAATTGAGCGAACAGTTATTTCAAAGCACGACGATGAACGACCCCGAAACGGGGCCGGCGTCGAATTGAGTTCATTTCCCCGCTAGACCTGCTCCGTGCGACCTGTAGAATGTGCCGGCCCCTGGGCATGCCGGCGCGGGGCTTGTCATGGCAGCAGTCGTCATCTATTTTCAGGTTCATCAGCCCTATCGGCTCAGGCACTACAGCGTCTTCGATTCCGACCAGAATTATTTCGACGACGTGAAAAACGCCGAGTGGCTACGCAAGGTGGCCCAACGCTGCTATGTGCCGGCCAATAAGGTTCTTCTGGACGCGATCCGCGCGCACGAGGGGCGGTTTCGCATCGCGTTTTCCGTGACCGGCGTCGCGCTGGAACAATTCCGTCTCTTTGCCCCCGATGTCGTCGCGGGGTTTCAGGAATTGGCCAAGACCGGATGCGTCGATTTTCTGGACGAAACCTATTATCACTCGATGGCGTTTCTCTATTCCCGCGAAGAATTTCGCGAGCAGGCCGAGAAGCATCGGGCAATGATAAACGAGTTGTTCGTTCAGCAGCCGCGCGTCTTTCGCAATACGGAATTGATCTACAACAACGACCTGGCCCATTTCGTTTCACACATGGGCTATGATGCGATCCTCACCGAAGGCGCCGACCATATTCTCGGCACGCGCAGCCCCAATTTTATCTATCGTCCCCCGCACGCGAACATCAAGATTCTGCTGAAGAACTATCGGCTCAGCGATGACATCGCGCTTCGCTTCTCCGATCGCCAGTGGCCGCAATGGCCCCTCACGGCCGAGAAATTCGCCCGCTGGGTGAACCAGATCAACGGCCACGGCGACTTATGCAACCTCTTTCTCGATTACGAAACCTTCGGCGAACGCCATTGGGAAAACAGCGGAATCTTCGAGTTTCTCCGCCATCTTCCGGGCAAGATTCTTCAGGGCGGACAGAATGTGTTTCTCACGCCGGCGCAGGCGGCCGATCAGTTCCAGCCGGTTGACGAGTTGGACGTGCCGCACATGATTTCATGGGCCGACACGGAGCGCGATTTGTCCCTCTGGCTCGGGAACGCCATGCAATCCAACGCGCTTCACGAGCTGTACAAGCTGGAAGGCGCCCTGAAAGAACATGGCGATCCCGACCTGCTGGCGGAATGGCGCCGGCTCAGCAGCAGCGATCACTTCTACTACATGTGCACCAAATACTGGTCCAACGGCGCCCGCCACAATAAATTCTTCAGTCCCTACGAGAGCCCATACGACAGTTATATTAATTTCATGAACGTGCTGGATAACGTGCGATCGCGAATGAGAGGGGAGGAAGCGGTCAGCCCCGAGTGACGCGCGGGCGCCGTCTCCCCTGGTGTTCGGTCAACGACGGGTCGCCGCTTCGCTATAAACTGACGGGAGCCGGCGGCGCGGGATTTCTTTGCGACTCATCGCTTCCCGAAGCATGCTACTTGATGAGACTCCAGTCCAACCGCCAGAGGCGCCGGCCTTTGCCTTTTCTCGCATTCAATACGGAGCGAACCGCCATGAAAATCTTCCCGACTGCCTTGTTCGCGCTGACCCTCGCCGCCAGCGCCACCGCGATCCCCACGACGCAGCCGGCCCCGGTTTCAACCGTTCCCGCCACCCAACCGGCCCCAGGCGCTATCGCCGAGTTGATTCATCAGCTTGGCGCGGACGATTTTCATGTCCGCCGCGATGCCGGGCAGAAGCTCAAGCGGATGGGCAACGCAGCCGTCCCTGCTCTCAAAGAGGCCCGGCAATCGACCGATCCCGAGATTCAGGCGCGGGCCGCGGAATTGCTTCAGGAGATCGATGAACCGCCGGTCATCGTCGAAGCTGTGCCTCAAGGTACCGGTGCTTCCGGGGCTCATTCGATGAGCATGTCCATCAGCGACGGCTCAAAAACGGTCGACGTGCATGAAAGCGGCCGAATGATCCACATCGAAGAGTCGGCGGCGGGAATTAAAATGACCGTGACCGGCCAGATCGACGGCAAGGAAGTCACGCGCAACTTCAAAGCGCAAACCCCCGACAAACTACAAAAGCAAAACCCGCCGGCTTTCGCCCTTTACCGGCAATACGCAGGCAACGGCGGCGTCGGCATCCGCGGCCTGCACATCCAGGGCGGCAACGGGGTCGGCATCAACAACATCAATGTGCGGATGAACGTCAACGTCGGTCCCAACGGCATCAACATCGTCCCCCTGCCGCCGCCCGACGGGCTGCTCGGCGTAACGCTCGCCGAGCCCGCCGCCGGGGGCGACGGCGTGAAAGTGCTGCATCTTCTTCCCGAGTCGCGCGCGGCGAAAATCGGCGTTAAAGAGCAGGACCTCATTCAAAAACTCAACGGAAACGCCATTCATTCCTCGGCCGATCTGCGAAAAGTGATGATCGACAATCCTAAAGACTTGGTGATTGAAGGACTTCGCGACGGCAAGCCGTTCAAGCTGACGGAAGAGAAGAAAGCGGAGGCGGCCGAGCAAAAAAAGAACTAGAGCGCCATTCGCATTGGTCGCCGAAAGCGCCCCGCAATGTCTAACTTCAACTTGCGTCCGGATCGTACGACGTGCGCTCGATGGCGAGCAATTTCATTGCGATACGCTTGAGCCTTTGCGTTCCCATGGGTGGGAAGCACATCGATTCCTGTTCTCGCTCATGAAGCCAGACGACGATTTGCGATTCGCTCGCCCCGCCGCGAATCGCCTCCGCCAGCGGGCGCACGTAGAGGTCGTAGGCGCCATGCGCCGCGGGCACGCCGGCGGCGTTGTGCGGATCCCAGTCGTGGAGCAACACCGCGCGGACGGCGCGTTCAAAAGCGCCCACTGCTTCCGGAGACGGCGTCATAAGAACTGGGTCGGCGCCAATGGGGTCGCCAAATTGTTGGCGGTATTGGTTTCGCCGAGCGAATCACTCGAATCGACGTATACGATCGGGTATCTCGCGCCCACCGACGCTCCCGGCGACGTGAGCACCAGGCGATACAGCTTGGTGGCGCCGGCCTTCAGCTTCACCTTCGAGATCAAGAAACTCTGGCCGATGACGTCGTTAGGCTCGAGGACACTGGTGGTCGCGACGTAGACCCGAAACGTCAGGTCGCTGGTCGTCTCCACATTGCCGTAGTTGGTCACCAGCACGCTAAGCACGGTGGCGTTTCCCGGCGCCACGCTCGCCGCCGGCTGTGAGGCGTAGGTGAGGCCAAGATCAAGGACCGGCTGGATCACCTGAACCGCCGGCGTCGTGGCGAAGTCGTTGGCGCTGTTGTTGTCCTGCACCGACGAGACAATCTCGGCGGTAACATAGTAGCTGCCCGTCGCTTGAGTGGGCGGATACGTGAAAGGCACCTTGAAGATTTTGGACTGACCCGGCTTCAGGTTCAGCGGCACGCTCGCGGTGAGGACCAGCGGAGTGGCCGACGTCGCGTTAAAAGCCGCCGCGGTGGAAACGAACAACTCGATCTGCGATGACCCGATGGCGGAAAGACTCCCTACGTTGGTCAAGCGGAACGTGGCGACCTGACTCACATCCCCAAATACCGGCGCCAGCGGGAAATGAACGGTGGTAATCGTCAAATCAGCCGTCTTGAAGGCAAAATTCTGCGCGTTCAGCGCTTCGCCGGAACCGAGCGTCACGGTGAAGCTCTTGGACGTGGAGGGCGGCGCCGTGGGAACCGATCCCGACGGGAATTCCAACCGGACGGTATACGTTCCTGGCCCGAGTCCGGTGAAGCTATAGTTGCCGTTCGCGTCGGTGACGGCGGTGGGCTCTCCGTTCGGGAGCGGCTGACCATTGGAATCCAGCGCCCCAGCGCCGTCGAGGACGCCATTGTTGTTGAGGTCGATGAACACGGTCTGACCGGCCAGGCCTATATCATTGGCGTCTTGTGTGCCGTTGCCGTTCTTATCGTCGAAGATCGTCCCGCTAATGCTCGCTGGCGTCCCTTCGCCGATGTCGACGTGGAGATCCTGGATATTGCCAAGCGTGAGGTTGAGGTAGCCGGCGCCGTCTTCGACTTTGCCGCTGGTGCTGAAAACGGTGATTTGATATTGTCCGGCGGCGAGCGTGGGGATGAAGAAGTCACCGTTGGCGGCGGTTGTCGCCGCCGCGACATTTGTGCCGTCCAATCCCAGGACGACCGTTTCACCGGCGATGCCGGCGTCCGTGCCGTTGAGGATTCCGTCGCCGTTGCCGTCGAGGAAGACGGTGCCGTTAATGCTGCTGAAATTGTTTTCCCCGACGCTCACCACGCCCTGATCGCTGTTGGCGACCGTCACGTCAACCTTTCCCGGCGGAACCTGCCGGAACCCGGGGCGTGGGATGACTCGGACCTGATACGTTCCCAGCGGCTCCGGAAGATTAAACAAACCGGAGGCGGTGGTGACGGCGTATTCCTCGCCGGGATCGAATTGGCCGTTCCCGTTGGCATCGACATACACGGTGTCGCCGGCGAGCGGCGTTTCTCCCATTTTCGATTCGTATTGGCCATCCTGGTTAATGTCGTAGAAGAGCAACCCGCTGATTCCGGTCGCGTTGGTTTCCGTGAGGATGACGTTTTGCGAATTGCTGGCCGAGGCGCCCGTGGGAAGGGTCACGTCAAGATATCCCGGCGCCTCCTGCTGAAAGCCGGACTGGGCGATCAGTTCGAGACGATAAACGATCGGCGACCCGTTGGCGCCATTGGTATTCGCGATCTGCGTAAACGAAAACATGCCGTTGGCGTCGGTAACGGTGAACGGATCGCCGGGATGACCAGGACCCGTGGCCGCGTCAAGGGTATGGTCGTTGTAGAGGTCGATATAAACGGTAACGCCCGCGGCGGGGGCGCCGGCATGGAACATGTCCTGTGCGTCGGTATAGGGATCGGTATAGACCGTCCCGATGATCTGTGAGGCGCCGGTTCCGACCGAAACGCTATCGAACAAAACCCTCGACTCCAACCCCTCGATCACGCTGCGCACACATCGACCGAGACCTTTACGACGCATGGCCAACCTCCGGTGTGGGATAAATATCAACGGTGCGTTTCCAGCCGCGCCACCGGACCCTCGACGCGAAAAAGCTCGGGCATCGTCCAGCGGGGTCATATATCGTAGAAAATTTACGCCCCGCCCGCAAGTTGCTTGCGCGACACGCGCGGCTCGGCGGGCGGATTCTTCGCCGGCTTTTCTCCCGACGACCAATCGCGACTTGCGCAAACCATCATCATACAAAGCGTTTCTAAGCCGATGACCACCTATCCCGAATCGCTCCGACGCGTATCGCCTCCTGACCGACAAGCCGGCCGGTTTTTTCGCTTCGTCGCGGCAAATCTTGCGCGGCCGGTTTCGCTCGCCGCCCTGGCCGGGATTAACCGATGGCGTCGATTCCCGTTTCGCCGGTGCGAATGCGGATACATTCTTCCAGCGGCAGAATAAAAATCTTTCCGTCGCCGATATTTCCCGTGCGCGCCGCCCTGACGATCGCTTCGACCGTCAAGGTGACAAATTCGTCGTTCACGGCGATCTCAAGCCGCGTCTTCGGCCGCAGATTGATCTCGGTGATATGGCCTCGATACGCTTCGGTGTACCCCTTCTGCTGACCGCAGCCCATGGCGTTGGCGACCACCGACATCTTGGACACCGCCGACTTGAACAACTCGGCCTTCACGGCGTTTAACTTGTCGGGCTGGATGTAAGCGACAATCAGTTTCACGAAAACTCCGGCTCATTCGATCGCGTTCGATCTCGAAATTCAGATCGCGAACTGCGCGTCGGATTCGCCGCAAGAATACCGCTGGGTCTTCCCATTGTCGATGTTTGTCACATTTCGCGTCGATCGCTAATCTCTGTCGCGTACGGGAAACGATTCCTTTGTCGATCGCCCCGGCGGGAAAATAGTTGGCCGATATGCTTTACCTCGACTGTGCCGCGACCACGCCGCTCGACCCGCGCGTTCGGGAAGAGGTGATGCGTTTTCTCGGCGAAGAGTTCGGGAATTCCGGAAGCCGAACCCATGATTATGGCGTGCGCGCGCGGCGCGCGGTGGAACAGGCGCGCGATCGCATCGCCGCCGTAGTCATGGCCGGCCGCGGCGACATCGTCTTCACCAGCGGGGCCACCGAAAGCAACAATCTCGCCCTCCTGGGCTTGGCCGAACATGGGCGAACCACGGGTCGAACGCACCTTGTCAGCACCCTGATCGAACATCCCGCGGTGCTTGAGCCGTTGCGATGGCTTAGCGAGCGCGGATTTTCGCTGACGCTCGTGGCGCCCGGTCCCGGCGGGCGGGTCGATGCCCACGCCGTCCACGCCGCCGTGCGTAACGACACGCTGCTCGTTTCGGTGATGCAGGCGAATAACGAGACCGGCGTGCTGCAACCGATCGACCAAATCGCCGATTCGCTGGCGGATCACCCGGCCTATTTTCACGTCGATGCGGCCCAGGCGTTCGGGCGGGATCTGGCGCCGCTGCAAAATCCGCGGGTCGATCTGGTCGCCGTCAGCGGTCACAAAATTTACGCCCCCAAAGGAGTCGGCGCCCTGCTGACCCGCCGCCGAAACGGACAACGGCCCCCGTTGACTCCCCTGATGCACGGCGGTGGACAGGAACGCGGACTGCGCCCGGGCACGCTGCCCGTGCATCTGATCGCCGGGTTCGGATTCGCCGCGGCATTGGCCGCCGACGAAATGCAGGAGCGAACGCGAAAGTGTCTGGCGTTTCGGGAGCGATTGCTCGCGGCCCTTGGCCCGCTGTCTCCAGTTTTGAATGGAGATCAGCGACACGTCCTGCCGCACATCATCAACCTGTCGTTTCCCGGGCTCGATTCCGAAGACGTCATGGCAGCGCTGGCCGAACTGGTGGCGATCTCGAACGGGTCGGCTTGTACTTCGCAATCCCTGACGTGCAGCCATGTGCTGAGCGCGATGGGTCTGGGCACAAACGTGATGGAGGGAGCCTTGCGCTGGTCGTGGTCTCACATGACCGGGGAGCCAGACTGGCAAAAAATCGCGCAAGCGATAATGGCGCTCCGGCAAGACACGACCCCCCGTCCGTGACTATGATCTGCTCGACGAGGCTCACAGGACATGGCACAAGATAAGTTTGTCGCATACAAGCGGTCGCGATTCTCCACCCGATTGCCGACGGACAGGCTCTATGCCCCGTCCCATTTCTGGATGGCGGAAATCGAGCCGGATCAATGGCGCGTCGGCTTCACGAAATTCGCCACGCGCATGCTCGGCGATTTCGTCGAGCATGGATTCGACGTAAAACCGGGCGACCGCGTCGAAGTCGGGCAGGAAATCGGCTGGGTCGAAGGCTTCAAGGCTCGATCGGATATCTATTGTGTCATGGCCGGAGAATTTCTCGGCGCCAATCCGGCCCTTGGCCAGGACATCACCCTGACCGACACCGACCCTTACGGCAAAGGATGGCTCTATGGCGTCCGCGGAAAGGCCGACCCAAACAGTCTTGACGTTCAGGGGTATACCGAGATGCTGGACCTGACCATCGACAAAATGCAAAACGACGTGCATGACACTGCCGCCGACGAAAAGGACGAATCGTGCCAGACCTGAAGACCAAAGCCCGCTACCTGATGATCGGCGGCTTTCTCGGCGCCGGGAAAACCACCGCCATCCTGCGGATCGCCGAGCGCCTGCGCGACCGGGGACTGAAAGTCGGCCTAATCACCAACGATCAAAGCTTCGGTCTCGTCGATACCGCCATGCTCAGTTCCCACGGTTTTCAAGTCGAGGAAATCACCGGTGGTTGCTTCTGCTGCAAGTTTAATTCACTCGTCGATGCGTCCGATCGGCTTTCGACCGAAACCCGCCCGGACGTCTTCATCGCCGAGCCGGTCGGCAGTTGCACCGATCTCAAAGCGACGGTTGATTATCCGCTCCGCCGAATCTACGGGAATGACTTCAGCGTCGCGCCGCTGAGCGTGATGGTCGATCCGATTCGCGCATCGCGGATTCTCGGGCTGGAAACAGGCAAATCATTTTCCAAAAAGGTCGTCTACATTTACCGCAAGCAGTTGGAGGAGGCCGAGATTATCGTCGTAAACAAGACCGATCTTCTGTCTCCCGATCGGTTGGCCGCTCTTGTCGTCGCCCTCAAGGCCGAGTTTCCGAGCGCCCATGTACTTCCTGTCTCGGCGCGCGAGGGTTCGGGGATCGACGAATGGATTTGCCTCATGGAGCGAAATGAGCCGCGGACGACCGGCGCCATGGACGTCGATTACGAGGTCTATGCCGAGGGTGAGGCGCTTTTGGGTTGGTTGAATTCGATGATCCGAGTCGAAGCCGCAGGGCCGACGGACGGGAACGCCGTGCTGCTCGACATCGCTTCGCGGGTTCAGGCGTCGCTGCATTCGCATGACGTGGAGATCGCGCACCTGAAGCTGACGCTGACGCCCGACGAGGGAAACGACATTGCCGTGGCCAATCTCGTGCGCAACGACGGCGGGCCGGAACTTTCGCACATGTTGCAGGAGCCGATCGAGGCCGGCCAACTGATTTTGAATCTCCGCGCCGAGGCCGATCCGGATTTGCTGCGCGATGTGATTATCCAAACGCTTAAAGATATTGTATGGCAGAACGGTTTTGGATTGGCCATAGAGCATCTGGAATCGTTCAGGCCGGGCAAGCCCGAGCCGACGCATCGGATGGCGTCGGTATAAAACGTGTAGAGACGGGAATGTGTTTGTGGTTGGTAAGAAGTCGGTAGATCATAGGTGATGGCGCTGACATCTTTCTTTGATAGCCGCGGGCGGAAGCCCGTGGATTTCGTCGAAAGATCCCCGGGCTTCCGCCCGCGGCTATCAAATGCGACACGATCCGACGGAGAGAAACGCGGGCGATTACGCCCAACCTAGGTCAGAAGTTGAACGAAGGAATCGGTTCGCATGTCCCAACCCGCCAGAATCATCTACTGCCACTGTGCCTACGCGCAGGTCGTTCCCAAGGCGGTGAAGGAAGAAGTCCTCCGGCGTCTGCTCGACAGCGGCGTCGCGTTCGACGCCGTGGCCGACCTGTGCGAGATGTCGGCCAAGCGTGACCCGATGCTCAAGCAATTGGTCGAGGAACCGGGAATGAAAATCGCGGCGTGTTATCCGCGGGCGGTTCGATGGCTCTTCGCCGCCGCCGAGGCGCCTTTGCCGGCGGCCGGGACGGACGTGTTGAATATGCGAGTCGATACCGCCGACAATGTCATCTTCGCCCTGCTCGGCGACGGCTTCAAATCCAGGGAGGCGTCGTGATTACCGCCCCCAAGCTCATTGTCCATCTCGCCCTCTATGAAGGTGAAGGAAGCGAGCCGCTGGCGCCGCCGATTCGGTTTGAGCTGATCCGCACGCTGCTGGAAAAGGGTTACGCCGTCTCCACGATCCGGCCCGGCGGGCGCGTCAGTTCACCGGCGGAAGGCTCCCTGATCGTGCTGGGACAATTCACCGGCCAGACGCCCCCGCAGGCGGTCGGCGTGTCTGGCGCCGTGCAGGTTTACTTCCGCGACATTCGCGATCTCGATAACCCCGCGATTCTTCTGGCGGTCGAAGGGCTTTGCGGCCAGGCGCAGCTTCCCCGGCCCGGCGGATGGAAGCCGTGGTTTCCCGTCATCGACTACGACCGCTGCACCAACTGCATGCAATGCCTCAGCTTCTGCCTGTTCGACGTCTATGGCGTTTCCGTGAAGGGAAAGATCCAGGTTCGCAGCGAAAACAACTGCAAGACCGATTGCCCCGCCTGCTCGCGCGTCTGCCCGGAAGTGGCCATCCTTTTTCCCAAGTACCGTTCCGGCCCAATCAACGGCGACGAGATCAACCCCGACGACCTTCGCCGCGAGGCGATGAAAGTGGACATCTCCTCCCTGCTCGGCGGCGACATCTATCAGGCCCTCCGCGACCGCAGCGAAAAAGCCAAGTCGCGCTTCTCCAAGGAACGCGACGACGACCGCGCCCTCAAAGAACGGCAACGCTGCCTGGCCAAGTTGCAGGAGCAAATGGAAATCCCGGCTGAAGTGCTGGCGTCTTTGCCGTCGATCGATCAGATTCAAGCCAAAGCCGAACAGGCGAAAGCCCGGGCGGTGGAGGCGCTGAAGCTCGCGGCGGCATCGAGCGACGCGTGAGTTTAATGTGAACACGATTTTGTTTAGCGGGCGAGCTTGCTCGCCGTGTAAGCAGCAACGGCGAGCAAGCTCGCCCACTAAACTAATTAGCCTTGGGTGATTCACGCGTTTTTTCATTCCCTCGCCCGGTACTCCGGGAGAGGGCAGGGTGAGGGTTTTTTTGATAGTTCGGATTTTCTATGACTTGCATCGTTTCAAAAAAACCCTCTCCCCAACCCTCTCTCCCGGAATACCGGGCGAGGGAGTAGAGTGCGTAGTCGCGCAAGTTCATTTGGATTCGCCGTGATGGAATTATCTTACTCCCTTTCCCGGAGTGCCGGGCAAGGGAACAGGAGATGACGAGTCTCCCAGCACACGGCCCAAGCCGTCAGGAATTTGAAAAATGATGGTTCAATTTGCCAAGCGAATGATGACCGAGCCGGACAAACGGCTCCTCTGGAAGCTCGCCTTTAACTTCGGCTACAAAGGAATGCGCTCGGTTCAAAAGTACAAGAGCCGGCTCAAGCAGGGCATTCATTTCCCGCCGTTCCTGTTCATCTCGATCATCAACAGTTGCCAGCTTCGATGCCAGGGGTGCTGGGTCGACGTCGATTCCCCGCGTGACATGATCGATCTCGCGCAGATGAACCGGATCATTAACGACGCCAAGAAACACGGCAACAGCTACTTCGGCATTCTCGGCGGCGAGCCGTTTCTCCACCCGCAGTTGATCCAGATTCTCGAAGCGCATCCGGATTGCTATTTTCAGATTTTCACCAACGGCCAGCTCATCACCGACCACATGGCCTCGGAGCTTCGACGGGTCGGCAACGCCACGCCGCTCATCAGCATCGAGGGCGGGGAGATCGTCAGCGACGAACGCCGCGGCCGACTGAACGTGTTGAATAAAACATTGGCCGGCCTGGAAAATTGCCGCCGTCATAAGCTGATCACCGGCGTGGCCACCAGCGTCTGCAAGACCAATATCGATCTCGTCAGCGAGCAATGGCTGCGAAAGCTGATCGACATGGGCGTTCATTACGCCTGGTTTCATACCTATCGCGTCGTCGGCCCCAAGCCCGCGTCGCACCTGGCCCTGAGCCCCGATCAGCTCGTGCAGGTTCGCAAGTTCATGGTCGAGATGCGGAGCAAACTTCCGATCGCCATCGTCGACGCATACTGGGACGACAAGGGCCAGGCCCTGTGCCCAATGGCCACCGGCGTCAGCCATCACATCGGACCCAGCGGCGACATTGAGCCGTGCCCGATTATCCAGTTCGCCAAGGAAAACATCCGCGACGAACGCGGTATCTACGATGTGATGAGCGGCTCGGCGTTCCTCGACGATTTCCGAAAAACCGCCGCCCGCACGACGCAGGGGTGCATTGTTCTGGAACGCCCCGACATCGTGCGGGAATTAGTCGCCAAGCACGGCGCGAAAGACACGACCCAGCGCGGCACCGCCGACGCCGAGATGGCCGCGCTAACGCCGCGGACAAGCCAGCATCTGCCGGGTCGCGAGATTCCCGAAGAGCAGTGGATATACCGGTTCGCCAAAAAGCATTGGTATTTTGGTTTTGGAGCGTATTCGTGAAGGAATAAGTTGGCAGTTGTTAGTTGCCAGTTGCCAGTTGCCAGTAAAGACAAGACGTTACCAAGCGCGAGTTGCAATGGATGGTAAACACCGGCGACCTATTTCGTCTTCGTCTTCACTGGCAACTGGCAACTAACCACTGGCAACTTATTTCCTTTCGTTTGAGGAGAATGTTCTAATGCAGATCCCCGTATTAAAGCTTCCGCGAGCGGTCCCGCCGGAGCGCGTCCGGCCGCCTCAAACCAACATCCCGCAAAGCCGCGGCGATCGCGAGGAATTCAAGCAGCGCATCTCCGCCTACGTTGAAAAAGTACGCCCGGTCCCCCCGCTTTCGCTTGAAGAGTTACGCCGCCATTCCGGCGAATTTCTGCGCCTCAACAATCTCGATCCGCAATACCGCGATTACGTCGCCATCGTTCTCAATAGCGAAGTATGGAAGGACTCACTCGCCGCCGTCCCGTTCGAGCGGCGATTGCTCCTGCTTCCCAAGTGCCTGCGCGTCGAAGACAAGTGCCCGGCGCCCTTCGATGATTTCGGCCTTCTCTGCAAACAGTGCGGCCTGTGCTCAATCCAGGACCTTCAGGTCGAAGCCGAGCGACTGGGATATGCCGTGCTGGTCGCCGAAGGCTCGGCACTGGTCATGGCGATCATCCAGACCGGCAAGATCGACGCCATCGTCGGCGTAAGCTGCTTGTCCGTCCTCGAAAAGGCGTTCCCCTACATGGAATCCGCCGCCATCCCCGGCGTGGCCATTCCCCTGCTTCAGGACGATTGCAAAGATACCACCATCGACCTCGATTGGGTCTGGGACGTGATTCATCTGACCGGCGACGATAAAACCCACCGCCTGAATCTTGACGATCTTCGCCGGGAAGTCGATTCATGGTTCGAGGCCGCCACGCTCGACAAAATCGCCGGAAAGGCCACTACGCAAACCGAGCAAATCGCCCGCGAATGGCTCATCAAGGACGGCAAACGCTGGCGGCCCTTTCTGGCCGCGTGCGCCTATAAGGCATTCCAGGATGATCCCAAGACGCCGCTCCCCATCGGCCTGAAAAAACTGTGCGTCGCCGTCGAATGTTTCCACAAGGCTTCGCTGGCCCACGACGACATCGAAGACAACGACGCCCTGCGTTATGGCGAACAAACGCTGCACGAAAAGTACGGCGTTCCCGTCGCGCTCAATGCTGGTGATTTACTCATCGGCGACGGCTATCGTCTCATCGCCGAGTGCGGGGCGGCGCCGGAAGCGACCGTCGAAATGATCCGCATCGCGGCGGAGGGGCATCGCACATTGTCGATCGGCCAGGGCGCCGAGCTTTGCTGGGCGCGAGCGCCGCAGCCGTTGCCGTCGCTGGCGGTGCTCGACATTTTCGCCAAGAAAACCGCCCCGGCGTTCGAGGTCGCCCTGCGTCTGGGCGCGACCTTCGCCGGCGCCGACCAGGATGTCGCCGACGTACTTGCCCGCTACAGCGAGGCGCTGGGCATCGCGTATCAGATCCGCGATGATATCGAAGACCTGACCGGCAAAGACGCCGAGGATGACATTGCCGCCCAGCGGCCGTCGTTGCCGTTGGCGCTGGCGTTCGAGCGCACGACCGGCGCGGACAAAGCCCTCGTGGAGAGCGTGTGGCGTCGCGCCGCCGACGCCCAAACGCTCGAGAAGGTTCGGGCGTTGATCGGCAAGGTCGGCGCCGAGGATCGTTGCCGGGGATTGCTCGATTCTTACAAGGAAGAGGCGGTTCGATCGCTGGGCGATTTGGAGAACGCGAGCCTCAAGGGTTTGCTGCGTCGGGTGATCGGAAAAATTTTCGCCATGGAAGTGCAGGGTTGGTGCAGTGAGTTTGAGGCTCGAAATGCTCCAGGTCGCGAGGTTGGCGCCCAAGCTCTTGGGTGAGGCCACCGACCTCGTCGCCGATTTCCTGCGCGGCCAGTTGAACGACGACGGCGGATTCAAGAACCGCGCCGGCGCCAGCGACATCTATTACACCGTCTTCGGCCTCGAAGGACTGCTGGCCCTTCGCGCCGACCTGCCGCACGCGAAGGTGGCGGCCTATCTCCAAACCCTCGCCCCCGTCGATACGCTCGATCTCGTCCACGTCTGCTCCCTGGCGCGCTGCTGGGCAAACCTGCCGGCGCCGATGCGCGATCAAGCGCCGCGCGACGACATGGCCCGGCGCATCGAATCCTTCCGCAGCGCCGACGGCGGATTCAACACGCTCGCCAGGGCGCCGAGCGGCACCGTGTACGGCTGTTTTCTCGCGGCGGCCGGTTACGGCGACGCCGGCATCGAAATGCCAAACGCCTCTGCGATGCTCGACTGCATCCGCCCCCTGCGCGCCGCCGACGGCGGGTACGCCAATCAGCAAGACATGCCCATCGGCCTTGTTCCAAGCACCGCCGCCGCCGTCACGTTGCTTCGCCATCTTTCGCAACCGCCCGACGCGCGGCTGGGAGACTGGCTGTTGGCGTGCTGCCGCCCCGAAGGCGGTTTTTTCCCCACCCCGCATTCGCCGATTCCCGATCTGCTTTCCACGGCGACCGCCCTGCACGCCCTGGCCGGCATGCAGGTCGATATCGAAGCGATTCAGGAGCCGTGCCTCGATTTCGTGGATAGTCTGTGGACCAAAAAAGGCGGCTTTTTCGGAAATTGGAGCGACGACATGCTTGACGCAGAATACACCTACTACGGCCTGTTGGCGCTGGGCCATTTAAGTCTGTGAAGCCTCCCATGCCCGACGACTCCATTGGTTTCGATCAGGCGCTCGACGGCGTCATCGGCGCGTTGTTAAATGACCGCAATGCCGCCGGCCATTGGGAAGGCGAACTCTCGAGCAGCGCCCTCTCCACCGCCACGGCTGTTTTCGCCCTCAGCGCCTATGAACAAACCGTCGCCGGCGCAATCGACTCGGCGCGCCGAGCCGAATTTCAAGCCTTGGTAAAAAGAGGGATCGACTGGCTTTGCCACAATCAAAATACAGACGGCGGATGGGGCGACACCATTCTTTCCATCAGCAACATCAGCACCACGGCACTCTGCTGGGCCGCATTATCCGCCGGCGGGGAATCCGTTTCGTCCGCGGTCGGCGACGCCGAACAATGGCTTATGCGGGCGGCGGGGTCGCTGGCGCCGGCGAAACTCGCCGCCGCGATTAAGGCGAGGTACGGAAAAGATCGAACCTTCTCCGTTCCGATCCTCACGATGTGCGCGTTGGCCGGTCGATTGGGCCCCGGCCGGGCCGCGTGGCGATTTGTCCCCCAACTTCCGTTCGAGCTGGCGGCCTGCCCGTATCAATGGTTTCAGTGGCTGCGTCTCCCCGTCGTCAGTTATGCATTGCCGGCCTTGATCGCGATCGGCCACGTCCGCCACGCCCGCCGACCGACATGGAACTGGCCGGCGCGCGCGGTAAGAACGATGACAAAGGCGCGAACGCTTCGCGTGCTCCGGCAAATCCAACCCTTCGGCGGCGGCTTCCTCGAAGCCACTCCGCTCACCAGTTTCGTCGTCATGAGCCTGGTCGGCGCCGGCCAATGCGATCATGCCGTCGCGATACAAGGAATCGACTTTCTCATTCGTTCGATTCGCCACGACGGCAGTTGGCCGATCGATACGAACCTCAGCACGTGGGTGACCACGCTTTCGATCAACGCGCTGGCGCCGCACCCGGCTTTCGATCGCGTCTTGAATCACGACGACCGCCTCAAGCTCCGCGATTGGCTGCTGGGTCAGCAATACCGCGTCGAGCATCCCTACACCCACGCCGCCCCCGGCGCCTGGGCGTGGACCGATCTTCCCGGCGGCGTCCCCGACGCCGACGACACCGCCGGCGCGCTGCTGGCGCTGTGGAACCTTGGCTTTCGCGACGCCCGGGTTCTCGACTCCGTCAACGCCGCCGTCAACTGGCTGCTCAACCTGCAAAATCGTGACGGCGGGATTCCCACCTTCTGCCGCGGATGGGGCGCCCTTCCCTTCGATCGCAGCGGCTCTGATCTGACGGCCCACGCGCTGCATGCGCTGGCAGCCTGGAAATTATCCCTGCCGATCGAAGCGCGGGCAAAAATCGACAACGCCGTCAAAAGTGGATTGGCTTACCTGCGCGAACAACAGCGTCCTGACGGCGCCTGGACCCCGCTGTGGTTCGGGAACCAGTTCGCGCCCGGCGATGAAAACGCCACGTATGGCACGTCGCGCGTTCTGACCGCCCTTTGTGCGATCGATCCTTCTCCATCGGAAGACGTGAAAGCCATGATTCTTCGCGGCGCCGGGTGGTTGATCGAATCTCAAAACGCCGACGGCGGTTGGGGCGGGGGAATCGACACGCCGTCGTCGATCGAAGAAACGTCGCTGGCTTCGCAGGCGCTGACCATCTGCCGCAAAAGCTATCTCGATGCCGAGAGGCAAAAGGCGTCCGCCGTCGTCGTCGGTCGCGGACTTCGATGGATTGCGGCAAAGACCGATCGAGGCCGGCGATTTCCCGCGTCGCCGATCGGATTTTATTTCGCGAAACTGTGGTACTTCGAGCGATTGTACCCGGCGATCTACGCCTGCGCCGCGCTGACATGCTCGGCGGCGGTCGACGCCCACGAACTGCAAATCCTAAAAACGCCGACCGAGTGATCGGCGTTCGCCATAGGTGAAGCTACCGCGGACGAAGCACCAATTCTTCGACGATGGCCCGCGACGGAAGATTGATCGCCAGCATCACGCAGTCCGCCACGTCCTCCGGCTGAAGCATTTTCAATCGCGCCTCGCTCGACGGGACAACCGGCCGCTTCTCGAGAATCGGCGTGTTGATATCCCCCGGACAAAGGCACGTCGCGCGAACGCCGTTCTGGCGTTCCTCGAAGTTGATCGATTGAGCCAACCCGCGCTCGGCGAATTTACTGGCGACATAAGCCGGCCCGGCTTTGGCGTTGGCGATGATGCCGGCGTCGGACACGATCAACACGATCGTCCCTTCGCCGCGCAGTCGCATCGTGGGAAGAAACGCCTTGACGCAGTAAAAGGCGCCGTTCAGATTGATATCGATCACCTGGCGATAGTCCTCAACCGTCAGCGCTTCCCAACTTCGCATCGGAATGTTCGTTCCCGCGGCATGCACGAGCGCGCCGACCTGCCCGTAATGGCTCAGCACGTCGCCCGCCATCTTCATCACGGCGGCATTGTCCGCCACGTCGCAGGGCGCGACCCATGTTCGGCTGGGATCATTCGTCAGCGCCGCCGTCTCGCGGAGCGCTTCTTCGCGACGGCCGACCAGCGCGACCGACCACCCTTCCTTGACCAGTCGAACCGCCGAAGCCCGGCCCACGCCGCTCCCGGCGCCAGTGACAACCGCTATTTTTGGCATATAAATCTCAATTACGTTTCGTTGAACTACTTTCGAGTCCCGAAGGTTTTTCAGGTCGCTGGAGCGTTTCTGCGTTTAGCGGCCCCGCTTGCGGGGCGTGTTTCGCGATGAAAGTTCACCGTCACACGAAAACCATTCAATCGATTTTCGGCACGTCCACCCACTTCCGCTGCGTTTCCGAAAGCAGCGCGGCATCCATGATCGCCTGCGCCTTGGCGCCGTCGAGCAGCGATGGGGTGCATTGCCGTTTGTTGCGGATGGCGTCGATGAACTCAAAATCCTGGTCGTAGCGAAACGTGGCCAGCGGGTCGCCGGCGCTCGGATCGCGCGGCGAGCCGGGGATGACGAGGAACTCTTTCGGCACTTTTACCGAATGCAAATCCGGATCGTTCTTTTTGCCGATCAGAAGTTCGAGCGGCTTTTGCGTGGTGTAGGCGAGGGTGCCTTCCGAGCCGTTGACTTCACATAAATCAAGGCCGCGATGGCCTTCGCCGCGGCCGGTGGCGAGCTTGGTGCTTTCCAGTACGCCACTCACCGGACGGCCATCGGATTTCTTGTCGAACTGGACGATCATGCTCACCCAATCGTCCAGATCGGAGGCGCTATTTCCCTGGCGGACATCGATAAACCTGCGGAAGTCGGCGACGAGGCTGTGAAACTCCCCGATCAGGATGCGGCCATAGTCGATGCGATGCGAAAGCATGTCGCCCATCTCTCCCGAACCGGCCAATTTTTTGACTTGCCGCCAACCGAGGTTGCGGTCGTGCCAATCCTGAAACCGGGCGGCGCGAAAGTGGTAAGGCTGCCCGATGGCGCCGGTCTTCACGAGATGCGTCATGTAACGCATCGCCGGGACGAAGCGGTAGGTAAAGGCGGTCATATGGCGAACGTTAGCCGCGTCGGCGGCGCGGACCATTCGCAGCGCCTCGTCGAGATTCATCGCGATCGGCTTTTCGACCATCACGTGTTTTCCCGCGGCGATCGCGTCCAACGCCAGCGGGCCGTGAAAAACATTGGGCGTCGCGATCAGCACGGCGTGGACGTCGTCACGTTTAAGAATCTCGCGATGATCGACCGAGCCGACCGAAATGCCGCTGCTCTGCATGGCCTTTTCCAGAACGGCCGGGTTGGCGTCGCACAGGGCCACGACGCGCGTATCCGGGCATATCGCAAAGCCCGGCAAATGGTTGGACAAGGCAATCCCGCCGGTCCCGATGATGGCTACGCCGATCATTTTTCGTGCTCCTTCGTTGGAGGTTTATCGATCGAGCGTTACTTTAAGCGCAACGCCACGGAATCCAAAGCGAGGAAGGCGACGGCATACGCACGGTTGCTCCCGGCGGAATGATCTACCATGTGCTTAGCGCGTTCATCAGGTTGGTGGCGCGCGTTTCGATTGCGACATACGCCCCGCAAGCGGGGCCGCTAAACGAAGAAACGCTGCAGCAAATTGAAAAATGCTCTTAGAGCGTTTCTCAGTTTGGTAGCGCGTGCGACGTTTTGTTAAAGATCGCGTGGCTGAGCGTTTGGTGGTGACGCCGGTTCTGACATACTCCGAAGAGCCGGATTCCGCGGCGCTTCGATCCGGCTCTTCGGAGTACCGCAGAACCGGCGTCGGGTGTTGAAACTGGTTCCCACGCACGTTGGACGCGCCAGCAATTTGAAAAATGCTCTAGGTCCCTGACATTTCTCTTCCATAAAGCTTGTCATGGCGGTCATAGCGTCGCCGGAGGGCGGCGCCGTCGCCGTATTCGACAAAGCTCATTTCATGTTCGGTCGGGACATAGCCGCGCGCCTGGAGATGTTTGATGGGACACCAGTAATTCTCGGTCCGCCCGGCGATGACCGACGCATAGTGCAGCCATCCGTTGACGTATCCGCAATAAGCGCAGAACACCTTCTCATACCAGGACAGATACGGAAGTTTTTCGCGGTCGGCGATGCGAATGTAGTGCGAACGTTTAACGTATGGCATCCCATATAACGGAAAGCAGACGCGGTGATAGATTTCGATGCAGATGTCCGCGAAAACCACCGGGACGATCATCCCCCAGATAAACGGGCCGGCGATCCAATTGCGTAACGTCTGGAAGCGGCGCGGGGGTGTTGTCATAAAAGAATCTCGAAATCGTCGCTCACAAACCGCGAGTCGATGGTGGGCGATTATTCAATTCATTCTATGCCGCTTATCAACGGCGCGCCGAAGTACAGGATTAATCGAGAGATACGGCCGCGCGGCGGAGGCTCTTGCGCGCGTGGAGGACGGCGTTCGGTCCAGCTTGCATTTCAGCCGTGAGCGCCGGGTAATCACTTTTATTTTCGCGAATTGCAGTCGGCGATTGACCTGTTCGGCCGAAACGCCGAGAGGGTTAATGGCGAACAGCGACAGGTTCGTCGTACGAAAGGAGCCGCCGATGCGCGCCAATTTACGTTTTAGAATTTTCTGGCTGGCCGTCGCGATTGTTCTCGCGGGTTGCACGGGGCGGGAACCTGCCGTCGTGAACACTCCACGCGTGCGCTATCAACCGGCTGACGTTGTACCGACACAAGTTATCGCTCCGACGCCGGTCTTTGGCCGAACCGCCCAAAACGAGCCGCCGGGCCGTGCGGTCATCGATGATCCTGGATTGGCGGCCGTTGACGTCGCGCCCGATCCGGCACAGCGGAACTATGTGTCCGATCCGGGGTTTCCGCCGGGGACGTACGCCTATAATGGTTACTATTATTACGGCGGCTATCGTTATCCGCAAGACGCGTTTGTAAGCGGGTATGTGCAGAACAATCTGAATCAACGGCGATTCGTGAATGTCGGCGAGAACCGCGTACAGGTCGACCAGATCGCGAAGCAGGAACGCGAGGTAACGGCGGCCAACAATCGCGCCGCGGTCCAAAGCGCCGCGGCGGCCGCCCGGAGCGTCGGGCAAACGCCGGTTCGGCAACAGCAATCGGCGCCGGCGGCAACCCTTAAACGCCATGAGATAACGGCCACCGTGAACCAGGAAAACCAGCCGCCCGCCCAGCAGTCGGAAAATCGTACGCCCGCCGAGGCACGTCATGTAAACGGCGAAGCCGGTGAAAGCCGCGGGCCGGCCGAGCGGGAGCCGCACGAAAGCGTCGAGCATGGCGAAAAGACCGCCGGCCGCGAAAAGGGAACGGCCAAATCCGCCGGCGGCGAAGCCCGACACGAAAAATGATCGGCAGCGGCCGGACCGGATCACCTCGCCGTCCCCATCGCCGTTGAGTCGGCGCCAAGTCACCGCGCGTCGCTGTCGACGATCAAAGTCACCGCCCCAGCATTTACAACCTGCACCTGCATATCGGCGCCGAACTCGCCGGTGGCGACGTTCACGCCGACCTCGCGGATCGCCTGCGCCAGCGCGTCAAATCCCATCCGCGCCGCCTGCGGATCGGCGGCGGCATGAAGTTCGGCCTCCGCCCCTGGCGCGTCGCCGCGGCGACGGTGAAGTTGCTGACAAGCAGCACCGATCCGCCGGACTGTCGTACGTCCAGGTCAAAATGTTTGTCGCCGTTACCGAAGAAGCGCAGGCCGACAATTTTCCGGGCCATCCATGCGATTTGGTCCGGCCCGTCTCCGTTGGTAATCGCCACGAGGGTGAGCAGGCCGGGTCCGATCCGGCCAACGATTCGGCCGTCGACGGCGACGGAGATTTCGCCGGCATAGGATCGCCTCATTGGTTGCAGCCTATTTCGCTGGAACAGGATCAGGCCGGCCGAGTGGGCGCCACGGCGGCGTCGCCGCTGGCGTTGGTATCGGCCGGTACGGTCGTCGCGATGACCTGAGCGATTACATACAAGCTCTCTGCGCGCAATGCGGCCGGAACGCTGATCGTGAGAGCGAAACTGGCGAAGCCGCCGGGCGAAATCCGGATTCGTTTTGTATACGACTTGAGCGACGTATCGCCGTTGTCCAACTGTTGGTCGCCGGACGCGAAAAGGTAGATCGTCGCGCTCCCGTCGGCGGTTACGTTTCCATCGTTTTCGATGCGCAAGGAAGCGACGGCGCCGCCGCTTGATTTCACGGCGACGCCGCCTGGGTTTACGATACTGCTATGCAGCGTTACCGCGGCCGGCGCCAGCGCGATCGGGTTCGCGCTGGCGACGACGTATTGATCCTCGCCCACGCTTTTTTCCGCCGTCACCGACGCGATCAGGTAGTAGCTTCCGGCCGGAATGCTGTCCAGATACGTGAAGTCGATTTTGAAAGAATGCGTTCCCCCGGCGGGAAGGGTGATCGTTTTATAAGTAGGACTCGTCAAGAGACTAGCGGCGCTGGTCAGTACCGGACTACTCGACAGAAACAAGGTCAGTTGCAACGGCTTTTTGAAAAGCACGCCCGAAGTATTCGTAACGGCGACGGTAACGCTTCCCTTGCTTGCGGTGACGGCTCCGGCCGGTATTTTCGACTTCAGCGTCAACATGAATTGCGACAAAACAGCGGCTTGATCGTTGTCGGTCTCGCCGAAATCCACGCCGGAAACCTGGTTTCCGCCGCTGATGGCAACGGCGGCGAATCCCGCGGCCGGCGCGGTCAGATGCTCTTCATTGCTGGGCACGGCGACAACGCGGTACGCCCCGCTCGCCAGATCGGTGAAGCGATAATTTCCATTGGCGTCGGTAACCTGCGTCGGCTCGTTCGGCTCCGGAACCCCGGTGTTCGCGTTGTCGATAAAGACAACCACGCCGCCCACGCCCGCCTCCCCATCTTCCTGAACGCCGGTCTGTTGATCGTCTTGAAAAACCGTTCCGGCGATGACACCGGCGCCGAATGCAGGCGTCGCCGGAACCTGGGCGAGGGCCTGAATCTGTTGAGCGGTCAGGGCGATGTTATAGACGCGCAGATCATCGACGGCGCCGTCGAAGAATTCGCCGGCGCTTGACGCCGCCCCGCCCACCCACAGATCGCCGGCGCCCGAGCCGTCTTGTGCCGTGCCGCTGACGGAAAGCGCGCCGTCAACGTAAAGCGACCGTGTTCCCGCCGATCCGTCCTGCACCAGCGTCAGGTAGTGCCAACTCGTATCGGCGACCGGACCTTCGATGACATTCTCGCCCGCGGCGGCGGCAAACGCCCAATGACCGCTCGGGTCGAGATAGAGGCCGTAGCCAGGGGCGACGTCGGCGCTCTTGGCGACGATGCCGGCCCATTTCCCGTCCGGCGCGCCCGCTTGCACCCACAGGCCGATCGTGAAGCTATCGGCGGCGGTAAATTGAAGTTGCGGTTCATTCGGAATGTCAACGTCGGCGCCGGGCGCGGCGGCGCCCGCGAAGCTCAGCGCCGACCACCCGACCCGCCCGGCGATCCAGCCAATGCCCTCGCTGAGCGTGCCGTCGTCATTGTTTCCGCTCGCGTCCACGGTCATGGCGCCGCCGTCTTCGTTGAACTGCCAGTAACCAACCAATCCGGGAACCGCGGGCGTCGATGCCGCCGCCACATTTGAGGCCGGCGAAGTTCCCGCGCCATTCTCGGCCTGGATTTCGTACCAGTAGGGCGTGCCGACATCCGTGGTCAGGTCATCGTAGCTTGTGTCGGTGCGAGGGACCGATCCGATGGGGATAAACGTCATGCCGTCCGTTGATCGTTCGATCGAAAATGACGTGGCGTTGTTCGAGTTCTCCTGCCAGTTGAGTTGAACGTCGGTCGCGGAGATTGCCGTGGCGGAAAGATTCGACGGCGTCGCGGGGACGACGTCGCCGGCCGTCGCGAGCAGCCCGAAGACCGCCACGCTGTCGGCCGTCGCGACAAAGACATGCCCGTCGGCGACCGTCGGCGTCGCGAACTTCACGCCCTGTCCGAGTTCATCGCGGGCGCCGGCCTGTTCACTGTCGTAGAGTTGATCGGCGACGTTGGCGGCGTCAAACGCATAGAGCGTCTCGTGCGTGCTGTATTGCATCTCCCACACGATTCCATTGGCGGCGCCGTCGGAAGAAATGCTGGGCGTGGCGCCGGGGTATCCGAAAGCGATCGGGGACGTCGCGGACGGCCCGGTGAGCAGCCCGTTCACCATGGGGAAACTTTCAAGGCCCTCGCCGGGCGCGTTGACGTAGACATTTCCGTTGAAATAGGCGGGGGTGTCGTAGATGCCGTTTTCGCTGCTCACGCTGATCGTCTGGAGATTGGTATTCGCCGTCGGGCTATAGCCGCCGAGATCGTCGGCGTCGACAAGGTAGAGATTTCCGTCCTTGCCGCCGCCGACGGCCTCGTCAGGATCGGGTCCGCTCTGCGTCGGAAGCAGCAGGACGCCGCCGGAGCCGAAGTCGATGTCGAACTGGTCCAGGTCGGCCTGGTTGAAAGGGGTGAACGAATCGGCGACGGCGAGGCTGCCGTTGTTGTTGGTCACCTCGATCATGGAGTCGCCGTAGTCGCCGTCGCCGTCGTCGAACGTGCCGTTGCCGACGCTGAGGAACAAGTTGCCCTGGCTGTCGATGGCGGGCGCACCGCCGCTCGCCCAGATGCCTCCGTCGGCGCCGTTGGCTGTGACGTTCAGCGCCGATTCCAGTTGCAGATCCGACGCGTTGTACGCCGCGATCCACCCGTGGTACGGCCCGCTGTCTCCATACGACGCCCAGGTGATATAGACGCTTCCGTCGCTCAGCGCCAAAGCCGCCCGCTCGCTTTCGATCAACGGGTTGAAGGAAATTTGCCCGCCCTGGCCGCCGGCGCCGGCGCCGGGCAGGGAAAGCTGAATGTTCACCGGCCCGCCGAACTTTTCCGCGCCCGTGGCGATGTCCAGCGCGTGCAATTGCTGGGAATACGTTACCGCGCCGGTGCTGAAGTTCGTTTGCTGAATATTGCTGACGACATAAAGGGTATTGGTCGTTGCGTCGATGACCGGCGTGCCGGTGATTCCCACCTCCGGCGTGATGTTTCCCGCCGCCACCGCGGAGGCCGGAATCGACGTCACGCCGGCGGCGGCGTCAACGAAACTGGTATGCCAGAGCGGTTGCGCGTCGGCGCCGGAATCATCGTCGGAGTCGAAGGCATAGACGCTGTCGTGCTCCGTGGCGACAAAGACCACGTCGTGCACCCCGCCGGCCCCCATCGCCACCCCGGACATATACAACGGCTGC
Organism: Tepidisphaeraceae bacterium; assembly: GCA_035551995.1. Taxonomy (GTDB): domain Bacteria; phylum Planctomycetota; class Phycisphaerae; order Tepidisphaerales; family Tepidisphaeraceae; genus RYN-428. The sequence continues at coordinate 186,568 of DASZME010000012.1, forward strand.
GCGTAAACGGTTCCATCGACCGGGTATGAAAAGAGCTCGCCAAAATCCGCCGAATTGACGTTCTGCGGCGTGAGGATCGTTTCCTGGGAATTGACGCCGCTTCGGCTGTTGTCGTTGTGATAAGTCAACACGCTGGCCGAAAGCAATACGCGACTTTCCAACCTTTCGGCCAGAATTTTCCGTCGCTGAATTTTGACACGATATCCCTGTCGCCGGCAAAGCCGCCGCACACCGCTCAACATTACACAGTCCTTCCGATCGAACTCCAACCGCGGCCGAACGGCGCGCTTTCAAAACTCTCGTTCCGCTTGAACGATCGGAAATTCCAGGAATACCGAAAAAAATTCGGAGACGATATGATTTGAGTCGGGCGTTTGGAAGAATTGCGCGATTCCCTACGACTGTTTCAGTCTTCGCGCCGCGGCGCCAGTGGCGATATTATCCGGCGCCCACCACAATGACTTTGCTTTGCACGCGATTTCGTCCCGTTCGCTGGTTGGGCCGCGGCAGCGGCTGGGCGTAGCCGTTGCCGTCGATCGTCCGCACGCGCATTTCGTACCGGCCCGGCTTCAGGTCCACGAGCCACGCCCGCCAATGAGCGACGCTATATCGCATCGGCCATTCCCTGGGGCGCCCGGCGGCGGCAAATCCCCAGACATCCTTAGGCGATATTCCCGCCGGCAATCCGCCGCCCCAGTCGGCCGGCGGAGGCTCGATCGCCGCCGGTTTCCATTCCGCGCCGGCCCAGACGGGATCAGTGTCGGCCAAATCTTTCTTGTCGCCGGGATCGGGACGAATCCAATATTCGATGCGATCCAGTCCGGGCCATCCGGTCATTGCCGTGCCGCGAATTTCGATGGGCGCGTTGGCCGCGAAAGTCGAGGGGCGCGTGTCGTCGAAATACGCCGCCGTTTTGAGGTACGACTCGGGATCGTTCTTGGCCAGCGCATAGGTGTCGTTGGCTTGATAGTTGTTCGTCAGCACCACTTTTTGCAGCCACTTGACCGATTTGAACCCATGCGCCCACGGTACCACCATCCGCACCGGCCCCCCGCGCACCGGCGGAATCGGCTCGCCGTTGAGACGATAGGCGACAAACGGCGGCAACGCGCCCGGCGGCGTATCGAGCACCTGGCTCAGCGCCAACGATGAACGAAACATCTGCTTGGGATCGTCGTTATGGAACCCCCAGTAGAAGACGCGCCGAACTTCATTCAAAACGCCGCACGCGCCAAGCACGTCTCGCAGCGGCACGCCTTCCCACAATCCCTGCCCAAGCGGCAGAGCGATGTTGTTGCATTGCATCGCCTTGAGAAACCGCACCCCATGCCGCTCGCCGAGCTTGAGCAGCGCCGCCAAATTAAGGGCGGTGTTGTCCGAAAGCTGCATTGGTTTTTCGATGGTCGCGCCTTCCTCGGCGACGACCTCCAGCCGCCAGGTTTCCGGAGTAAGGCGGGCGTTGATCAGCCCTTGGGCGTTGAGCGTGTGCGGGATCGGATGTCCGCGGCTGACATCCTCAAAATCCTTTGCCCGCGTCAGAAGCGGGCGGCATTTCGCGGGATCCATTCCCGCCGCCGCAGGCGCCGCAGCCGTCGCCTCGTTCCCCGCGCCGGCGTCCGCCTTCCCAGCGGCCGACGCGATGGCGGCGGTGACTCCAACATAGATTGCCTCGCGACGACTGATGGACGCTTTCATTGAAGGTTCTCCACAATGCGCCGCGCTCCCGGAGCGACTGGCCGCTGCGCGTTGACAAAGAATCGCTCCGGAAACAGCCACGCCCCTGTCGCCGAGGCATTCACCACCATATATGCGGGCATAGATTACTCCTGCCCGCGCATCTCGCGGACAATCTCCGTCGAAGACATGCCCTGTATCTACATTCCCCGGCGCTCCGCGACGCGATCCGCCATTCCGGTCTGTTCGGGGCGATAGCAAATTCCTCGGAATATCATCTTGCCGTCTTCTAGCAACAATCTTTTAAGATAGGATTCTCCTGTTCGCACCAACCCATGACTGGCTGCCTCGGCGTGCCGCAAAGCGCTACTGTTTTCCGCTCCCCTTTAACCCACTCCCGGTAGCGATTGGAGAATTCTAAACAGAGTTGCCGCTGGCACTTTTCCGATCACGCCATCGACGTCCTTAGCCTCAAACGCCACCAGCCAATTCTTTACGGCTGCACTTCGACGCCGCAATCCGCTTCCGGCGCGGCCGGTCGGATCCCACGGAAGTTCGACATGGCCCGGCGGAGCCGGTTGGCGAAATGTCGTCGTGACGGCCACGCCAGTGAGGCCTCCCCCTTATGCGATATCTTCGTCACTCGTAATAATCACAAGAGGCCGTCGTTTGCGGTGGCCGCGTGGGTCGAGCGCGAGAGCCCAGACGGTCATTCCCTGTTGAAGCCGTTGCTCGGCCACTCAATCACCCCCAGAAGACGCAGTGGGATCATCATCTGAATTCCACCAGTCCTGCGGCGGCCCATGCGTGGTAGCGGCGTTCATTAAAACCGCATTTGGCGGCGTTGCCAAGCGGATGCGATCTCTCAATTCCTGTTCTACTACTGTTTCGGAGCGCGACAATTCATCGAGGATGAAACTGGCCAGGCGAAGTTGCTCCGGCACTGGAAGATCTCTGATACCTCGATCGTATATCTCCCGAACGGTCATGACGCACTCCTTATGCGATTATCATAGGACCCAAACATTCTGATTTGCCAAAAGACCCGGCGCATCTGTGCCGGGTCTTCTTGGTTGCTCACGATCTCTTGCTTTAGGCTCTGTCTGAAAACGCAATGCTCGGTTCAGGCCGGTTGGATCAAGCGGTTGCGACGGTGACCCGTGGCCTGATGAGGCCGGCATGCTGCCGATGTTTTCAGACAGAGCCTAATCCAGATTCATGCTCATCAGGAACTGAGCGTTGCTCGGCACCTTCTCCAACCGTCCCTTCAGCAACTCCACCGCTTCCACCGGATTCATGTCGCTCAGCACGCGACGGAGCCGGAAGACCAGTTCAAGTTCCTTTGGATCGAGCAGCAATTCTTCGCGGCGGGTGCCGGACGAATTGATGTCGATCGCGGGATAGGTGCGGCGATCGACCAGCCGCCGATCCAGATGCAACTCGGCGTTGCCGGTGCCTTTGAATTCTTCGAAGATCACTTCATCCATCTTTGAACCCGTATCGATCAAGGCGGTGGCGAGAATCGTCAGGCTGCCACCTTCTTCGATGTTACGGGCGGCGCCAAAGAAGCGCTTGGGCTTTTGCAAAGCGTTGGCGTCCACGCCGCCGGAGAGGATTTTTCCGGAGTGAGGGACTTCGGTGTTGTAGGCGCGGGCCAGACGGGTGATCGAGTCGAGCAGAATGATGACGTCTTTGCCGAACTCGACGTAACGCTTGGCTTTCTCGATCACCATCTCGGCGACCTGCACGTGGCGCGACGCTGGTTCGTCGAAGGTGGAGCTGACCACTTCCGCCTTGGTGTTGCGCTCCATGTCCGTCACTTCTTCAGGACGCTCGTCGATCAGCAGCACGATCAATACGGCTTCGGGATGGTTGGCCGTAATCGAATTGGCGATCTTCTGGAGCAGGACCGTCTTGCCCGTACGCGGCGGAGCGACGATCAGCATGCGCTGGCCCATGCCGACCGGCGTGACCAGATCGACGATCCGCATGTTCAGTTCCTTGGGACCGGTCTCCAGGTGAATGCGGCGATTGGGGTGCAACGGCGTGAGGTCTTCAAAATTGCCGGTGTCGGTGATTTTTTCCGGATCTTCGCCGTTGATCGCTTCGACGCGCAACAGCGCGAAATAACGCTCGGATTCCTTGGGGGGACGGATCTGGCCCTGAACGACATGGCCGTTGCGCAAGCCAAATCGGCGGATTTGGCTGGGGCTGATGTAGATGTCGTCGGGGCCGGGGAGATAATTGAATTCCGGCGAGCGGAGAAATCCGAAGCCGTCGGGAAGGATTTCCAAAACGCCCTCGCCATACATCAACCCGTTCTGGCGGATTCGGCTGCGGAGGATCTGGAAGATCACGTCCTGTTTTTTCATGCCGATGTAGTCGGCGATCCCTTCGGCGCGGGCGATCTCATGCAAGGCAAGGACGTCCATTTGCTGGAGGTCTTTGATGTAGAGTTTGCCGCCCTTGACCTGCTCGTACTTGGCGTTGGTCTCGGCGTCGAGATTAGCGATATCGTCGCCGCCCCCGCTGCCTCCGCCGCCGTTGTCGCGCGATTCGTTGCGGGTGTCGCGATCGCCGCGGTTGTCTCGATCTCGGTTGTCACGGTTGTCTCGATTGTCACGGTTATCGCGATTGTCGCGGCCACCGCCGCCGCCGCGATTGTCCTGGCGATGCGGACGGTCGTGGCGCTCCTGGCGTTCGGGGCGCTGATCGGGACGCGTCTGCGGGCGCGGTTCGGCGACAGGCTCGGGGCGAGCGGCCGGAGCGGGCGCCTCGGCCGGGGATTCGGCTGGCGCGGGCGCGGAAGCGGGTTTTTCGGCGCGCGGCTCGGGACGCGGTTCCGGCTTTTTTTCGCTTTCGTCGGCGCCATCGTCGGACGCGGGCTCGGCGCGATCGGCTTTTTCCTGACGCGGCTCACGCTGCTCTTTTTCCTTGTGCTCGTGCTTCTCGGCGCGCTCGGCACGCGCGGGCGGCGCCTCTAGGGCGACCGCGGATTCGGCGGCGGGCGCCGTGGATGTTTCGTGTGTTTCAGCTTCGACGGCGGCGTGCGCGGCGGCTGCCGAACGCTTGCGGGGGGTCGTGGACTTCGCCATTGGGCTAGGCCTCCAAAAATTGAATGGGAATTGTTTTCATTTGGGAATAATCGTCCGTGATTCGCCAGGCGGCGCCTGACGATAGGCCGGACACGACAGATCAGATCAGAGGAAATCCTCGAAAGAGCCCACGGCCGTGACGCAACATCGCGCCAGGGGAGCTATGGGGTGGCCGCTTTTGGGCCGAGTTATTTTCTTTTTGGGAAACCGAATGTCATCGACCGAGAGGAACCCGGACGTCATCGTTCGTCGCCCCGATACTTCACTTTCGCAATCATTAAAACGCCCGCCGAGGGCTTACTGTTGTGCGATTTGTGCGAGAATTCGTGGAATTATCTCTCGGACTTGATCGCGGACCAAAGCCGCGTCGGCAGTGTTACTCAGCACATAATCGGATATATCACGCTTCTTGTAAAGAGGCCACTGCAATTTTTCTCTTCTTTCCAGTTCCGTCGCGTTCCATCCCCGAGATCGCTGGACGCGTTGCAGTCGAATTTCAGGCGGGACGTCGATAAAAACAACGAAATCACACTCCCCGGCCAATCCCGCCTCAAACAATAGGGGCGTATCCCAGACGAAAGCAACTATGGAATTATCCTGAGCCGCGTCGGCCATCTCCCGCCGCCGTGCCGCGTTTACCCATGGGTGCAAAAGTCGCTCGAGTCGAAGTCGCTGACTCGGATCGTTGAAGATCGCGTCGGCGATAAAACGGCGATTGATGCTCCCATCGGCAAGAAACGCCGCCTCGCCCCACCATGTCCGCAGCGTCTCTTGAATTTGCCGATCGCAATACGCTTGGGCCACCTGTTTATCCGAATCGATGACATGGCAACCCGCGTCGGCGAAACAGCGCGCGACAAAGCTCTTTCCGCTGCCGATGCCGCCGGCGAGGCCGATGATGGGCTTGTTGGCGTACATGTGCGCGGCTGTCAGCGAAATTCCGACCTGCCGGTAAGTTCGATCCAGTTGCCGGCGGGGTCTTGGAGGACCAGGCTCTGTTGGCCGGGATACAGGCCTCGTCGCCGTTCATAGAAAATTTCCGCGTCGATTAATTTTTGCTCCGCTTCCCGCAGAACCGGCACCTCGATGCCGAGGGCGCGCATATCGTTTCGCGTGATCGGCAATTCATGGATCCGCCAAACAAGCCGAAAATTATCAGCACGATAAACGAGTCGTGATTCGGCGTCCTCCTTTTCAAACCCGAGCAGTTCGACGTAAAACGCGTCAAGCGCCGACTCCTGCCCGGCGGCGGCGATAAGGCGTGCGTCTTCCACCGTCACCAATCGCACAGGCAACGGCTCGGGCATTCTTGGCCGGCGGTCAGCGTTCGCGAGCGGAACGGTGGCGGCGGGCGCGTCGGCCAGAGGGTGAGGTTGAACGAAGTCGTGTGACATCTTATCGGACGTTATTACCGTAATGACCCTATACCTCGACCAATATAAATATAGCAGGCGCAATCTCAGCAAATCGATTTCTTACACCTTTTACCCGCCTGCGCCTACGCGGCGGTGGGCACGCGGAGGAGAAGCCGAAGACGAAAAGGCAACGGTAACAGTTCTATGGCAACGCAACCGGTGACATTCCTATTGCAACACGACACGTCGACTATTTTTTCTTGTTCCCGCCCGGCGAACCAGTTACCCTAACTGTGTGAACGGTGTCGCGAACCTCAACTATCGGAAAGAGGAAACGATGCGAGTGCTTTTGAACGTGAAGATTGCGCACGCCGAGTTTAATGCCGCCGTCAAGGACGGCACCGCCGGTTCGAAACTCATGCGTATTCTTGAAGAAATTAAGCCCGAGTCGGTCTACTTTACGGAACAGAATGGCCTCCGCGGAGCGGTGATCGTCGTCGATCTGGCCGACGCTTCAAAAATCCCGGCCGTTGTCGAGCCGTGGTATTTGACGTTTAACGCCGAGGTGGAACTCCGCCTCGTCATGACTCCCGCCGATCTGCAAAAGGCAGGACTCGACCAAATCGGCAAACGGTGGACCTGACGCGACGGCCACGCTCTCGCCAGGGTCAGCGGAGAAATGCGTCCACAATCAGCTCCGCATTTCTTGCGCGCGGTGTTTAGCCGCGACGCGAAACAGAACAATTTGCTTAAGCGGGAACGTATCGGCATGTGCCGCAAAGCGCTCCGCCTGACGTCGCGGCTAACCAATTGCGACGAAACGCGAAATTGATTTCGGCAATATTCCTGAGAGCACTTCTCATGTTCTTGCGTCGTGAATCACGCCCCGCAAGCGGCGACGCTACCGTAAACGTCGGAACACTGTCGCAACCTGAAAAATGCCCGATGTACGCCGCCGGATTTTGGCGGATGATCCAATGGAGTGCGGCCGTTTTTTTCGCGGAAAGCTTTCCCTCGGCGCCGATCTTCGAGGTTCCGTCGCAAACGAGGGTCCGCCAGGAAAGACAGCCACACTCATGCAATGACCGTTCACAAACCGGGAGTCATAATGAGGCTTGGCAAATGTCAGTGGTTCCTCGTCGCCATCTCGTTGAACGCCGTTTCGATGGCCGTGGGGGGCGATGGCGCGGCCGCTGGTCCGGGCGGAAAAAGCGATGGGCTCTCGGCGGGAGCGCTTCCGGCATGGCCGGCGCTTCAGTGGAAAAAGGGGACGGCTTCCCCGTTCGCGCGGGTGGAATCGCCGACGATCGTCGTGGATGGGAAACTGTATCTGTTCGGCGGATTCGTCAAGGGACTGGGGGCGTCAAACGAGGTTGATGTGTATGACCCGGCTATCGACGACTGGAAACGTCTGAAGGATATGCCGACGCGCGTGACGCATCTGAACCCGGCCATCGATCGGGGGACGATTTGGCTGGCCGGGGGATTTAAGGGGAAACATCCGGGACCGGTCACCGCCGAAGTATGGAAGTATGACATCGCGGCCGATACCTGGACGAGCGGCCCACCGTTGCCGGAGCCGCGCGCGGGAGGCGGGCTCGTGGTGACGCTCGGGAAACTGCATTATTTCGGCGGATATAAGACCGATCGCGACACCAATTCGCCGGACCATTGGAGCTTGCCGCTTGATGGCGAAACCACCTGGCGGCGCGAGGCGGATTTGCCGGAGCCGCGCGGGCATGTGGCGGCGGCGGTACTCGATGGCAAGATTTACGCGCTCGGCGGCGCGCATGGGCATGACAAAACACAAATCGACTTAAAATTCTGCCACCGCTTTGATCCGACCGGCGGCAAGTGGAGTGAAATCGCGAGCCTGCCGGACGGACGCAGCCATTTCGAAGGAAGCACCATCGTTTATAAAGGCCGGATCATTATCGTCGGCGGACGATGCAATAGTTCAAAGCCGCCGCGAAATGTGGTCGCCGACATGCTCGAGTACGATCCCGCGGCCGATGCCTGGCGCGTCATCGGCGTGATGCCGGTGAAAGTCATGGCGCCGTCGGCGGCGATTATCGGCGGGCGGATTGTGGTCACCGCCGGCGGACTGAATAATCCGCAACCGCTCACCGACGCCACATGGATCGCGCAGCTTGCGGCCGGTGAAGAGTGACGCACAGGCGCCATCGACGACGCCGTTCGCTCACGGCTTGCGCCGGCGCTTGTTCTTGCGGACGCGCGGCAACGTCGGCGTGACGGGCATCGCCTGCGGCGGCGTCGGCTTCGGCCGGCGCGCCGCCTGTGCGGCCAGGGCCTCCCGCACATCGCGGTTGGTCACCGGTTCGGAATCGGCGCTTCGCGTCGCCCTGTTGTACGGCATTCCATTCATCGGCGTCCTTCTCCTGTTAAAGCGATACTATACGACAAAAGCCGCTCGGCCGTCGCGCGATCCAGCGGAAAATTTTCACGCTCTTTCGCCCGTGTGCCCAAGGAGTGTCGTCAGGCTGGCGGCCAATGCGACTCAGTTCGCAGATTTGTCACGCTCCAATTCCTTCGGAAATAATAAACGAAAGAAAAAGGTGCGGGGAATTGGGGGTAAGATTAAGGGAAAGCAACTGATTCCGTCGCCCCTTTGAGGCTTTGGGGCAACAAAAACCCCTCGAAACCCCGCATATTTTGCGGGTTCTCGAAGGGTTTTCCGAAATGGGTAGGGCCGGGATTGAACCGGCGACACATGGATTTTCAGTCCATTGCTCTACCAGCTGAGCTACCTACCCGAAGCTCGCAAGCGAGGGGCGGAATTTTAGACGCTTCGGCGCGATTTGCAAGCCTGCCGCGTGGCGGTGAAAATGCGCGAACATGAAATATGCAATCATCATCCCGGACGGCGCCGCCGACGAGGCACTGAATGAACTCGGCGGAAAAACGCCGATCGAAGCCGCTCACACGCCACATATGGACCGCATCACGATGGAAGGCCGACAGGGAACGGCACGGACGGTGCCGGAGGGTTTCGAAAGCGGAAGCGACGTGGCCACCATGTCGCTCCTCGGCTATGACCCCAACGTCTACCACACCGGCCGAGCGCCGCTCGAAGCGGCGGCGCAGAAAATTCCGCTGGCGCCGAGCGATTGGGTCTTTCGCTGCAACCTCGTCACCACGCGCGACGGCATCATGAAAGACCACTCGGCGGGCGGAATATCCAATGCCGAGGCGAAAACGCTGATCGCGGATCTGGCCAAGGCGATCGATATTCCCGGATTCGAATTTCATACCGGCGTGAGCTATCGCAATCTGCTCGTCTATCGGGGCAAGCAGGATTTCGATGTCGCCACTAAGCCGCCGCACGAAATTCCCGAAGAATCGGCGGCGGCGTGGGCGCCGAAGGGGATGGGAAGCGGTGTTCTCAATCGCATCATGGATCGATCGAAGGAAGTCTTCGCCAATCACCCGATCAACGTGGCGAGAAAGGCGAAAGGCGTTAACGCCGCCACCGAGGTTTGGCTGTGGGGGCAGGGCCACGCGCCGGCGATGAAAAAATTCGTCGATCGTTTCGGCGTCAAGACCGGCTGCATGATCACCGGCGTCGATCTTCTGCGCGGATTAGCCGTGCTGCTTGGCTGGGATGTTCATGAAGTCGATGGCATGACCAGTTTTCATGACACCAATTATGTCGGGCAGGGCGTGGACACAGCCGCCATGCTTGATAAGTACGATCTGGTTTTTTCGCACGTCGAGGCGCCGGACGAAGCGAGCCATCAGGCGGACTGGAAGACGAAGGTGTCGGCTATCGAGCATATCGACAAATATGTCGTCGGGCCGGTTTTGGAAAAATTGCGGACGTATCCGCAATGGCGAATCCTGGTTCTTCCCGATCACCCGACGAATATCGCCACGCGCAAGCACGGCTATTCGCCGACGCTATTTGAGATGGCCGGGACGGGGGTAAGAAACGTGAAGCCTGCGGCGTATTCCGAGCGGAACGCGGCGGCAAGCGGATTGCATTTTGAGAAGGGGCATGAATTAATGGAGTATTTTCTACACGGAAGCTAGCGACCTGACGATTTCGGCAACCGGGGCTTCCGCCCTCGGCTAACAAGTAGCGGTCGTAATAAAACACATAATAGCCGAGGGCGGAAGCCCCGGGGATTCTTAATTTTGGCGTTCATTGTCTCCGTGTGTCGAATTCATGTTTCAAAAGTGGCGCGACGCGGTCATTCTCACCGCCCATGGCCGTCTACCACTTTACGCTCCACGCGTACCGGTCATGGTCTCCCCACAATCGACGCTGATACACCAGGCGCGGCGATGGCTATCAGCCACCTGATTCCGAACTTGCGAGAAAAATCCGCTCCCGAAGATCGATTCGCCATCCTGACCGACGGCGAGTGAGTCGGATCTGTTCCGTGTCGTATTGATTCGACGATGCCCGTTTGCTACGCTGCCGGACGTGGATGGCAAGGATGCCGCGACAATCTGAACCGGCTCGGGAAAAGGGATTTTCCGCATGTTGCTTCACGATCTCATTCGCCAATTCGACCCGCGCGTTCCACTGGCGGGGATTCCCGACGTTGAGATTTCCGGCATATCGGAAGATTCTCGCCGCGTGACGGCGGGCAGCCTCTTCGTCGCACGAACGGGGACTCAAGCCGACGGGACGAAATTCCTCGACGACGCTCGCAATCGCGGCGCGGCGGCGGCGATCGTGCAGACCCAATCGGATGCCTCGGCACTTCCGCAAATCGTGACGGCGGATACGGGGGCGGCAGCTTCCATTTTCGCCAACCTCTTTCGCGGTAACCCCGGCGCCACGGTCAAACCGCTGGCGGTCACGGGAACCAACGGAAAAACAACCACCGCTTATATCGTCCGTCATCTCCTGACCAACGCGAACATCCGATGCGGCATGATCGGCACGGTCGAAATCGACGACGGAAAAAACCGCCGCGAATCTGAAATGACGACGCCGGCGGCGTGCGACGTCGCCGATCTGCTGGCGAACATGCGCGACAACGGCTGCCGGGCGTGCGTGATGGAAACCAGCAGCCACGCGCTGCACCAGGGACGCGTGGCGGGGGTTTCATTTGTGGGGGCGGCGTTTACCAATCTCACCGGCGATCATCTGGATTATCATCTCACCGAAGAGAATTACGCCGCCGCAAAAGCCAGCCTTTTCGCCTCGCTCGATCCGCTGGCGACGGCGGCGATCAATATCGACGACAGATGGTCCGGCCGGATGATCGAAAATTGCGCGGCGCGGATCATCCGGTTCGGGATGGCCAAGGGGGCGGATTATCGAGCGAGCGACGTGAAGATATCGGCGTCGGGCACGCATTTCATTCTCGACACGCCTGACGGCTGCGCGGAAGTGTCGATGCAGCTTATCGGCCGCCACAATATCGAAAACGCGCTGGCGGCGGCGGCGATCGTGGGCGAATCGTTCGGGCTTTCGGTTCATCAGATCGCCGCCGGACTAAGGGATGCGCAAGGGGCGCCGGGACGATTGCAGGCGGTGCGGGCGGGGCAGCGTTTTGCCGTGCTGGTCGATTATGCCCACACGGACGACGCGCTGCAGAATGTTCTGTCGGCCCTGCGCCCGCTGACGCGCGGCAAGCTGCGCGTTCTCTTTGGTTGCGGCGGCGATCGCGACCGCACCAAGCGACCGCGCATGGCGAAAATCGCCGAGAAGCTCGCCGATTTTATCTATGTGACCAGCGACAATCCCCGCACGGAAGATCCGCGGTCGATCATCGCGGAAATCGCCGCGGGATTTTCGAGCGAGAGCGCGTCAAGAGTGGCGTTCGAGCTGGATCGGCGCGCGGCCATCGATCGAATTTTAAACGATGCCCGCGCCGACGACGTGGTTCTCCTGGCGGGCAAAGGACATGAAAATTATCAGATCATCGGAACGGAAAAGAGACATTTCGACGACGTGGAAGAAGCGAGGCGTTTTTTGACGTCGGGCCGGGTCGCGCGCGGTGACCAGGTCCGCCGCGAGTAGCGGGCGGTTGCGCCGAAGTCCCATTACGAAGATCCCATGCTCAGTCTCACTCTCCGTCAGGTTCGGCAAGCGACGGGCGGCAAGCCGCTGACCGTTCTTTCGGACAACGCGCCGTTGATGACATCCGTCTGCATCGACACCCGTCATATGGAAAAATCGTCGCTGTTTGTCGCTATCGCCGGCGATCGATTCGACGGCCATCATTTTTTGAACCAGGCGTTCGAGGGCGGCGCGATCGCGGCGGTGGTGGATCATGCGCCGGTGAATCCGCCGAAGGATCTGGCGCTGATTCAGGTGGCCGACACGCGGATTGCGCTGGGCAAACTCGCGCGCCAGGTCCGTCGGGATTTTCGCGGCAAAGTGATCGCCGTCGCGGGAAGCAACGGAAAAACCAGCACCAAGCATTTGATCCACGCCGCTCTTGGCCGAAAGCTGAAAGGGACGATTTCGCCGAAGAGCTACAACAACGACATCGGCGTTCCGCTGGCCATTTTCCCCGCCAATCCGAACCATGATTATCTGGTGCTGGAGATGGGCACGAATCATCATGGCGAGATTAAGCCGCTCAGCGACATGGCCCAGCCGGACATCGCCGTCATCACCAATTGCGGCGCCGAGCATCTGGAGGGCCTGAGCGATCTGGCCGGCGTGCGGCGCGAAAACGCGCAGGTCATCAGCGGGCTGAATCCCAAAGGGTTACTGGTTGTCAACGGCGACGATCCGGAGCTGATCGCCGCCCTGAAAGATTGGCGCGGCCGTCGTATTACCTTCGGCTTCAAGGAGACCAACGATCTGTTTGCGACAAACGTCAGCTGCACGACAGCCGGCACGGAATTCAGTTTGAACGGGCGAAGCCAGCGCGTGTTCGTGCCGATGCTGGGCCGTCATTCCGCGTGCAACGCCCTAGCCGCCGTCGGCGTCGCGCGGGCGATGAAGTTATCGGAAGAGGCGATCGTCGACTCGCTCGCTCGATCCGACGGCCCGGAGATGCGGCTTCAGCTTCAATCCTGCGCTCGCGTGACGATGCTCAACGACGCATACAACGCCAATCCGAATTCCATGCGGGCGGCGATCGAGACGCTGCTCGCGCTGGATTCAACAGGCCGTCGCGTGGCGATTCTCGGCGACATGCGCGAACTCGGAACGCAAGCCGATCAGTTTCATCGCGACGTGGGCGCACAGGTCGCCGCGAGCGGGAAAATCGACCTGCTGATTTGCGTGGGCGAGCATGCGAAACGGATTGCCGAATCGGCGATTCAAGCGGGGTTCGCGGCGGAGCGCGTTCGCGGATACGACAACTCCGCGACGGCGGCGGCGGGAACGCCGGACTTATTGCAAGAAGGCGATCTGATCTTGCTCAAAGCGTCGCGCGGCATTCAACTCGAGCTTGTGGCCGCGGCAATTAATAAAGGATGAGGATGCTCTATTTCCTCGCCAATCACTATAAGAACTGGCTCGACGCGCATGGATTTGGCGCCATGCGCGTCTTTCGCGCCCGCTTCATTACGTTTCAAGCCACGCTGGCCATCGTCGCCAGTTTCTTTCTCTGCATCGTTTTTGGCCCGGCGGTGATCGCCTGGCTCACCCGGCTGAAAATCCGCGACCAACCGGACTTCGGCCAGCCCGAAATCAACAAACTGATGGCCGACAAAAAAGGCGTCCCCACGATGGGCGGCCTGCTCATCATCAGCTCGATCGCGGCGACTGTTTTACTGCTGGGAAACCTCGGCAATTTTTACGTGCAAATGGGCCTGCTCTGCCTCATCTGGCTCGGCGGCGTGGGCGCCGTGGACGACTGGCTCAAGCTCACCCGCAAGGCCGGCAATCGACAAGGTCTCACCAGCCTCGAAAAGCTCCTTTTCCAGATCGGACTGGGCGTACTGCTCGCCTACTTCACCTGGAACTACGGCAGCAACACCGAAAAATATCTCTACTTCCCCTTCTCCAAATCCCTCTCCCTGCAACTAAACCTCGGCTGTTTCATCGTGATCGCGACCGTCGTGATGACCGGCTCAAGCAACGCCGTCAACCTTACCGACGGCCTCGACGGCCTGGCGGCCGGTTGCATGGCGATCGTCAGCTTCACGTTTTGCGTGCTGTCGCTGATCATCGGCAACAGTCTGTGGGCGACGCGCCTGCTCCTCCCCTACGTTCAGGCGACCGATCAGATGGCCGTACTGTCCGGCGCCATGGCCGGGGCGTGCATCGGCTTTCTCTGGTTTAACTGCTACCCCGCCACCGTCTTCATGGGCGATACCGGCTCACTCGCCCTGGGCGGATTGATCGGTTACATCGCCATCGTCGTCCGCCAGGAGCTGCTCCTGTTTCTGATCGGCGGGATCTTTGTCGTCGAGGCGATATCGGTGATCCTGCAGGTCGGGTATTTCAAGTTTTCGCGCTGGCGATTTGGCGCCGGCCGGCGGATTTTTCTGGTGGCGCCGCTGCACCATCATTTTCAGAAAAAAGGATGGTCCGAAACACAGGTCGTGGTTCGGTTCTGGCTGATCGGCGCAATGCTGGCGGCGATGGCGCTGGCGACGGTAAAGCTGCGATGACGGCGGATCGAAATCCGAAGCTCGAAATCCAAAAAGACGAACGGATCGAATGACGAAAAAGCCAGCCGCCACCCCGCAGCTGTCTTGGCACGTTCGGTTCGGTTTTTGGATTTGAGCCGTTGGATTCGGTTCGGGATTTCAGATTCCAGATTTCAAATCTCGTTTTCGCCCTCCACCGGCGTTCACAACGAATTTACTTTCACGCGTTCCTGCCTAAGCTTGTCTGGGCATGCTGATTCTGATCGACAACTACGACTCCTTCACCTACAACCTCGTTCAAAAACTGGGCGAGGTCGATCCGTCTCAAAAAATCGAGGTCTTTCGTAACGACAAGGTCACCATTGACCAGATCGAAGTACTCAAGCCGACGCACATTGTCATCTCCCCCGGCCCCTGCACGCCTCGGGAAGGGGGCATCAGCAATGACGTCATTCGGCATTTCGGTCCGAAACTGCCGGTGCTTGGCGTGTGTCTCGGCCACCAGTGCATCGGGTTCACCGCCGGGGCGGACGTGATTCGGGCCGCTCGGTTGATGCACGGCAAAACCGATCAAATCCACCACGATGGCCGCACCATCTATGCCGGCATGCCCAATCCCTTCACCGCCACGCGCTACCACAGTCTGATCATTCGCAACGGGACGCTTCCGGCCGAATACGAAATCAGCGCATGGACCGACCACGACGAAATCATGGGCGTCCGTCATAAAACCTGGCCGTTGGAAGGCGTTCAATATCACCCGGAAAGTTTTCTGACCGAGCAGGGGGAAAAACTGCTGGCGAATTTTCTGAAGAAATGATGACCATTCCCTCGGCGCGGGCGATCCGGAATGCCGCCGACCTGGGGGCATTTTTCGCTCTGGCATAGCGCGTTCGTCCCGGAACACGCCCCGCAAGCGGAACCGCTAAACGCAATACGGTTCACTTAGAGCAGTTGTCAGGTTGGTCGCGCGTTTCTGCGTTTAGCGGCCCCGCTTGCGGGGCGTTTTTCGCGACGCAAGGTCGCTTCGCCAACATGAGAAATGCTCTAAGACGAATGGGTACGAACGCCGAGACTCCGAGAAGAAAAACAGAATGAGAGAATCTGGAATGGGTATCATCGAAGACCAGTGAGATTCGTTCCTCTTCTCCTCTTATCTCGGCGACTCGCCGTCTCGGCGTTCGACTCAAATTCTCTACGCGTAAGCCCCGATGACGCGCGAAACTCATTTCCATCGTATTGCCGAATATCGAGCGTGAAACATTGTTTTCCGTGCCGACTCATCGGACAATCCACGCCCCATGTCATCTCTTATCACAGCCCGTCCACCCGAAGCCCAGCGGCTTGGCGATATCACGCCGCAGCAATGGCGATCCGGGATCGCCGCCTGGCTTGGGTGGTTCTTCGACGGCTTGGACATGCACCTCTATACGCTGGTAGCCGCGCCATTTGTCATGAGCTTGCTGCATGCGACCAGCATGGCCGATCCGGAAGTGAAGGCGAAAAGCTCGTGGATTCAAGCCGCGTTTCTGGTCGGATGGGCGCTGGGCGGCGGATTTTTCGGGCGCGTCGGCGATCGGTTGGGACGAAGCCGGGCCCTGGGATTGACGATCCTGACCTATGCCGCCTTCACCGGATTATCGTTTTTCGCTCAGACGTGGTGGCAGCTGATGATCTTCCGCTTCATGGCGGCGCTGGGCATCGGCGGGGAATGGGCGGTCGGATCGGCGCTGCTGGCCGAAACGTGGCCATCCAAATGGCGGCCGTGGGCGGCCGCCTGTTTGCAGACCGCCGTGAACGTGGGCGTGCTGCTCGCGTGCGTCGTCGTGTATGTGTTGGCGGCCCATCTTCGGGCGGTATTTCTCGTCGGAATTCTGCCGGCGTTGATCGTCTACTGGATCCGAAAATCGGTGCCCGAGCCGGCCGAGTGGTTGGCGGCGCAGCGGGCAACCGCCGCGCCCGGGTTTGCTATCCTGAGCAACGACGCGTCGATCGCCGCCGACGATTCGCCGGAACCCGATCAGCCGTCGATGATCGATTTATTCCGCGGACCGATCCTGAGCGTCACAGTGCGGGTGGTGATCGTCTGCGCCTGCTCGCTGACGGCGTGGTGGGCTTTCATGTTCTGGATCAATCAGCATGTGATGAATCTGCCGGACATCGCGACCTGGTCGGATACCGAGCGCAAACAACTGGCGAGCGAGGCGTTTTTTCTGCTGATCGGGGCGTCGATCGCGGGCAATTTTTTTGCCGCCGTCCTCGCCAAGGCGTTCGGATATCGGCGGGCGATCGCGATGCTGTGCCTGGGATTTTTTGGTGCGATGGTCGGGACATTTTGTACGCCGCGCGGACATGTTTCGCTGCTGATGTGGATGCCGTGGGTGGGATTTTTCTCGGGGATGTTCGGGTTGTTCACGATGTATCTTCCGCCGTTGTTTCCGACGCTGCTGCGGACGACGGGCGCGGGATTTTGCTACAACATCGGCCGACTGGCCGCGGCGTTCGGAACGATCTTCTTCGGCCTCTTCGCCAGGGTCGGAGACTTCCGACTCACGCTTCTTTGCAACAGCTTGTTGCTTATTCCGGCGATGATCGTGGCGATGACGCTGCCGGACCTTGACGATTCGACGAACTCGACGGCGCAGGCGTTCTCGCGTTGATCCATCGCAGCACGTCGGCGTACACAACCTCCCGCGATCGCTCGCGGAAGAGTTCGTGGGCGCAGGTCGGGTAGACATAGTGCGATTTATCCGCTGACCCGGCACGCTCGAAAAAATTCGCCAGCGTCAGCGGGTCGGCGACCACATCGTCGGCGCCAATCAAGCACAATAAAGGCAGCGTAAACGCCGGCGCGTCGTCGATCGACCGGGCCTGCATCGCAAGCGTCGTAAAATACCATCGCGGCGTGGCGATGCGGTTCATCAGCGGATCGAGGAGGTCTTGCTCGCGCATCGATTCGTCACGGGTTAACCACTGCGGTCGCAGTCCCGTCGGCACGCGCAAGTGCGGCATGAACCGATTGGCGACGGTCCCGACAAATCGTTTATACCACGGCGTTACCACTCGCGTGCCGAGGTAGGGAGACGCCAGAATGCAGCCGCGAACGCCCCGCTTCTGAAAGATCTCCGTCTCGCCGGCGATGGCGACGATCAATCCGCCGTGGCTGTGACCCAGGACGAAAAGCGGCGAGTGGGCGGCGTCGGATTCCCCCCGATCGCGATCGACAAACGCCTGAAGATCGTCCAGGTATTCGTCCCACCGCACGACAAATCCGCGCCGCCCCGGCGATCGTCCGTGCCCGCGCAGATCGATCGCCTCGCTGGCGATTCCGCGCGCCGCCAGCCAGCGCATGAACTGCGAATATCTGCCCCCGTGCTCGCCGTATCCGTGAACGATCAGCAGCCGGGCCCGCGCCGGCCCGACCGGCGCCAGCGCGACGCAATGCAATCGCCCGGCCGGCGATTGAACCTGCGATTCCAGGATCGGCAATGGCTCGTCGGACATCGACGAAACTCAACGAAGCGTAAGGAATTCCAACATATGCTGGTCATACACCTTTTGCGCCTGCGGATCGTTCATCGGCAAGCGCAGCTCGTTAATGACCTTGGTGCCCATGCCGATCCATTCACGGAAGCAGGCGGCGCAGATTTTCTCGTAGATCTCCTGGCCTACCGGATTGCGGAAGGGAGGCGATGACATCCGCTTGGCGACGATGCCGCAGCGCTGGCAGAGCACTTCTCCCTCGCCGACGGCTTGAGCCGAAATGGCCTGCTTAAACTCTGGCACGGGCGCGCCCAGTTCCTTGAGCATCTTGGTCATCTCGTTCCGCGGCATCACCTCCCGCCGCTCGTCGGCTCGCCTGGCGCCTTCGGTGAGAATCCGGATGGCTTCGTCCTTGCCGTCAAGGTTCAAAAGCGCCGCGCCAAGAAGCTGATACGCCTTGCTGATGTTCGGATTCAGTTCCAGACACGTGCGAAGACTCGTCGCGGCGGCTTCATATTGTTTGTCGTCGAGCAACGCCCTGCCCAGCGAAAAATGGCCCAACTCGTTCTTGGGGTCATCACTGGCCATTTTCCTGAACTGTTCGATCCGGCTTGCGGTATCCGCCATTGTGTCTCCTGTGGGTAGTTGTCAGTTGTTAGTCGTTAGTTGCCAGTGAAGAAAAGTCCACCCGCAACGCGGTGCGTTTGATTTTCCTGCTGACACCCGGCAACTAACAACTGGCGACTCATTCCGTTGTCCTGTGGGTAGTTGCCATTGTTAGTCGTTAATTGCCAGTGAAGAGAAGTCCACCGGCAATGCGGTGCGTTTGATTTTCCTGCTGGCAACTGGCAACTAACAACTGGCAACTTCTTCCGTTGGGTTCATTATAGACCATCGCGGCCCGGCCGTCTCTTGGCACGTCCACCTGCCCAATCATTGAGATCCGGCGACGCCCGGCGGAGCAACGCCCGGGCGCGGGGTCGTCAAAGGAATCGGGCGCGGCGATACCTCGCGCGGGCGTGAAGAAAAACGTCTCAACTGCGGTTTCGGTCCCACCGATTGCGGACGCGATACCTCGCGCGGGCGTGAAGAAAAACGTGCCGCCGGGTCGAAAGGCACGGCGATAGTTCGGCATGTGCGGCATAACTATTGGAACGATACGGCTGAGTCGAGAGAGGGTCCGCAGGGGTACAACGCCCGCGCGAATCCCGACTCCCCGGCGGCAAATGACCTTGTCGCGCCTTTGGGATATGATGAAGTCGGAATGATTTACGGAGATCGTATGCCGATTCACGATTGGCGCCTGGTTGAACCTGGAATTTTTCACAACTTCCATCAAGCGTGGATTACGACCTTAACCATGGCCCTCAATGCAGGATTGTTGCCACCCAAATATTACGCCCTGGCCGAGCAAATCGCGGGAAGAACAGTTCCCGACGTCATCGCGCTCGAGAGCGCCGGGGATGAGACCTCGTCCTCGGAATCGGAATCCCCAGGGGGCGGCGTGGCACGACTGAGCCGATCAACCGATTCTCGGCCGATCTTTTGAATTAATGAGCGACAGCACTTCGGCGCGGCTGGATGGATTTTCCTTGAAAATTCCGCGAAGGGCGCTGGTGACCATGACGCTGCCATGTTTTTTGACGCCGCGCATGGTCATGCAGGTGTGGACGGCTTCGATCACGCAAGCCGTGCCGATCGGATTCAATTCGTCCATCAGCGCGTCGGCGATCTGCGTGGTCAGGCGTTCCTGCACCTGCGGGCGCCGGGCGAACCCTTCGACCAATCGCGCCAGCTTGCTTAGCCCGACGACCTTACCGGCCGGTAGATACGCCACATGCGCCCGTCCGGTAAACGGCAGCAGATGATGCTCGCAGAGCGAATGAAACTCGATGTCGCGCAAAAGGACGATTTCATCGTAACGCTCATGGAATACGGTTTTGAGAAATTGCCGGGGATCAATCCGCAAACCCGCCATCATCTCGCGGTAAGACCGCGCGACCCGGCTTGGAGTGTTCACCAGACCTTCACGATCCGGATCCTCGCCGACGGCTAGCAATATCTCGCGCACCGCCCGTTCGATGCGAGGCAAATCGACCTCGGCGGTCGGGACCGCGTCGCTGTCGAGCTCGACGGCACCATTGCCGTTTCCACTCGGAGTTTCGGACTGAATCCTGCCGCGTGTGTTGGCCATGCTTATCCTCCGCCGACGCCCTGAAAATCCAAGCTGGATGTGATTCTATGCGCTGCGTCTCGATATTCATTCTTTGTTCCTGAAATAATTGAAGCGCCGCCAGGAAGCGCGGGAAAAATGATCCAGGCTTTAATCTCGCCTTCATTTGCCGCGGCGCGACTCACTTTGGCCCCGGGGCGACATACGCGACAGGATCTGCGATGCCGTTTTCGGCGAAGCCCTTCAGCCGCAGGATACATGCGTCGCAGGCGCCACACGCGTTGCCGTCGGGCGCCGGGTCATAGCACGTGCTCGTGATCGCATAATCGACGCCCAGCTCCAATCCGCGGCGAATGATCTGTCCCTTGGTTAAGGCAATCAACGGCGTGTGGATGGATAACCGTTGGCGACCTTCAACGCCGGCCTTGGTGGCCAAATTCGCCATTCGCTCGTATGCCGCGATATATTCTGGCCGGCAATCGGGATATCCGCTGTAATCCAGCGCGTTGACGCCAATAAAAACATCGCTGCAATTCAATACCTCCGCCCACGCCAAAGCGAAGGACAGGAAGATCGTGTTTCGGGCCGGCACATAGGTCACGGGGATCGATTCATCCATCGCCTCGACCCGACGACCTTTGGGCACTGGAATGTCGCCGCTCGTGAGGGCCGATCCGCCAAAAACACCCAGATCGATTTCAGTGATCACGTGCTGATTGACCGCCGCCTTCCTGGCAATTCGCTTGGCGCATTCCAGCTCGGCGACGTGCCTTTGGCCGTACTGAAACGACATGGCATACGCCGTGAATCCCTGTTCCTGCGCGATCGCCAGCGCCGTGGCGGAGTCGAGTCCGCCGCTGAGCAGCACAACCGCGGGTTTCTTATCGTGAGACATGGCGCCTCCGTTCGCTTAGTGGCGCGACATTCGTTAGCGATAATTGATCCATCGCGTCTCCCGCCCGATCGTAGAACGATCGCACGCCTTTCTCAAACAACGCAATTCCACCGTAAAGCAGCCCGGTTTCAGCGGCCCCATCCGGCTTCATCGCTGAATGGCGGCTCTTTTCGGATGCGCTGTTTCTGCGGCATCTTACCGCCTTGTAAATAGGCACAATAAGGTTACAATAAAAGGGTGTTAGATTGGCTTTGTCTTTGACCTTTCGTAATGAGGGTCACGCCGAGGCCAATCGGGGCTTCCGTTATAGCGGATGACGGGATGTCCTCAGGTTCCATTTGACGTAACCTCCGGCAATTGTCTGGTTTAGCAGGCTCTGCCGGGGTTTCGAAACGATTGTGGTTTCATCGGAGTTCTACCCGTGCCATCGGCCAACCCCATTAACATCGCAATGTGTTTTGCGTTGATGGCACTGCTGGGGTTGCCATTGGGATTTGCCTGGGCGCAGCGGCCCGGTTCGCCCTCTCGAACGCTCGACTGTCTGAGTGGCTCGACCGTGGTTTTTCCCCTTCGGCTTCGGGTACGGCAAGCCGTCCTGACGACGGCTCTGCTGCCACAACGGGCGCCGCCCATGAGGCGGCCCTCCACCACTTTCTCAGCGTGTATGCGGAACGGCGATCCCGGTCTCTTACCGGGCTGACGCAGTTCCTCGTTCACGCCGAACGAAGTCGCGCCGCTTGGCGTGGCACTCCGTTCGGTCAAATGCGTCCCCCTTCATATCCGCATGTGTTTGTCGCTCACGGTTTCGGCCGCGGGGTTTTATTCCCTGTCGCCGGATATAGGGGAGCATCTATCTATGGAAACAATCGCAGGAATCGTCATCGGATTAGCCCTGGGCGCGGTCGGGGCGTTTTTCTACATTCGTAACGCCGCCGGCAACGCGCTCACCGCCGCCCGCGCCCAGGCGAAACAAATCACCGAAAACGCCGCCCAGGAAGCGCTGAACAAGGCCAAGGAAATCGAGCTTTCCGCCCGGCAGCAGCAGATCAAGATCAAAGAACAATTCGAGCGCGAAAACGAGTCGGCCCGCAACGAACTCAAATCCCACGACCTGCGCCTGAGCAAGCGCGAGGATATGCTCGATCGCAAGCTTGATAC
Source organism: Tepidisphaeraceae bacterium (assembly GCA_035551995.1). GTDB lineage: Bacteria > Planctomycetota > Phycisphaerae > Tepidisphaerales > Tepidisphaeraceae > RYN-428. The sequence goes on from DASZME010000012.1 coordinate 208,933, forward strand.
CCTAGGCGTCAAGGAAAAGCACCTCGACGAGCTGGACACTCGCCTTACCGCGCAAAACAAGCAGATTCAGATCAAGGATCAGCAGTTATCCGAAACGCTGCGCGAACAAAAAGAACGGCTGATGCAAATCGCCGGCATGTCCGCCGACCAGGCAAAGGAAATTCTGCTCCGCCGGGTCGAGGAAGAATGCCGGGGCGAAGCCGGCGCCATTATCCAGCGCATCACCGAACAAACGCAGGAAGAAGCCAAGGAAAAAAGCCGCCAGATCATCATTCAGGCGATTCAGCGCTATGCCGCCGAGCAGACCAGCGACCACACCGTCAGCACGGTGGCGATTCCCAGCGACGACATGAAAGGGCGGGTGATCGGCCGCGAGGGCCGCAACATACGTTCATTCGAGAAAGCGACCGGCGTTGACGTGATCATCGACGACACGCCGGGCGTGGTGGTCGTAAGCTGCTTCGATCCGGTGCGGCGCGAGATCGCCCGCATTTCGCTGGAACGCCTGGTCTCCGACGGCAGGATTCATCCCGCCCGCATCGAGGAAATCGTCGTTACCGTCAGCAAGGAAATGGACGAAGAGCTGATCAAGATCGGCAAGGCCGCCATTCAGGAAGCCAATCTCCCGAATCTGCACAAGGCGATTATTCCGATGCTCGGTCGCCTGGCGTATCGCACCAGCTACGGGCAAAACGTTCTGCGCCATTCATTGGAGGTCGCGTATCTCGCCCAGGTGATGGCCGACGAATTGGGCCTTGACGGCGCCGTCGCCCGCCGGGCGGGATTATTGCACGACATCGGCAAGGCGATGGACCACGAGCAGGAAGGGGGCCATCCGTTGATCGGCATGGAATTCCTGAAAAAGTACGGGGAATCCGAAGCGGTGATGAACGCGGCGCTCGCCCACCACGGCGACGTTCCCGCGACGACCCCGTACACGCCGCTGGTTACCGCCGCCGACGCCATCAGCGCCAGCCGACCGGGCGCGCGGCGCGAAAGTTTGGAACGCTACATCAAGCGCCTGCGCGATCTGGAAGAACTGGCCACGACCTTCGACGGCGTTCGCCAGGCGTACGCCATCCAGGCCGGCCGCGAGGTGCGCGTGATCGTGGACGCCAAGATGGTGGACGACAAGATCAGCGCCAAGATCGCGCGCGACATCGCCAAGAAAATTCAGGATGAGATGACCTATCCCGGCGAAATCAAGGTGACGGTGATGCGCGAAGTGCGATCGGTGGAGTACGCCCGATAGCGCCGAGACGCCAGCCGGGGACGCCGGATCGGCGACGTACGCCGAATCGACGCGCCGACCAGGGCGATCGCTTTTGAATTTTTGCCCCACCGGCTCCCTCTCCCGGTACGCCGGGGAAGGGTTGGGGTGGGGGCATTTTCGCCGGTTTCGCAAAAGCCCTCCCCCACACCATCCCTCCCCCGGGCGTACCGGGAGAGGGGGTAAGACGGCCAAAAGCGACTGCCCTGATGCCCCGACGCCCTCCCCGGCGCGCGCGAGGCGGTGTATCATATTGTCATGCGATACTGCGCTTTCCTGATCGTCGCGTGGCTGTCCCTGGCCTCCTCCACCCGTGCCGACGGAACGTGGACGCTTACGACGGCTGATTTTCATACGCAATCGGTCACGCTCAAGTCCCTCGATCATTCCGGCGTTCGCGTAACGCCGGCGCCGATCGGTGATGAGAAGCTAATTCCTTTCGACCAGTTTCTTGGCATCGCCCGCCCGGTCGTCGGCGCGCAGGCGGCCGGGAAGTTCATCGCCTATTTGACCAGCGGCGATCAGATCGGCGGCGAGCCCGTGTCGATCCATGGCAATGACCTGCTCTGGAACAGCCCGTTGCTCGGCGAACTGCCGCTGCCGATGAAGCAGCTGGCCGCCATCGCCCGCCCCGGCGCCCCTGTGCCGGATTCGCGCCAGCGTGAAGACGTCGTCACGCTTTCCAATGGCGACACGCTCCGCGGAATCATCGCGAATCTCGCCGACGCAAAAGTGGCCGTGCAAACCGAAAGCGGCGCCAGCGAGGCGCCGATCGGCGCGATCGCCCAGATCACCTTCGCGGCCGGCGGCGGCGGCAATTCCGTCGCCAACGGATTTCGCGTTCGATTCGACGAAGGTTCGTCCGTCGTCGCCGAATCGGTCGTCGTCAAATCCGACCAGCTCGAATTGTCGTTGGCCAAAGGCGCCGTTCATTCCGTCGATCTGGCCCGCGTCGCGGCCATCGAGCAAGTGAACGGGCCGGTCAGCTGGCTTTCCTCCCGCGCCCCGTCGCAGGATCTGTTTGTTCCCTTCATTGGCTCGCCCCGCGCCGGCGCCGCCCGGATGGATCGCGCGTGGGGCGGTAAAGATCCGATCCGCTTTGGCGCCCAGCAGTTCGCGCACGGCATCGGCGTCCATTCATTCTCGCGACTTTCGTGGAATCTTGACGGCGCCTACGAAGCGTTCCGCACCCGTTATGCCATCGACGCCGGAGAAGCCAATACCAAGGCCGACGTCACCGTTCGCGTGTTGCTTGACGACAAACCCGTCTACGAGAAGACGCATGTGCGCGCCGGAACGCTTTCGCCGGTCGTGGTCGAGAATTTAGGGGGAGCGAAAAAGCTGACGCTGGAAGTCGATTACGGCGACAACATGGACACGCAGGACCGCCTGAACTGGATCGAGCCGGCGCTGCTGAAACACAAGCCGATTGCGGTGGAGGAACAGTAGAATTCGGCTTGGGAAAGACCGTGAATGAGTTGGCGCGTGGGGGCGCATCGGGAGCGTAAATCGCGTGCGAGGCTGTCTTGATCAAATCGCTGCTCGACGCGCCCCGCAAGCGGGACGGTAAAGGATTCGTCGGAGGCTTCGCACATCGGTGATGTCGCGGGGCGCGTGCGACGACCGATAACCGGGCGCAACAAAAAAAGGAACTGGTGCTCGCCGAAACACCAGTCCCTCAATCAGGCTGCCCGACCATAATGGTCGGATACCGACAGCCTAACTCAATTATCGGCTTCGCCCCACGCGCGGCTTTATCAAACATCAATAATTGGGAGAGTTGACGCCGATCGGTATGATGCAGTTCCGATGCATGATTCCTATCAAATGATTCTCGACCGTCTCGCCGGCGCCAAGCGCGTCCTCGTCACAACTCACGTGCGCCCCGACGGCGACGCCCTGGGCAGCGCCGCGGCCATGGTGCTTGGAATGCGGCGGCGGAATATCGACGCCCAGGTACTGCTGCTCAGCCACCTTCCCACGAAGTACGCTTTCATCTTCGCCGGCATCGTCTACCACGACGCCGAAAAACAGTGGCCGCCGGGGCTGTCTCTCAACGATTACGATTTATTGCTGGTCGTCGATACCGGCACATGGTCGCAGTTGCCGGGATTGAAGGAGCGATTTACCGACTGGCCGGCGCCGAAGCTTGTCGTCGATCATCATCTGACCCAGGAAAACTGGGCCGACTGCAAGCTCGTGGTAACCGAAGCGGCGGCCGCGGGCGAGATCGTCGCCGAGTTGCTCGACCAGTGGCAGGTGAAAATCGACGAGCAGATCGGCGCCGCTCTTTTCCTGGCCATCGCCAGCGACACCGGGTGGTTTCAGTTTTCCAATACCCGGCCCTACACCCTACGGTTGGCGGCGCGATTGATCGAAGCGGGGGTGGATACCGATCGAATGTACCAACTGCTTTATCAGAACGAGCGCGCCGAGCGGGTGGCATTGCAAACACGGGCGCAACAGTCGCTGGAACTGATGCTCGATCATCGTCTGGCGGTGATGCGCGTGAGAAAGCAGGATTTCGCCGAGACGAAAGCAAATGTGCCGGACACGGAAAATCTGATCAATGTTCCGTTGCAGATTCGCACGGTGGAGGTATCGATCCTGTTGACCGAGCCGGCTGATTTCGGGCCGATTCGAGTGAGCCTTCGAAGCAAGGGGCACATTGACGTGGCTCGCTTCGCCGAGCGATTCGGCGGCGGAGGACATGCCCGCGCTTCGGGACTAAAAATCGAAGGAACGCTGGAGCAGGCGCACGAGCGAGTGGTCGCCGCGATGATTGCGGAAATGGCCGGCGGGACGTCGGCGACGAACCAATAGCCGGGAAAACCGCTTCGTTTGCCGGCCTTTTTCCCGTCGCCGCCGATCCGCGGCTATTCTCCCCCCGCCGCCGTCCGGATCGCGCCGGCGGGTTCGGCGCTTGGATAGGTGACGCGATCAAAGCGAATATCGATCCCGCCCGGCTGGCCGCCGTCCACGCGACCATACTGCGAATAGATCTTTTTCAGATAATCGAGCTTGGTCGCGGCGCTCACTTCGATGAACGGATCTTTATCGCTCTCGCTTGGCGTTCGCCCCCAGCGTATTTCCGTCCCGAACTTGGTGATCAGCACCACATGCGGCTCGCGCGCGTTTCCGAAATGGGCGACGTTCACCTTCAAGATATCCTGCGCGTACGGCTTATCCGCAAGCAACGCGATCATCTCCAACCCCGCCGCCACGTCTTCCCCCGACCATTTTTTCCCCGTCTCCGGCGGCGGGCGACGCACGCCGTCGATAATGCGAATATCCACGATCCCGTCGTTGACGGTCACGATCTTCGGCACGTCCCGCGGTTCGTATTGCTCGGGCAACTTATATCCGTTGCGATCGACCAGCCAATAACACGCCCCCCACTTCACCAGCGCCACCGGCGTGCGGTATTCACAGTCGATCTCGATCGTATCGCCCGGCTTTTCGCCAAACGCACGGCGCACATCGTAGACTTTTTCCACCCACGGATTGGCTTGCAGGGCTTTGCGCGTCCTGACCAGCACCTGGCGATCGAAGGCCGAGTGCAAGCCCGCGGGCCGGGCGGTGGCGGCGATCCGCCGCACCAGAAAATCGCTCATCCATCGCGGTTTATTTTTGATGACGATCGTGGCGGGCTCGGTCGCCATCACCACTTCGCGCTCGACATATTGTTTCGTGTAGTAAAACGCGGCCGCCAGCGATCCAAAAAACAGGCATGCGATGATGCCATGAAAACAGACGCGTTTAATCAAAGCCGCACGCTCCGGCGAGATTGCAATTTCCCGCCGGTCAAACTTCTTTTTCGTTCGTGCCATAGCTAACACGGCCTCCGCCTCGCAAAGTGTCGGGACAACGTCGGACATCGGCGTTATCGGACCGGACAGGGGATTCACTTCAATAAAGCTGGTTGACGGTCCATCGGCTCCTATACTATTCACGTCGCGGACTTTTGCATAACTCGTCCCCGGCTTTTAGGTCGTGTTTCCAAGGGCCAGACAATATTTCCTGTGCGCGACGTACAAACTCTCGGTCTTTCCAAGAAATAATGGAATGAAAATTGTTTGCCGAGCGTCCAGTTCTAAAGCGTGTGCCGTCTTCCCAGAGGGGGGCAGCGCCTGACCAGAGCAAGACAGAGGGTTTTTGATGCGTGCTTTTCTGGAATCGATATTCACCGGCGGTCGATTTATTCGCCGACGCCAAGCCAATCGGGCGTTAGCCAGGGCCATGACCGCCACGAACGGCCGGCGCTTGCCGCAGGCGTTGCCGGCGGCGGCGGTCATGCCGGAGGCGCTGGAGTGTCGGCGGTTGTTGTCCGGTTATTTTATCGCCGTGCTGGCCACGCTTGATACGACCACCGGGATAAATCCAGTGGGGGGCGTGACGATGGATTCGGCCGGGAATCTTTTTGGAACCACCACCGCCGGCGGCCCCAACAACGGCGGAACCGTTTTCTCGCTCGCCAAAGGGGGCGGCGCCGTCAAGACCATCGCGAGCTTCGACGACTACGATAGCGCCACCACCCCGCTTCTCGTCGATTCAGCCGGCGATATCTTCGGCACGACAAGCCAGGGCGGCGCCAACGGGTTCGGCTTCGTCTATGAGATCGTCAAGGGCGCCACCGCCATCACGACATTAGCCTCGTTCGATGCCACGCAGCAGACGCCAAGCGGATTGATCGAGGATTCCGCCGGCGATCTGTTCGGCACGACCAACGGCAGTAACGTCACGACCAATTCCGGCGGCTCGGTATTCGAAGTCGTCCAGGGGAGCGGGGTTATTACCACTCTGGCAAGCTCGGCAGGTCTTGACAGCTCGCCGGTATTCGAACTCGCCGGTGCGTTGACCATGGACTCGGCGGGCAATCTCTACGGAACCGCCGACCAGGGGGGCGACTATGGACAGGGAGCGGTCTTTGAAGTCGCCAAGGGGAGCGGCGCCTTCACCGTTTTGGCTTCCTTTAATCCATCGACCGACGGCGTGGGGCCGGGCTCTTTAATCATGGACGCCGCCGGCAATCTCTACGGGACCACCACTTCCGGCGGCGACGCCTCCGACGGCACGGTCTTCGAAGTCGCCGTCGGCAGCGGCGTCATTACCACCCTGGCAAGCTTTGACGGAACCGACGGGAATCAGCCCAATTCGCCGCTGCTCATCGACAGCGCCGGCGATTTATTCGGAACCACCTTTTCCGGCGGCGATGCAAATGACGACGGCGTCGCTTTCGAAATTGTTCAAGGCAGCGGCGTCATCACGACACTGGTCACGTTCAACGGTTCAAACGGAAGCGAGCCGTCGGGCGCGCTGACCATGGACAGCGCCGGCGACATCTTCGGGGCCACCGACGGCGCGCTCCAAGGTTTAGGCAGCCAGGACGGCACAATCTTCGAGTTGTTGCCGGTCGGCTCACTCCCCGCGGTTCAGCTTGCCTTTACCACCCCTCCGCCCTCGACGGCCAGCGCCGGAGCCACCCTCGGTCCGATCGCCGTCAGCGTGGAAGACGTGAGCGGCAACGTCGTGACGGCCGACAGCTCGCAAATCACCGTCGCCATCGCGCTGGGTCCGCTCGGCGCCAGTCTGGGCGGGACCGTCAGCGCGACGGCCGTCAATGGCGTCGCGACTTTCACCGACCTGTCGCTGGATCAAGCCGGCACTTATACGCTGACGGCCACCGACGCAACCCTTTCACCCGCCACTTCCGCCAGCTTTACGATCGTGGCCCAGGCGGCTCCGTCGGGATACACGCTGTCCACGCTGGCGAACTTCGACGCGTCCACCGCCTCCCCGAGCGACGGAGTGGTCATGGACGCCGACGGAGATCTCTACGGGACCGCGCTCGGCGACGCGGACGGGGCGATTTACGAATTGGCCAAGGGCAGCGGCGCCGTCGCCGTGCTGGCCAATTTTGATTCCACGGATCAATTGGCGCCGGACGGCGGTCGATTGCTCGTGGACAGCGCCGGCGATCTTTACGGAACGACAAACGCCGTCAGTGCCGCCAACAACGGGACCGTCTTCGAACTGCTCCACGACGCCGGCGCCGTTACCACGCTCGCCGCCTTCACGGGCGCGACCGCGGGAACTCCCAAGGGCGGCGTGATCGAAGACAGCGCCGGCAATCTGTATGGCACGACCGTAGGAAGTGGAACCTATTTCGTCGGCTCGGCGTTTGAAGTCGCTGCCGACAGCGGCGTTGTCACCACGCTGGCCAGCGCCATGCCCGCCGACGCGGCCGATCCGCAGTCTGAACTCATCATGGACGCCGCCGGCAACCTTTATGGCATCGATGACCAGGGCGGCGACAACCATGTGGGATCCGTATTTGAACTGGTCAAAGGAAGCAATGTTTTCACAGTCCTGGCGTCGTTCAATACCACCGTGGGAGATATTCCGGCGGCCGGTTTGGTTATGGATTCGGCAGGTAATATCTACGGAACCACGACCGCCAACGGACCCAACGGAAGCGGAACCGTGTTTGAATTGGCCGCCAACAGCGGCGTCGTCACCCCCTTGGCCAGCTTTGACCAGACCGTCAACGGAAGCTCGCCGCAATCCACGCTTGTTGTCGATTCCAGCGGCGATCTGTTCGGCACGACCGAGTTCGGCGGCGCCAATGGCGACGGGATCGTTTTCGAGGTCGTCAAAGGAAGCGGGATGATCTCCGTACTGGCCGCCTTCAACGGGACCGACGGCATCGGACCGTCCGGCGGATTGGCGATGGATGCCGCCGGGAATATTTACGGCGCGACGGAAAACGGCGGCGCCAATAACGACGGCGTCATCTTCGAGCTGTCGCCCAGCACCGCCGCGGCGGGACGTCAACTGGCGTTTACCGCGGCGCCAACCACCGCCGTCGCCGGCGTTGCCGTCGCCCCGCCGCTCACCGTCAGCATCGAGGATTCACAAGGCAACGTCATCGCCGGCGACGATTCCGCCGTTACCCTCGCGATCGCCTCCGGGCCGCCCGACGCCGCCCTCAGTGGAACCGTCACCGCCACGGCGGTAAACGGCGTGGCGACTTTCGGCGGCTTGTCGTTTTCGGCGCCCGGCGCGTACACCCTCTCGGCCGGCGACGGCGCGTCGGCGCCGGTCACCTCCGCCGCCATTAACGTCAGCTCGGCAAATCCGCCGTCGCCGGTGGCTGTAACCCTGGGCCATGTCGTTCTTCCGGCGGCGGTGGTCGCGGGCTCCAAGCTCAAGGCGAAGGTTCCGGTGGTTCTCACCAACCAGGGGGTTGACTACAAGGGCGGAATTACCGTCAACATCTACGCTGACGCGGGAACGAATCTCGACGGCAATCAGGCGCTGGTTACGATGCTGGCGAAAAATTTCTCGATCAAGTCCGGGAAGACCAAGACCGTCAATTTTAATATCACATCCCTGCCGTCAACGCTGCCCAACGGGATCTATTACCTGCTGGCCCAGGTCGTTGACGACAACGGCTTATCGAATGTGACGCCGACGCTTCAAACGGTACACGTCGCCGCGGCGTTCATTCAGCCGGCCGTAATGGTCGGCGCCGTCACGCCGGCGACTATTCCGCCCAAGAAATCGGGCATGGTCGTGCTCATCGTCACCAATAACGGAAACGTGGCCGCAAGCGGCATCGACATCACGCTGGCGCCATCGGCCGACGGCGTCACCCCGTTGGCCGGAGCCGTCCTGGGAACCACGCACAGCGGCGCCAGGATTCAGCCCGGCCAAAGCAAGACGTTTCGGCTGCACTTTAAGATTACCGGCGGAATTCCAACGGGAAGCTACTTCCCCTACGTGTCGATCTCGCTGGGCGGCATTTCAACAACGGCGGCGGGAACGGCTTCATTCACGCTCGCCTGAAACTCGATGGCGCGCAAACGCCCGGCGGGCAAGCCGATCCACCAGCGGGCCAAATTCGATTCCCGCATGCTTGGCCGCTTCCGGCAATAAACTCTTTGACGTAAAGCCGGGCAGCGTGTTGATCTCCAGCAGATAGGGATTGTTCCGTTCGTCGAGCATCACGTCGACGCGAGCCAGATCGCGGGCGCCAACCACGGCGTTTGCCTTCCCGGCCAATTCCTTCACACGCGCCACCACGTCGCCGGGCAATCCCAGGTCAAATCGATGCTCGGTATCGCTGGCCTTGTACTTGGCTTCGTAGTCGAAAAATTCGCGCTTGGGGACGATTCGGATGGGAGCCAGCGGCTGCTCCTCCAGCAGGCCGACAGTCAACTCGGCGCCATCGATAAACGTCTCGACGAGCGCTCGGCCATGCTTGGCGACGATATCATCGACGGCCTTCTTCGCTTCGGTCTCGCACGTCGCCGGATTTTTGCAGACATAGACGTCGATGCTGCTGCCGCTGGAGATGGCTTTCACCACGCACGGCGATTTGAGCAACGGCGTGTCTCGATCGGAGGCGGTAACCACTTTGTACGCGGGCGTCGAGAGTCCCGCTTTCTCCCAGGCGATCTTGGTGGCCACCTTGTCCATCCCCAGGCGCGACGCCGCCGATCCGCTGCCGACGAAGGCGAGGCCGCGGCCTTCGAGTATTTCCTGAAGTTCGCCGCTTTCTCCGAATTGACCGTGAAGAACGGGGAAGATCACGTCCGCCGGATGATCCAGCCCGCCGAGGTTGGCCGGTGAGATGTCGCTGCCGAAGACGTCATGTCCCATCGACCTGAGACCGTCGATCACGGCGGCGCCGCTGACCAGACTCACTTCGCGCTCAGCGCTTGGGCCGCCGTAGAGAACTGTGACTTTCATAGATCGCTTCATGTAAATTGCCGACATCCGATTGAAGCGCGGCTCGGGAAAAACAGATGACGCTCGATGAGAGAGCGGCGCCGCTTGTCTCCCGGAAGCTGAGCATGGCGCACCATTGAATCGGGATTATTTTTTCCTATCCCGGAGAGCTGTCTCCCGGAAGCTGAACATGGCGCGCCATTGAATCGGGA
>DASZME010000013.1:0-35804 GCA_035551995.1 Tepidisphaeraceae bacterium
TGTCCCTCTGTTCCTTCTTCCCCTCCGTGCGTTCGTGGCTCTTTCCGTCATGCTTTCTGTTCGATTTTCGCCGCGACGGGCACGACCCTCGAACAGGGAGCACGAAAACTATTGCGCCTTACGCTGACTCAGGAACTCGACCAGATCGATCAGGTCCTGCTGCGTCATCGCTTCGTTCAATCCGTCGGGCATCAGCGAAATGGTCTGCTTGACCATCTTCTGAATATTGGCCGGTTCGATGTCGTGATATTTGCCGTCGGTGTCCTTGATGGTGATGTGATCAGGCGTGTCCTCGACTTTCAGCCCGGCGTAGACTTCGCCGTCCTTGGTCTTGACGACCCAAGTTTCATAGCCCATTTCGATCGCGGAGCTGGGATACAGGATCGCTTCGTAAAGTTGGGGTTTGGAAAGCTTACCGCCGATGACGGTGAGAGGCGGGCCGATCATGTTTCCGTCGTCGCCGATCTGGTGGCACTTGATGCAGTTGACGGCGGCGTTGCGGAAGACCGCGGCGCCGGCCTTTGGATCGCCGGTGAGCTTGGACAGCGCATCCATTGACGGCAGGATTTTGCCGTCCTTGGTTTTGAATTGCTTGTTGAAATCGATCGGAGCGGTGGTAGGAGCGGACGGCCCGGTCGCCGCCGCCGAGGATTTCTCGGCGGCGGCGCACGAACCGCAAAGCAGTACGATTCCATTCCAGTCGGAATTGCCGGCGGATCTTCCAAGATAGCCGTGGGAGGAAGCCCACGGTTTGGGGGACACGATCCGCGGGCTTCCGCCTGCGGCTATCAAAGAGGTCGTCGAATCCAGCTCGCAATTCTTGGAATCATTCACCTGCTCAAAAAAAAAAAGGAAGAAAACGTGCCGCTTACGCCCTGATAAGCGGCTTGCGATGCGACAACGGCGGGCAATGATTCGACGCCGCAATTGGCGTCGTGGGCTGCCACGCCGTTGTCATCGGCGAAAGGGCCGGCGACTCCTTGTGCCGACGCATGGGCTTCTTTGGTCGTCGGCTTGGTCGTCGGGCCGCCCAGTTGCACGGGTTCCATCTTCAGGCGCCAGACAATTCCCTCGTTGTTCTTGGGGTCCTTGTTCTGATGCTCTTTGTCCCAGGCTTCCAAAACGGCTTTCTCGCGGCCGGTGGCGGCGATGCCGAAAGCTTCCAGATACCAGCGATCTTCGCCGTTGTATTTATCGGCCAGCTTTACGATCAGCGGCAGAGCCTTCTCGTTCTGATCGTATTGAAGGGCGATGCACAGTTCCCGCCACATCGCCGGGTCCGGATCGGCAAGCACTTCGTCGGCATACTGCGTCACATCCAGATTCGCCCGCCGGGCGGCTCGCAACGACGCGACGCGGATATTGACGTTTTTGTCTTTCAGGCCTTCATCGATGAACTTCTTACCGTCCTTCGACTTGGAAAGAAGCCAGAGCGCCCTTGCCCGCAATCTGGCCGATTTACTGCTCTCGAACTCGGTCTTAAGGGCCGCGACGACAGGTTCGGTGTTGATCCCTTCAAGCAGCTTGCTATAGCCGAGATAGCGTGTGGCGAGGTTGGGCGAGTTGAGCGCGGCGATCTCTCCGCCGACGCTATCCAGATCGACTTTTGCCGGCGCCGACGGGGTGTATTGTTCGGGCGTGAGGCGATAGACGCGGCCATGCAGCAGATGCCAATCATTGCCGTGCTTGGCGGTGCCGGTATCGCCGGTGGCATGACCGCCGACGCCTGGGTCGTACCAATCGGTGATATAGACGGCGCCGTCGGGCGCCACGCAAACGTCGTCGGGACGAAACCAGCGATCGCCCCCCTTGATCAGTTCAACGGCGACGGCTTCATAACCGGCGCCGGCCTTGGGGTTGGATTCCTTCTTAAACGCCTCGGCTTCTTCAACCGTGACGGGCTTCATGATCGTCGTGGGGTGGGATTCGCCGGGCCGGGTGATGTAGGCGCGGACGACATTGGGCCCGCAGTCGGTATGGAGCAAGGCGCCATGATAAATTTCCGGCAGCAGCGTGCCTTCATAGACGGTGATGCCGGTCGGCGAGCCTTGGCCGGTGTTGAGGAGGTTGGGGACAACGCCGGGCCAGCGCTGGTGCCAGTGAGCTTCCTGCTTGGTCTGGCCGGGGAAAGCTTGTTTGAATTGTTGCATATCGCGGCTCCAGGACGAGCCGGTGGGGCCGGTATAGCCGAAGTTTCCGCCTTCCATGACGTAGTTGATGCGGACGCCCTGGTTGCCGTCGTCATCGTTGTCGGATTGCCAGACGGTGCCGAAGGAATCGACGGTCAGCTCGTAGTTGTTGCGGAAGTTGTAGCCGAGGACGTCGAAGTCCGAGCCGTCGAGGTTCATGGAGAAGGCCATGCCGTCGCGATACCCTTCCCCTTTTTCGCGGGGATGTCCGTTGACCATCTTGGCGCCGGCGCCGATTTCGGTTCCCTTGACGTCGGTGAGGGGTTTGCCGTCGTGTTGCGAAACGGCGTCACCGTATTTTACATAGCCGCCGTAACCGGCGTTGCCCGTATTGAAATAGAACCGGCCATCGGGGCCGAAGATACCGGCATGCACGCCATGATCGTGATTGGTGCCGCCAAAGCCCGTGAAAATCGTCTGTGGCGGGCCGACGGGTTTATCGCCGCTGGGGTCGATCGTGTAGATCAACACGTTGGGCGATTGCGCGACGATCACCTTGTTGCCGAGAACACAAATTCCCAGCGGCGCGAAGAGAGCCGGGTCTTGAACGAAGACCTTGTAGCTGTCGCACGTGCCGGTGTGCTTGGTGTCTTCGAGGATCATGATCCGGTCCCCTTCGGGCCGAGTCTTTGATCCGCGATAATTGGCCGCTTCGGTGATCCAGATTCGACCCTTGGAATCGATATCCATATTGGTCGGCTTCACGATCCCCGGCTCTTCCGCCCAGACGGTTGCCTTTAACCCCGGCGCCACCTTGAACGTCGCGAGCGTTTCGTCGGCCGGCATCGGGCTTTGCCCCGGCTTATGCGCGGGTTTTTCCGGCTGATTCGCGGGCGTTTTTTCCGGAGCCGTCTCCGGTTTTTTATCCTCTGCCCGTACCAGCAATGGCACGGAAATCAGCGCCGCGGCCGCCATGACGGCCGACCACCTGGCGACGCTTTTGATGCGTGGGGTCATGAAAAAGCTCCAAATTAGTGATTTTGATTCGACGAAAAAACACGGCCCTACCCTCACCCTGCGGGCGCGGCGGCCGAGTTTCGACAATCTACCGTTTTGTTACCCGTGCGGCGAGGGCGGTGTTGAAGCCCGATGATCGCGCGATGGCTCACCGGACATCGCCCCCGACTTTTTGATTGGACATTTCCTTCCGCTCGGACCACGCCATCGCCCGTTGATCCGCCGAAATTCCACGCCCGGCAGACTCGATAAAAACCGCCGGCGTGGGCCGGTACGTCCGTCGGATCGATCGGAACGTCGAAGGCGGAGTTTCAGTCGCGACAATTCAAGGCCAAAATCGCCATTTAATCAAGTTGCCGCCCCGTGCCGCGTCAGGACAAAATTGCGTTCACGTCGATCACGGCCGTTCAATCCCGGCGGGATTCATCGTGGGACGTTTTCCTGTGACGCCGCTGATGGCGTCTGGTTTCTCGCGCCTTGCGTTCCCGATCCGGCGGTGATTTCGTTCAAACCTTCGTTTAACATCCGGCGCGTCGGCTCATCGATCCACGTGCGGTCCAGCGCCCAGCGAATTCCCAGAGCCAAATCGTGATCGCTCAGACCCGTGATTCGTTTGCCGCAACGCGTCAGCGCGACCATGATGCTCGAATAATAAAGCAACAGCGCGACGTCCTTGGGCACGATTGCGTCGGGATGGCCATGGGTGGCCTTGGCGAAACGCTTGGTCATCTCCAACAACTCGATCGGCGGGTGCGGGTGAAAAAGCAGGTCGTTAAAACTTTTGATGACCAACCCCTCCGCCGCGCAAAGTGCCTCCAATCGGTCGGCGGATGGGCCGGGTAGCGCCTGAAGATCAAATTGCACCGGGCTGGATAACTGATGGCGCATCACCGCTCCAAGCTCCTCTTCCGGCCACGCGCGATCGGTCAATCGCTCGGCGTCATCGAGATCGAATAAACTAGCCCAGGATTTTTCCGGGTCCGGCGGTAATTCAGTCGGCATAGGCGCCTCGGTATTCCGGCTGGATACGGCACTAATTCCCGTCCCCTGCGCGTCCCCCCGAGACAATTCGATAAAGATCGCGAATCTCCGCGTCGGTTTCTGCCTCATCCCCCGCATATTCCCCGACGACGGCGCGAAGGTGCCGAGCGAAGGCGCGCTTGGACGTAATCATGACGTTCGACGCCTCCGCCGGCGAGCGAAAACCAAAATCGCGGATCAGCGTTTCATACTTGACGGGCTCGGCGCCTTCCATCGCGGGGCGAAGCACGCGCCCTTCAAAGACGCCCCATAAATCCGGCCGCCCCGTCGTCAGGCATTCGCCGCGCATTCGCCGTTCGGCCTCGGCCAGCACCTGCCGGGCCCAGGCGACGTCAAATGCCCGGTCCGGCCCCCCAAGCGGCGTCGGCATTTCCTTTAACTCATCTACGTCGGCGTCCGGCTGTTGGCCCGCGCGCTTGGCCGCCCGCGAATAGCGAATTTCATCGATGACGTATCGGTCCAGCGCCGTAAGCAAAAACGTGCGAAATCGTCCCCGCTCCTGATCCGCCTTGACGATGAGCCGCTGTTCCAGCACCTTGGCTGTCAAGAATCCCTGCAGCAGATCATTGGCCCGATGGCCGTCGATCCGCTGGCGAATCACCAAATGCGAGCGCAGCGCCGGCAGATAATTGCGAAGCAGGGTCGCCAGCGCCTGCTTGCCTTCGGTATCCTCGCGTCCGGCGCGGTGCACGAGCGACCACTGCGTAATCGGAAAAGAACGCCTTGATTCGTCGGAACCCTGCTTCATTTTTCCACCACTTTCCCGCAGCATCGTGACGCGAATCGAGTGAAAAGTCACGACATGACGGACGATCTTCAGAGGCCCGCATGTTAGCCGGAGCCCAGAGGCGCGGGAACGCCAGCGAACCTGCAGACGCTTCGAGCGGTGTTGCGTTTCACCTCGCGGTGGCCAGCGACCGGAGCTGCGAGAGCGTGCGCGTGTTGATCCGGGCGTCGTGCCTCCCGCCGCGGTGATGAAGTTGGCATCCGTGCAGCCGCAGATGTTTTTTCCGACTCGCGGCGATTCATGGATCACGCTTTTTCATCGACTATCAACTGCAGAAGCTGCCGGTACTTCATCCAGACATCATACCGGCTGACGCGGCCGGAGCCCAACGGAATCCGCGGAACTTTTTCCCGGTTGGCGCATCCAAGTTCTTGACAAGTTTAATTTCGTCGCAAAGTCGAAAGGAAGACAATCATGCGCCGCGTTCTTAAGACGAATCTGGTTTTGGCTTCGGCCGTCGCGGGGATGATGTGGGGATGGCCGCTGGCGCTGGGGCAGGTGAAGCCGCCGGAGGCGAAGGAAAAGCCGGCCGGGGATCAGCAGTCGGTGCCGGTCAAGGAAGTGGTGCTCTATACCAGCGGCGTCGGATATTTCGAGCATTTCGGCTCGATCAAAGGGAACGGATTCACCGAGCTTCATTTTAAGACCCAGCAAATAAACGACATTCTGAAAAGTTTGCTTCTGGAAGACCTCGACGGCGGCAAAGTGGCTTCGGTGACCTACGGAAGCCAGGAGCCGCTGTCGCATACGTTGAAGAGTTTTCAGGTCGATTTGAGCGCGGCGCCGTCGTTGAACGAATTGCTGTCGCAGCTTCGCGGGGCGAGCGTGACGGCGATCGTGCCACAGGGGGCGGTGACGGGGGTCATTCTTTCCGTCGAGAAAAAGCAGAAGCCTTCGGGAGAGAAGACGGTGATCGACGTGTGGACGCTGAATCTGCTTTTGCCGGGCGGATCGATTCGCCCGGTCGAACTCGATCAGGTCAGCGAAATAAAATTGGACGACGCCAAGCTTCAGCAGGAATTGGTTAAAGCATTGTCGGCTGTCGCGGCGGCGCGCGACCAGGACAGCAAACCCGTCGCCATTCGTTTTTCGGGGCAGGGAGAGCGGCGCGTGCGGATCGGATATGTCGTCGAGGCGCCGGTTTGGAAAGCCAGCTATCGTCTGGTGTTGACCGAGGACGCGAAGAACGATCCGGTTCCCGCGACTCAGCCGGCCGATCTCAAGGCCAGGGACCCAAAGGCGTCGGAGAAGAACGACGGCGGGAAACTTCAAGGCTGGGCCATCGTCGAGAACCAGACCGACGGCGACTGGGAAAACGTGCAGCTTTCGCTTGTGAGCGGAAGGCCGATCAGCTTTATCGAGGATCTGTATCAGCCCCTCTATGTGACCCGGCCGGTGGTCGAGCCCGAATTATACGCAAGCCTGCGGCCGCAGCGCTATGTCGAGGGGATGAACAACCAGGCGATGGAGCAGGCCAAGCAAAACGCGATGCAGCAGAACGCCGCCGGGTTTCGGCGCCAGTCGGCGGGGCAGGATGGCGCGTTCGCGCGTAACCGCGGGTTGGATAGCGACAAATTCGCCTTCTTGGGCGAAGGTCGCAAAGATCTCGCGGGCGCCAATGCTCCGATCAACGCGACGGCCTCCGTCGACGCCCAGGCGTCCGGCGCCAGCGTCGGCGAATTTTTTCAATACACCGTCGGCGACGTCTCCCTTCCGCGGCAAAAATCGGCGATGATTCCGATCATCGCCGATTTGGTGAAAACGACCCGCCTAAGCATCTTCAACGCCGCCACGCTTCCCGATCATCCTCTTCTCGGCGCCCGCCTGACCAACACCACCGGAAAACTTCTTCCGCAAGGGCCGATCACCGTTCTCGACGGCGGCGCCTACGCGGGCGACGCCACGATCGAAGATTTGCCCAACACGCAGAGCCGTCTGCTTAGCTATGGCATCGATCAGAGCATTCTCGTTCATGACAACGATCGGACCGAAGACGCCTCGCTCGTGACGGCCAAGGTCGTGAAAGGCGTTTTGGAACTGACGTCCAAGCGAATCGCCATTCAGCATTACGCGGCCCAGAACAAGGGTAAGACGGATCGAACTTTGTTGATCGAGCATCCAAAACATCCCGGCTGGAAACTCATCCAGCCCGTGCACGCGTCGGAGACGACGGACACGCTCTACCGGATCGAGGAAAATCTCCCGGCGGGAAGAACGAAAAACTTGCTGGTGCAGGAGGAAGTCGTCGGCCAGCGGGGCTTTGCGATACTGCCGATGGATACGAGTCAAATTGAGATGTATCTGCGTACCGGCCCGATTCCCGACGAGGTAAAAAAGGCGCTTCAGCAGGCCGCCAAATTAAAGTACGCGCAAGTGGAGACCCAGCGCCAGGAGAAGGATCGCGAGCAGACCATCAACGACATTACCCAGGAGCAAAACCGCATCCGGGAAAACATGAAAGCAGTCAGCGCCGCCAGCGATTATTACAAGCGGCTTGAAAAGGAGCTCGACGCGCAGGAAACCCAGCTTCAGAAATTAAAACAGGACGTGAAGGACCTGAAGGCCAAGTCGGACCAGCAACGCAAGGACCTCGAGGAATACCTTCAGAATTTGAGCGTCGGATGAAACCGTTGTGGTTTTGCGGCGGCGCCCTTTTGGGGCGGAGGTTAAAAAATCGGCGGCGATTCGCGCCCCATTGGCGATCATGTGCCTTGTGCTATACGATGTCGGCTGGAGTGACACAGCGCATGGCGACCCCAGAAATGTCCGACATCACGACTCACGGCGTACGCATCGGCGCGACCGCGTATTTCCTGCCCGAGCAATCCGACGCGGATCAACGCCGTTATGTCTTCGGCTACACGATTGTCGTATCGAACGACGGCGATAAACCGGTGCAGCTCATGAGCCGCCACTGGATCATCATCGACGCCTACGGCAGAAGAGAAGACGTCACCGGCCCCGGCGTCGTCGGGCAAACGCCGCGGCTGGAGCCGGGCCAGGCGTTCAAATATCAGAGCTTCTGCCCACTTCGAACCGTATGGGGAACCATGGAAGGTTCCTATCAAATGCGGCACGACGACGGAATGACGTTTGACGTGCAGATCGCGCGATTTTTCCTGAAGATGCCCAAAGAAGAACCAGCCTAAAGCATTCTCATGTTGGTGAAAGCGACCTTGCGTCGCGAAAAACGCCCCGCAAGCGGGGCCGCTAAACACAGAAACGCGCGAGCGACCTGACAACGGGTCTAAATTCCGGAGACAAATAAATCCGAGGCGCCGATGACCTGTAGCACGGGCATCCCGCGCCTTTCCCGCAAGTCAAAGCACGCGCCTCAAGCGGCGTCGGCCAGGCGCAGTTGCGGTTCGACTCGCGAGATCGAGCCGGCCGGGGAAATCTTTTTCGTCAGCAGAGCCGAAAGAGACGCCAGCGCTTCGATGTCTTCCTGGGTCGGCAATTTTTCGAGGATCAATTCGTTTTGCCGTTGAAGATCGTGGATCTGCTCGGACTGCTCGCCGAGTCTTGCTTCCATTTCGGCCACGGTCGCCTGCAAAGATTGAATGCGCTCGCCCTGGCGGTTGACGACCGCCTCGGACTGGCCGTTGGCGGTGATTGAATCGCCGAGGCGCGAGGTGAGCTCGCCGATCTGGACGGCTTGTCGTTCGATCTCGGCAGATTGGTTCGCGATTCGCTTCTCTTGTTCGCCGATGGTCGTTGCCTGGCTGGTCAGCATCTCCTGGTGAACACGGCTCTTTTCCGCGTCCGCCTTAATGCGAGATGCCTGCTGCACGATGATTTGCTTGGCGTCGTTCAAAGCCTGGGCGAATGACATTTCCATGGTTCTAACTCCCTGAAGCGAAAAGCGACAAACTCTCGGCCAACTACAAACGACCACGCTCGCGGTCAGCCGGCCGACTCTACTATCTGTGTCGGCTGGGCAAGAGAGGCGATTTACAAAGATTCGCCAGTAAGTTCGTTTTATGCGAGCAAGGGAAACCCAACCCTAAAACAGAAATGAATCCCAAGCCCGAAACAAAGGACGCCTTTTTAGTTGAAGTTAATTGCGCCGCGCGAGCGTGACCGTTTTTTCAGGTCGCCATGGCGTTTTTGCGTTTAGCGGCCCCGCTTGCGGGGCGTATTTCGCGATAGAAAACTCGATCCGCCAATATGAAAAGCGCTCGATCCGGAAGAAATCCCGGCATTTTTCTTCCTCGGATTCCGGTCCCCCTCACGCCTCAATGATGATGCTCATGCCCCGCGTGTTCATGCCCGCCATGCGGCCGAACCGTGCAATACATTTCATTGGCTTGGCATCCCTCCACTTCGATCTGCACGGTGGTATGGTTGATCCGAAAATGATGCGCCAGTTCCTCCGCCACCGCGCGAAGAACCTGCTGGCCCTCACGGATGCTTTGCTCGGCCACCACGACATGACAACTGCACGCGACCACCCCCGCCCCGACGGTCCACACGTGCAGATCATGCACGTCGAGCACGCCCGGCGCCGAGACGATGGCCTTTTCGACCGCCATCATGTCCAATCCCGCCGGCGTTCCTTCGAGCAGCACGCCGACGCTCTCTTCCAATATGTCCCACGAGCTCCAGAGGATCATCGCGCCGATCAGCAGTGAAACGATCGGGTCGGCCAGCGGATTCCGCGAGACCGCGACGATCGCGCCCGCGACGACGACCCCGACGGCCGATAACGCGTCGCCGAGCATGTGCAGATAGGCGCTGCGGACGTTGAGATCATTTTTCGCCGATCCATGCAATGACCACGCGACGGCGCCATTGACCAGGATCGCCGCGCCGGCCGCACCGATCATGATTTTCCCCGACGGCGTCGCCAGTTCCGGATGCCGCAGGCGAACCACCGCTTCCCACATAATGAAAAATGCGATCACCACCAGCGACGCGGCGTTCGCAAGAGCCGCCAGGATTCCGACGCGGTGATATCCAAAGGTGCGACCGGCATGGCTCGGCCAGTTGGCCGCGCGCAACGCATACGACGACAACAACAGCGCCAGCACGTCGGCGAAATTATGCCCGGCGTCCGACAGCAGCGCCAGGCTATGCCCGACCCATCCCGCCGCCAGCTCGCCGACCACGAACGCCGACATCAGCGCCACCGATA
Organism: Tepidisphaeraceae bacterium; assembly: GCA_035551995.1. Classification (GTDB taxonomy): domain Bacteria; phylum Planctomycetota; class Phycisphaerae; order Tepidisphaerales; family Tepidisphaeraceae; genus RYN-428. Next base: position 10,109 of record DASZME010000013.1, read on the forward strand.
TCGCCATTCGTCGTCCGACCGCCTCACCATGAAAATGCGCGTGAGCCATGACAACGGATTGTTAGTTGATCCAATGGCATTTGCAACGTCCCGGCATTTCCGTCCGGCCGCATCGAGCCGGTATAGTTAGACGTGGAAACGTGAAATATGAAACCAACCGGGTCCGCAAAGCCGACGTACCGCGCCGCGCCCCAATCCGCCGGCCCGCCGGCGGCGCGCCAATGGCCACGGCGGGGCGCCGTTCTGGTCGCCGCGATCGGCCTGATATTTTTCATCGCGCTGACCGTCCCCTTCCGGCCCGCCGTCGAGGAATCGATCGGCTATTTCGACTACTCGTGGATGCTCTTTCTCAATGACGCCGTCGCCGTCGGCCGCCAGTTCGGAAAAGAAGTGATCTATACCTACGGCCCGCTCGGCTTTATCGCCACGTCGATCTTCGACCCGCGAACGTTCGCCTTGCTCATCGCCGCCAGACTCCTGCTTGCGCTCGGCGTGTTTGGCGTGCTTTGGGAATCGGCGCGAAAATATTTTTCTCGACCGCTGCCCGCCCTCCCGTGGCTCATGGCGATGGCCGCGCTGATGGCGGATTCGCCGGATCATTTCTTCCCCGTCTGCGCCGTCTTGCTTCTCTGGACGTATTTCGGCGTTCACGATCGCAGGACAAGTCGCTCCACATGGGTCATGGTCGTCATTCTCGCCGCGGCGAGTTTGATGAAGGTCAACGTGTTGATGCAGTCGCTCGTGGTGATCGCCGCCGTCGCCGCCGATCAATTGATGTCCGGCGGACGCCGCCGCGTCGGAGTGCCGCTCCTGTATCTCGGATGCATGGCGGCGTTTTACCTTGCCGCCGGGCAGGCGCCGTCCAGCGCCGGCGCCTTTGTGCGGTCGTGGGCGATCGTGTCCGGCGGATATATCGACGCGGTCGCGCTGCCGGGATTGTCCATGGACGCGGTGCTCTATCTGATCGCCGCGATCGCGACGCTGCTCGTCGCCGGCGACTTGCATTGGCGCGTGCAACGCCGGGCCGGCATCCTTCCCGTGGCCGCCCTGGCCGTTATTTTCTTCCTGCTTTTTAAGCACTCATTCGTTCGCCAGGATTTCGCCCATGTCACCATCGGGCCCATGGTGGTGTTTGCCGTCGCGATCCTCTATCTCCCCGCATACTGGCGATTTTCCCCTGGCGCCGGCCGTCGGTCGGCCAGTTCCGGGGCGGCCGTGCTCGCGGCGATCGTCACGTCGTCCATCCTGACGGGATATCACGGCGATAACCTCGCCCTCTGGGCCGCACGCACCTTCCCCCGCTCGGCCGATTCCCTCTCGGCGGCGGTCGTCGATCTCGTCCGCCCCTCGCGTCTGCGCGCCCTGCGCGACGCGGAGCAGGCTCAATTGCGCCATGACAACCTCATTGCGATCTCCGCGGTCCGGGGAACGGTGGACGTGTATCCCCATCGGCTGGACGTTTTGTTCGCCTGGCACTTTCCCTACGAGCCCCGTCCCGCCGTGCAAAGTTTGATCGCGATGGCGCCGCCTTTCGCGAGGCTTGACGCCGACCATTTGCTGACTCCGCGGGCGGCGCAAACGATTCTCTTCGATATCGACGCCGTCGATAGCAATTACTTATCCTTGCTCGACGGCTTGTCCTGGCCGAATCTCCTGACGCGCTATGACGTGACGGATACGTCCGGGGAATTTCTGGTGCTTCGCCGATCGGATCGTCCACGTCCATATCGGCTTTCTCCCGTTCAAACGCTGGCCGGGAGATTCGATGAGCCGTTGTCCCTCCCCGACACGTCCCCAGCGCCTCTTTGGGCGTGTTTCCACTTCACAAAGCGTCTTGCCGGCCGGGCGATCTCCGCGATTTACAAGCCTCCCACGATGCTCATCACCGTTCACACGCGCGACGGGAGCGACGACGCATCGCGCCTGATTCCCGGCCTTGCCGACGCTGGATTCCTGTTGTCTCCGTTAATGAAAGACCGCTCGCCCGGCAAAACAAAACGTCGGAATCGTCTCTGCTTTGCGCAGTTGGCTTCCAAATCATGGCGCGAGGACCTCGGCGCCAATTTTGTCGAGAACGTGACGATTTCATTAGCCGACGGTTCGATCGACACCTATTTCGAGCCGATGTTTTCGGTCGAGATCGATCGGCTGGAATTCGATCGGCAGGAGATTCCGATACTCCCTCGATAGCGCGATTCGAAGCATTGGCCGGGAGGTACGCTTATCTGACGTACGTTTATTAATAGCGGTCCCGCCTGCGGGGCGCGTTCGGAGTGCAACCTTCCTACGGAAAATGTTCGATGTCCCCCGACAATCGTTCCGCAGGCCCGTCCGCTCGACACATGTGCTTCATGGTTTAATCTCTTTAGAATTCCAACCATGCCCAAAACCATCATCGTCGCTCCCGATAAATTCAAAGGCTGTCTCACCGCCGCCGAGGTTTCCCAGGCGATCGCGGAGGGGCTGCGTCGGGCGTCGCCGGACGTGCGGTTGGATCTATGTCCGATGGCCGACGGCGGCGAAGGCACCGTCGCCGCGCTGGTTGCCGCGACCAACGGCACGCTCTACACGCGCCGCGTGACCGGCCCTCTGCCCGACATGAAGGTCGATGCGACTTTCGGAATGCTCGGCGACAACGAAACCGCCGTCGTCGAAATGGCCGCCGCCAGCGGGCTTGCGCTGCTGGCTCGCGCGGAAGACCGCAATCCGATGAACACCACGACCTTCGGAACCGGGCAACTGCTGATGGCCGCCGCTCAACTTGGCGCCAAGCGCTGCATCCTCGGCATCGGCGGCAGCGCTACCGTCGACGGCGGCATCGGCGCCGCCCAGGCGTGCGGCCTGCCCGTCATCCTCGAAGACGGCCAGCCCGTTTCCCCCACCGAACCCTTATGCGGCCGCGACGTCTCCAGTGTCGTGCTGATCAAACATGGCCGCGGCAGTCCCGTCGAGCGGATGGCGATCACGGTCGCCTGCGACGTGGTCAATCCCCTCTTCGGCCCCGCCGGCGCCGCCGATGTCTATGGACCGCAGAAAGGCGCCTCGCCCGAGCAGGCGCTTGAACTGGACGCCGCCTTGAAACAACTCGCCATGCGGAGCGGAAAGGAGCCCGAGGCCCGCGTGCCCGGCGCCGGCGCGGCGGGAGGTTTGGGTTTCGCCATGCTGGCCTATTTCAACGCCACGCTCGCCAGCGGCATCGACACCGTCATCCAGGCCACGCGACTGCGCCAGCGGCTAGCGTCGGCGGATTTGTGCATCACCGGCGAAGGGCGCCTCGACGCCCAGAGCCTGCACGGCAAGGCCCCCGTCGGCGTCGCGCGATTGTGCCGGGACCTAGGCGTCCCGTGCATCGCGTTGGCCGGCTCGCTCGGCTCGGATCTGCAAGGCGCCCGGGCCGAAGGACTGACGGCTTGGTTTTCGATTTGCGATCGGCCAATGGACATGGCCGACGCGCTGCGCGAAGCGCCGATTCTGCTCGAACGCCTCGCCGAAAATACGCTGGCGGCTTGGATTTCCGCGTCGGAGAAATGAACACAATGGCGATTTTTCGGAGCACGGCGCGCCACCGCGATTCGATCGCATTTTCCATTTTAGTGGAGCGTGCCTACAGTCGCGAAATACGCCCCGCAAGCGGGGCCGCTAAACGCACAAACGCTACAGCGACGCGAAATTTGCCGCGAAGCTTTTGGGGGATTTTTCCCGCCCGGATTATACGATCAGGTCTTTTACCACTTCCCCCGATACGTCGGTCAATCGATAGTCTCGCCCTTCATGGCGATAGACCATCTTTTTGTGGTCGACGCCGAGTCGGTTCAGCAGCGTGGCGTGGAAATCGTGCACGTTGACCGGATCGGCGGCGATGTTGTAGCCGAGGTCGTCGGTTTGGCCGTGGATATGGCCGGCCTTGAATCCGCCGCCGGCGGTCCAGATGGTGAAGCATCGGGGGTGGTGGTCGCGGCCGAAACTGTCCTTGCGAATTTCGCCTTGCGAATAGGCCGTGCGGCCGAATTCGCCGCCCCAGATGACGATGGTGTCGTCGAGCAACCCGCGCTGCTTGAGATCCATCACCAGGGCGGCGCTGGCCTGATCGACGTCCTTGCATCGGGCCGGTAGACCGGCGGGCAAGCCGCCGTGATGGTCCCAGTCGCGATGATTGAGCTGGATGAAACGCGATCCGCGCTCGACGAGCCTCCTGGCCAGAATGCAGTTGGACGCGAACGACGCCTGGCCCGGTTTGGCGCCGTAAAGGTCGAATGTCTCCTTCGATTCGTTGGAAATATCCATCAGTTCCGGCACGCTGGTCTGCATGCGGAAAGCGAGCTCGTAATTTTCGATCTGGGCCGCGATGGCGGGGTCGCCGAGATTGCCCAGGGAAAGACGATTGAGATCGTTGGCCGAGTCGATCAATTCGCGGCGGGTTTTGCCGTCGATGCCCGGCGGATTGGAAACGTACAGCACGGCGTCTCCCGCGCTCCTGAACGAGACGGCGCCGTGTTGGGCCGGCAAAAATCCACAGCCCCAGTAACGCGATTGCAAAGGCTGACCGCCCCCGCCGCTTTGCAGGACGACATACGCCGGGAGATTTTCGTTCATCGATCCCAGGCCATAGCTAAGCCACGCGCCCATCGTCGGGCGGCCCGGCTGCTGGCTGCCGGTGCCGAAAAAAGTGACAGCCGGGTCGTGATTGATCGGCTCGGTGAACATCGAGCGGATGAACGTGCATTCATCGACGATCTTGGACGTATGGGGAAGCAGTTCGCTGAGTTCCATGCCGCAGGCGCCGTGCTTTTGAAATTTGAAAGGAGAGCCGACGCAGAACAGATTTTTCTGACCCGACGTCATGCCGGTGATTCGCTGACCCTGGCGGACGCTGTCGGGGAGATCCTTGCCGGTCATTTCGACGAGCCTGGGCTTGGGGTCGAAAAGATCGAGATGCGACGGTGCGCCGGACATGAACAGGTAGATCACGCGCTTGGCTTTTGCGGGAAAATCAAGGTGCTTTAGCGCGCCGGGCATGGCGGGGGCGCCGGTGATTTGCGCGCCCAAGAGATCGGGATTAAGGAGAGACGCCAGGGCGAGGGCGCCGACGCCGGTGGTGCTTTTTCTCAGGAAGGCCCGGCGGCTGTTGAGAATATCGTGTGGGTCAGTCATCTTTTCTTCCCGTCTGTTGTTCCCGTTCCGGTCCCCTCTCCAGGCGCACCGGGCGAGGGGGTAAGAGCGGCGTCACGTCGTCAATTTGATATCGTCTCGTTCAAATTCAAAATCACGCTCGCCACCGACGTCCACGCGGCCAGTTCTCCCACATCGACGCCTTGCGGCCGCGGCAGATCGCCGATCTTCGTCAGACTCTCGGCGGCGGCTTTGTCCCGCCTGAATTTCTCGAGCTGCTGAGACAGCGACCTTTCGAGAATCGCCTGCTCGGCCGCACCGATCGGCCGGGCGAGGGCAAAACGCCACATCAACGCGATTCGCTGCGACGAATCGAGCGAGCCCTCCTTTAGCGTTCGCTGCGCGAGCGATCGGGCGGCCTCCACGTAAACCGGATCATTCATCAACACAAGCGATTGCAACGGCGTGCTCGATCGCGCCCGACTCGCCGTGCAAACCTCCCGGCTTGGGGCGTCGAAGGTGAGCAACGACGGGTACGGCGTGCTGCGCCGATGGTAGATGTACAAGGCCCGGCGATACTGCTCGGCATTATGCTCCTGCTTCCATCCCCCGCCGCCCATCTCATTGACGTTCCAGATGCCAAGGGGCTGAACCGGGAAGATCGGTTTTCCGCCGATCTCGGGATTCAACAAGCCCCCGACGGCAAGCGCGTTGTCGCGGATAAACTCGGCGTCGAGCCGATTTCGCGGCCCGCGGGCGAGCAGGCGATTGGCCGAGTCGCGCTCGAGCAGTTCCTTGCCGACGCGCGACGATTGCCGATAGGTCGAACTGATGACCATCTGCCGGACGGCGCGCTTGATGTTCCAGTCGCTCATGAAATCGGCGGCCAGCCAATCCAGCAGTTCCGGATGGCTCGGCCATTCGCCTTGCGATCCGAAATCATCCACCGTCTTGACGATTCCCGTCCCGAACACAGTGGCCCACAGCCGATTGATCTCGACGCGGGCGACCAGCGGATGATCGGGAGACACAAGCCAATTCGCCAGATCGAGGCGCGTGTATCTTTTTCCGTCGGCGGGGCTTTTGGGAAGCGGCGGAAGGAAGCGGGGCGTATTGGCGAAAACCTGCTCGCCGTTGTGGTCATATTGGCCGCGTATCTTGATGAACGTATCGCGCGGCTTTTCCATCTCCTCCATCACCATGGTGTTGGGGATATCCTTCTCGAAGGCGGCTTTTTGTTTTTGCAGGTCGTCGAGTTTCCGCTGCGCCGACGCGTAATCGGCCGCGACGTTCTCGCGATAGAACTTGCTCAATTCCTGCTTTTGGGCGGCGGTGCGCCTGGCGGCGGGAATCCTGACGATCGCCAGCGTCTTTGCGCCGCCGAGGGTGGCGAGCTCGACGCCGCTCAGCGCCCGTTCGTAGATGCGGAGATCCTCGACGCTGCCGTGAAACGGCGCCGCTGCGCCGCCTCGGCGTCCGATGCTGAACGGCGCGTCGGTTTTCATCGTGCCCGAAAGATGGTCCATCAGCGTTTTAGTTTTGACTTCGACGCCGTTGACGAACAATTTCAGTCCGGCGGCTTTGCCCGAGCCGTCATAGCTGAAGGCGATTCGCGTGGGCGTATTGGGCGCGAGCTCTTTCTCGGCCTGAATGTGGATCGCTTCCCTGGGCCATTTATGAATGAGATGGACGCTGGGCCTGGTGCCGTGAAATTCGATGTCCCAGCCGCGCACGTTGGGCGAGCTGTCCATTTTTCCGAAAGGAGACCCGCCCGCCGGTCCGACGCTGACCTGGGCGCAGACGCTAAAGGCCTTGTCCTTGTCGAAGCCGAATTGCTGGCCGTAGTCAAGCCAGCCGTCGCCGTCGGCGTGAAACCCGGCATGTTTGGCGGCGCCGGCGGCGACGGCTTTGCCCATGCGCTGCGCTTCGATGACCTGGCCGCCGTCGCTCGTGGCCGCGCCGTCGGCGTCGAGGGCGAATTTCACCCACGGCCCCTGCGGTTCCCCCGCATCGGAGGCCGCGGCCAACGCTTCTTCCCATTCGGCTTGTTTGGCCTCGAGCGCTTTGGCGATCGCGAGCGTGGTCGATTCGGAGTCTTTTATCCGTTCGTCGAAAGCGGCAAGTTTCACTTGCTGCTCGGGGGACGCGACGACCATTCGCGGCGCCGGGTTGCGATCGCGAACGCCGTCCTTGCCCAACTCGGTGATGTTGTGGAAAAAAGCGTAGAGCGAATAAAAATCGCGCTGCGTCACCGGATCGTATTTGTGATCGTGACAGCGCGCGCACGCCACCGTCATCCCAAGCCAGGTCGTGCCAAGCGTGCCGACGCGATCGACGATGTAGAGGTTGAGATATTCGTCCGGGATAATGCCGCCTTCGTCGGAGGTCATGACGTTTCGCATGAAACCGCTGGCGATTTTGTTTTCGACGGTCGCTTTTGGAAGCAGGTCGCCGGCGATTTGCTCGACGGTAAATCGATCGAACGGCTTATTGTCATTGAACGATTTCACGACCCAATCGCGCCACATCCAGGTGGTGCGGTATGAGTCATTATGATATCCGCCGGTATCCGAAAAACGCGCCAGATCGAGCCAGGGCGTGGCGAACCGCTCGCCGAAATGCGGCGAGGCGAGCAGACGATCGACCACTTTTTCATAGGCGCCGTCCGACGTGTCGGCCAAAAATTCGTCCACTTCCGCCACCGTCGGCGGCAGGCCGGTCAGATCGAGCGAAACACGACGGATGAGCCGGGCCTTGTCTTCCTGCGGTGAAGGGTTGAGGTTTTCTTTCCGAAGGCGCTCGAGAATGAACGCATCGATCGGCCCGCGAACGTCGAAGCCGGCCTCGGTTGAAATTTTCGGAACGGCCGGCGCCTCGATCTTCTGATACGCCCAGTGCGTTTCGTATTTGGCGCCTTCGGCGATCCATCGTCGCAGGAGGGCGATTTCGGCGGGTTTAAGGGCCTTATGCTCGCTGGGGGGCGGCATCACTTCGTCGTCTTTGGCGGAGGTGATCCTTCGGATCAATTCACTTTCTTGCGGCTTGCCGGGAATGATCGGGACCGCGCCCGATTTGGTCGCCGCGCCGAATGCCGATTCGGACTGATCCAGCCGAAGATTTCCCTTGCGACGGCCGCTGTCGGGCCCGTGGCATTTAAGGCACGTTTCGGAAAAGAGCGGGCGGATATCCCGATTGTAAGAGAGATGCCCGTCGTTGGCGGGAGCGGCCAGCGTCGTGGAAACAAACACCAGCCCCGCCAGCGCCGCGAAACGCCCGATCGAATTTCGTATCTTGCAAATCATGGTTTGATGTCTGCTATGGCCCCCGATCAGGGGGACGCGATCCGAGAATATTCCCCAATCGATTCCGCGCGCGATATGCCCGCGATCGAGATCCGCAAGGTTCGGTCCCGCGGCGCCCGGGATACGGCTCTGATGCTGATACTTGTTCAATCGGGTTTTGTTCAATCTATCGAAGGGTAAATCGATAGGGAACGATCAGATGGCAGACACAGGGGCGGCCGTCGTAGGTGCCCGGTTCGAAGTGAGCGGCACGGGCGGCGGTAACGGAAGCCGCCGCAAGCCGCGAATAACCCCCGTCGTCGACAATCGCGATACGCCCGACCGTTCCGTCGGGGAGAATTTCCAGATCGAGCTTCACCATCCCCTCTTCGCGGCGGCGCCTGGACTCGGCGGGATATTCCGGAATCGGAATTCCCCGGCCGTCCAGATCGAATCCATCCCGGCGCCCGCCGGGCGTTCCCCTCACGCGCGCGGCGCCCATCGAATGCACGGCCGCCGCGGCGGAGGCGGAGGCGGAACTTGAGCTTGAGTGACCTGATTCAGCCGACAGATGTGCCGCGGCCACGGCCGACGCCGGAGCGACGGCGGCGCTGGCCGTCTTGCGCTGCGGAAATATCGGCGCCGCCAACGGGTCTGACGTCGGGCCGATCATCGGCGGCGGTTCGGTCGCATCAAGATTGTCGGCGACCGGTTGATCGGTCGAGGCTTGGGAAAAAGCCTCCGCCGACGCCGGCGCGACGTTTTCATTCACGTCCGCCGGCCGATCGGTCGGCGCTGAAACCGATGGCGATGGCTGGGCTTGACTGGGCGGCGCATCCGCCGACGCACCGCTTGGCGCGGCGTCGATCAGGCCCCCTTCCGAAGCGCCAAGACGTTGATCGGTTTGTCGAGCGGACACGAAAACGAATGCCCCGGCGAACGCAAAACACAGGGCGCCGACGCCAAGGTGGGACATGATCGAAACGGTGACGGCCAACGCGAATCTCGACCGATCGACACTGCGCGGCCGCGGAGAGGCCGGCCTTGGATGAATGACCACGACGGCGCCGGTCTCGAAATCCGGATGGATTGTCAACTCAGGTTCATCGGCCGATTCTTCGTGAACAAGCTCCGTTTGATCGTCAATCGCCGGTGCAAATTGGGCGTCGACATCATCGATATCGTCCGCGCGAGGCGCCGCCGATTCATCGGTGAAGCGGTCGTCGAGGTTGAGCAGGTCGGAATTCATCTGACCGAAACATTAAAACCGCGCTTCGAGCCCGACGCGAACTTCAAGCGGTTCGGCCGGGTGAAGGTGAATGCCGGCGACACCGCCGGGCGGTTCACCGCGCAGACGTGATGTATAGTAACACTGAATGTCGTACGTTTTTGTAGGGAGCGGATTTATATGTCCATCTTCACGGTCAATTGATAGGGTTGCCCGATCTGCGCGTCACGTCTTCGCCGACCGCTTCGTGATCGCGGAACTTGCCGCGGGAAAGGGAATCACCGGCGTCGATCGTCAGCGTATCGGCGAGTGTGTAAAATTTACTCAATTCGACGAGGCTTCAGCCCAAACCCCTCAATGAATAAGGATTGGTGGAATACCCCGACGCCAAGGCGCCGAGATAAGAATGAGCGCCGAGGTTGCTGAGTTGCTTACGCCTACAAAAGCGCCTCGGGTGCGACGGGATCGCGCGCCAGCGACGCCGGACATTCCAAGCCGTGGGCGCGCATGAGATCAGCGTCGGCGAGCAGGTCGCGCGTCGGGCCTTGGGCGATGACCCGGCCGCCGTCAAAAACGATGGCGCGGGAGCAAAGCTGCAAAATCATTTCCAGATCGTGCGACGCGATAATTCGCGTGATGGTCAGGCCGGCCAGGAGTTCGATCAACTGGCGGCGTCCGCGCGGGTCGAGGTTGCTTGTCGGCTCGTCGAGGAGCAGGATGTCTGGTTCGCACGCTAAAACACCGGCCAGGCAAACGCGCCGCTTTTCGCCGCCGCTGAGATGGTGCGGGGCGCGCGACTCGAAGCCGTCGAGGCCGACGCGAGCCAGCGATTCGCGAACCAGGTTCTCCAGGCGATCGACAGGCAATCCAAATTGGCGGGGACCGAAGGCGATGTCCTCGAATACGGTCGGGCAAAAAAGCTGATCGTCGGGTTCCTGAAAAACCAGCCCTACTTTTTTGCGGATCAGATCGAGGTTTTTCTTGCAGATCATTTCGCCGTCGATCATCACCTGGCCCTTGGCGTTGGCGTTGTCGGGAAGCAAGCCGTTGAGGTGGGCAAGGACGGTGGATTTGCCCGCGCCGTTGGGGCCTACCAGTCCGACGCATTCGCCGGCCTGCACGGTAAAACTGACGCGGCGCAGGGCGGCGGGACCGTTGGGATAATGGTAATGAAGTTCGTTGACGTTGACGGCCGGCGTCATTTCCACCCCCGCGCGCACATCGCCGCATAGACGCGATCGGCCCGGCCGGCGGCGCGGATGAAGAGTTGGGCGATGACGGTCGTCATCGATCGCCAGGCATGGCGGTTTGTGGTGGTAAACGTTCGGCTGGCGCGGGCATTGCGCATGCGCGCCGACTCTTCCTTCAGAACGAACAGATAGCGATACATGAGCGCCAGCGTCGTAATCATCAGCGCGGGCATTCGCGCACGCCGAAGAACATGAAGCAGTTCGGAAAAAGGTGTGGTGTTGGCGAGGATGACGAGGGTGAATAGGCAGAGCGTGCTGCGCGTCGCGATCTGGGCGAACCGGGGGACGCCGTGCGGCTGAAACAGCGCCAACGAGGCGGCGCCCAGCACGAACGGTTCGAGCATGATCAGCCGTTTGAGGAGAAACATCGCCGGGATCTGGCTTGCCGTGGCCAGTATCAGCAGGCCGATTCCCGCCGCGGCGTATCCGATCCAGGAGGGAGGAGACACGACCAGCGTTACAATAACCGCGATCGACAAAATAGTTTTCGTCGCGGCGCCGACGCGATGGATCGGACTATCCAGATGGCTGTAGGTGTCGAGGAAGTGGGTGTGCATTGGATGTCACGCATCGGCCGAGTCGCGCCCCGTCGGCCCGGCGCCGTTTACGGAGGCCGCCAGATCGACGTTCAAATCCGTCTGTCGCGATCTTAACACGCGGGCCAGCGTCCACCCAACGCCAAAGACCATCAACGTGCCCGCGGCCCCGGCCAGCGCGGTGCCGATCGCGGCGGACGATATGCCCGGCAGGCGGTAATCCGGGAGCGGCGACGCGATTACGCGAGCCGCGGCTTCGTGATCGCGAAAGCCCAGCGATTGAGCGACATGATCCAATCCATCCGGCGCCGACGACGCGAAGGGGGAAACAAACACCGCCAGCCCGATCGCGATCACCAGCCCAAAACCGATCAGTTCAAACCCGCGCCGCTCCATCGGCGACGGCGCGGACGGGTCGATGAGATCAGGTCGAACTTGCTCAATGGCGTGAATGACCAGAACGGTAATGACCGCTTCGCCGACGCCGATGAACGCGTGAACGCCGGCCATCGCGGTGACGGCCACGGGCCAGGGAACGGTGTGCGACAGCGCCAATTGTCCGGCGCAGACGACGGCGGCCAGCACCGTCGAAAGCCAACTGGCGATCGCGACGGCGACCAGTCGTCCGCGCGATCCGGGCAAGAGGCGATAGACCGATCTGAAAATCAGATATCCGCCGACGGAACTGACGAGGGCCATGTTGAAAATATTGGCCCCCAGCGCAAGAACGCCGCCGTCGGCAAAGACGAAGCATTGGACGATGAGCACGCAGGAGATGACCAGCGCCGCGGCGCTGGGACCAAGCAGGACCGCGCAAAGCACCCCGCCGATGAGATGGCCCGACGTTCCGCCGCCGATCGGGAAGTTGAGCATCTGGGCGGCGAACACGAACGCGGCGGCCAATCCCATGAGCGGCACGCGTTTAGGCGGAAGATTTCGCGTCCGACGCAGCGCGACGGCCAAGCCCGCCAATGACAACGCGCCGGCGGCGGCGGCCGTTCGCCCATTCAGAAACCCGTCCGGAATGTGCATTGGATTATTTTAATCCACTATTCACGTTTTGGGAGCGGCAAAATTGTCGAAAGGATCGCGAAATTCGATCAATCGCATTTCGCGATCGCGAACGGGGTTTGTTCCTCGAAATCGTTGCTCCTTGTTCTACTGCAATCCCGCCGCTTTTTTTATCCCGTCTCCCTCGTATCGCGGGCCGTCGGGTCCATCGAATGTATTGTTGCGTAACACAACCCCCTCCGCCGCCCCATCGACTTTGATAACGCTTGCCGGATGCTTGACGGTGCACCCTTCGATGATGGCGTCGCGCACGTTTCCGCTGAGGGTGATGCCGCCACCGTTGTCGGCGGTCAGGGTCTGTCGGCGATGAATGGCCCAGCGCGTTACGGGCCCGGAATAGATTTGCGACTTATGGCCCCCGCCGCTCGATCCAACCTGCGTCTGACCCTCGGCGACCACGTTATCGAAATATTGCACATGCCACGAGGGCTGGGCGAATGTCTCGCCGTGCAGCCCATAGTTCATCAAATCGGCACAACGCGCGAGATGATTGCCGGCGCAGATCACGTCGATGGACATTCCGTAACCGGCGTTCACCCAGTTGCCGTCTTCGAATTGGTTGTCGACGATCAGGGTTCGGCCGTTGAACGACGCGACGGTGGCGACGGACGTGGAATCAGGCGCCACGTCGAACGGCCGATCGATCCGCCATTCGCGGCCATGGTTGGCCGTTACGTCGCGCCACTGGCCGGCGCCGTGACCGTCGATGATGAACAGGGCCGATTGTTTCCAGACGCCATGCTTCTCCGGCGCCCATTTCGGATACGCCGGGTCGGCGCCGAGGGTAATCCGCGTGCCCGCCGCGGTAATCGGGCCGAGATAAGCGCCCGTCGCGGCATCGAACGTGAACGAATAATCCGACTGTTGGGCGTAAAGAGCTTCCTGGCGATTGTGCCCGTAATAGATGTTGCGGCCCGAGCCGGAGATATTCTGATACGCGGTCGGGTCCATGCTGACGAATCGATTGTCCTCCACGATAATGCACTTCGACCCGCCCATCGGCGTGTTGCTCTTGTTCGACAAAATTCGGTTGTGCGCGATCACCCCAAACTCTCCCGGCACAAGACCGTCTCCCTTGGCCAGGATGTCGCAATCCGTCACCTGAAAGTTTCGCCCGAGGCGCGCGACCGTCCCGTTTCCGCGGCCCTGCACCAGCCAATAGTGATCGATGCGAATCCGCACATGGCTCAGGCGCAATCGCTTCTCCGATACGACGCCTTGTTCGTAATCAACCGGGAAAAAGAGGCTCATGTTCTCGACGCCAAAATCGGCGCCGGAGATGAGCGTGTGCGGCGGCTTTGGCTCGTCGATCCGCGCCCGCCCCTGCGGTCCCCCGCCGTCGAGATTGAAGTGGCCCGCGCCCCACCACAAGGTCACGACGCCCTCTCCTTCGCCCTTGAGCGTCGTGTGATCGGGGATCTCGAGGGGACCCTTGACGGTATATCGTCCGGCGGGGAAATAGACGACGCCGCCCCCCTTTTCCTTTGCCTTTTTCAACGCGGCTAAAATGCCGTCGGTGCGATCGATCGGCTGATTGTACTTAATCAGCGACTTGCGCATCTCTTTAGCCGCGTCCGGACCATACGTTTCCAGCACGCTAAAGATCGAACCGGCTTGTGGAGCGTCGACAACTCGCAGCGTGCCCGCGTCGCGCCATGCGGCGGCGCCGCCCGCGCCGTTATGAACTTTGACCGTATAGGCGCCGATCACCAAATTGGCCGGCAACGCCAACCGCAGCGAATAATCATCGCCGACCGGAGCGGGCAGGGCGATTGGCTGGCCTTGCTCCGGTTGCAATAGAACCGAAGGATGGCCGGAGCCGCCGAGAGATTTGCCGAGGATGCGCAGCCATCCGCCGGGGGTGGCGGATTCGCCTTCATCGCCCTGGATCCACCATGGATCGGGGGCGTTTAAGAACGCGACGGGGGCGGCGGAATTGTCCGCCGTGATCCGGCAGGCGAAGACGCCCATTTGCCAGGCCGCGGGGACAACAAACTTCAGCGTGTCGCCGGACCCTTGCAGCACGGGCACGCGCGTCCACGCCTTGATCCGCGGCGGCGCGGCGGGCGCCGTCGGATCGGAATCGTCCAGCCGAGCCAACTCCACGACCGCCGCGGCGCCGCCAAGATCACTTCCGTGCACCATGACCGTTTCGTCGGGACCAACGGGGCCGGATATCCAAAAGAGTTGCGGGGCGGCGGATGCCGACGCCGTCATTGCGCATGCAATGGTTACGATCATCAACCATGGCGTGCCGCCCGCTGTCATCCGTGTCCGCATGAGTTTCTCTCTTGTGTAAATCGAGCGTTAATTCCCGCGATCCGCTGGCGCCGCTCGATCGTTGGGAGCGTGGACCTCCGACTCCCTCTCCCTTGAAAGGAGAGGGAGCGGCGGCAGTTATTCCGGCGCGAATATCACGGCCCGTCGGCCGCGAATGCGCGTTTTTCTTAATGCTCGGACTTCAGCAGCTCGTCCACGCTCTTTTTCACCTCGGCGTTAACCAGATTCTGCACCGATTCATGACGGCTTTCGGCAAGTTTCTGGAGGCTTTCCAATTGCCGCAGCGACACGGAAATTTTTCCGAGTTCCACCGCATTGGGAAGATCGAGCCATGCTTCTTTGGCCGTGTGAAGCTGAGCTTCGTCAAGCCCGAAACCTTTGAGCACGCCGGTCGCCATCATCACGTTGCCCAGGGCGTTCATGTGAACGCCGTCGACGGTGAGATAGTTCCCCTGATGCTTGGGCGCGGCCTTGATCGCGGCCTGCATCTCTTCGTTCAAGTCGGCCACGGGCAGCTTCTTTTCCTTGGCCAGCTCGCGGAGAAAATCGTTGTAGCCGCCGAGTTTGGTGTTGTTGTCGTTCGGCTCCTCGTGAATCATGGTGGAGGTGAGAACCAGCACCTTGATATGGGCGGCTTCGCACTTGTCGACGATTTCGGTGATGTTTTTCTTGTACTGGTCGAGCGGCACGCCGTTGGCGCCATGCCAGACGTCGTTGACGCCGCAGGACAGGGTCATCCAGTCGGGCTTTTTATCGATCACGTCGCGCTGAACGCGGGCGAGCATGTCGTTGGATTTGTGGCCGCTGATTCCGGCGGGAATGGCCGTGGCGTTTACGCCGTTGGCTTTGAGGCCGCTGATGACCAGGTGAACGTAACCGCTCGGAGAAGCGGCGCCGGCGGCGGTGATCGAGTCTCCAAGAAACGCGATTTTCTCGCCGCTCTTGACCACGATCTCAGCGCGCGTGAACGCGGGGACGATCAATAGAGCGAGGCATCCAAAAAGAACGGCGCGGAAACGATTTGCATTTATCATGGGTTTAGTCTTTGTACGAGGCCTTTATCTCATCACACGCACACAATCAAAAAACAGCGTGCGAAGCACTCAAAATTCTTTAGCCGCCCTGCTTGCGGGACGTGTCGGGAGGCGATCGGAGTCGCATGACGCATCACAAGCTTGTCGTTTCCCGAGCACCTGCAAGCAGGACAGCTCAATTAAGAAATGCTTCGCGCGCGTTTTCCATATTTACTTCATCAACTCTTCCAGCGCCGGCGCCGTTGCGTCGGCCCAGATCTGATACCCCTTGGCATTGGGATGCAATGAATCGGGCATGATGTCCTTGGGAAGATTCCCGTCGGCATCAAGAAATTTGGGCCCGATGTCCAGATATTTTACGGTCTTCCCGCCGTCGTCAAGCTTGGCAAGTTCTTCGTTTATGGCTTTAATGCGGGCACGGGCGGGATCGGTGGGCTTTGGGCTGCGGGGGAAGATTCCCAGGAGCAGAACTTTGGTCTTGGGGAGTTTTGCCTTGAGTTCGTTAACGATGGCGGTATTGCCGGCGACGATTTCTTCGTTGGTGTTTCCGCCGAGGTTATTGGTGCCGATCATGAGCACGGCGACCTTTGGGCTGATGCCGTCGACTTCTCCGCGGTCCAGGCGCCACAGGACGTGCTGGGTGCGGTCTCCGCCGATGCCGATGTTGAGAGGATCGAGGCTGCCGTAGGTCTTGGCGAAGACTTCCTTCCCGCGTCCGCGCCATCCGTCGGTGATGGAATCGCCGACGAAAAGGATGCCGACTTTTCCGTCCTTGGCCTTAAGGTCGTTGAGAAATCCTTCATGGCGTTTGACGAAGCCGGGTTCGGGCTCCTCGGGATTCTTGCGGTCGTGTTTGGGGGCAGGCTTGTCGGCCGCTTCATGCTGGGGCTGCGGCTTGGCCGGCGCCGGAGTGGGCGTGTCGGCGACCGCGCTAAACGTCACGACGCCTGAAAACAGGCAGGCGCCCAACAGCGTGCGGGACAAAATCTTCCACGGCAACTTGCTCATCGTTTCTCCTCGAACAGGGGATAGAATTCCAACAACCCAACTTGGGTGCTTTTCATACTGCGGAATGGCGTGGAAGTTGCATGGCGAAAAGATCGTCGAAGCGGTAGACTTCGATTGGATCGAAGGGAATGTTTTTACAGGTGAGGACATGTCCGAATCGCCGGCGACTTTAACGTCCACGACCGCTCCACAGAAGCGTCCGATTCTGGTCGTCGATGACGAGCCGGAGATGCTTTATTCACTGAAGAATTTATTGCGGCGGGAATTCGAGGTCTTCACCGCCAAAAGCGGCGAAGAGGGAATGAAAATTCTTCAGGAACATGAGATTCATCTGGTCATGACCGACCAGCGCATGCCGCAAATGAGCGGCGTGGAACTGCTGCATCGGATGAAGACCGAATTTCCGGGCGCCATGCGGCTGATCTTCACCGGCTATGCCGACATCAAAACGGTGATCGACGCGATCAATCACGGGAATGTTTTCCGATACATCACCAAGCCGTGGGATCCGGAAGAATTGCTCAAATCATTGCGCGACGCCGGCAAGCGGTATGATCAGATCGTGAAGCGCAACGTGTTGTTGGAGGATCTGCGGGCCTATGAAACGCGATGTATCGCGTACGCCGACGCGCTGGTGCAGGGAAAGCTCGGGACTCTTACGCCAGACGGAAAATCCGACGGCTTAAAGCTTCTGAGCGATGGCCGGGCGCTGGCCAGCCGGTTGGACGGCGCGCTTGAACTGAGCTTGACCGATCCGATGTGCTGAGCGTGTTGCGACCCATTCACCCATGCGGCATTCCCGTGGGAAGCCAGATGCTGAAACGCGATCCTTTTCCCTCGGTCGATTCCACGCTGATTTTCCCGCCATGGTCGGCGATGATTCCATGACAGATGCTCAGCCCCAGGCCCGTGCCGCGCCCCGGCGGCTTGGTGGTGAAAAACGGATCGAAAATCTTGTCGCGAATCGCCGGGGCGATTCCACACCCATCGTCGGCCACCGCGAATTCAACCCCCCCGTCCAGCGGCCGGGTGGTCACGATCACCTTGCCGTCAGGCTGGCAGGCATCCAGCGCGTTTACGATCAAATTCAGCACCACCTGATTGAGCTTGGCGGGGAAACATCCGATCTCCGGCAGCGGCTGTAAATCGACCTCGAGATCGACCTTCGCCGCCCGCGCCCGGCCGCGCACGATGTTGCAGGTGGAGGTGACGCCGGCGTTGAGATCGACCCCTTCCTGCCGATCTCCCACCGATTCCTGGCGGGAAAAATCGCGAAGATCGCGGACGATCTGCTGAATGCGCTTGAGCCCCTCGCGCGATCGATTGAGCGTTTCGGAAAGGTTGTCGAGCGTATACGCCAGGTCGATTCGCTCGACAAGTTCACGAATCTGCCCGGCGATCTCCGCCGCCCCCGCCGACACGACCGCATCGACGGACTGGTAAAGCTTCAACAATGTTTTCAGCTCGGCGAAATCGCGCTGCAAAACGACGATATTGTTGGTGACGAACGCCAGCGGGTTGTTGATTTCGTGCGCCACCCCCGCCACAAGCTGGCCCAGGGCGGCCAGCTTTTCGGATTGAATCAGCCGGGTGTGCGCTTCCTTGAGCGCCGTCATCGCTTCGCGCTCGGCGGCGATGGATTCCTTGAGCTTGCGGTTGCTTTCCAGCAGGTCCATCTCGGCGCGTTTTCGCTCGGTGATATCCTCGGAAATTCCCAGCAAATATTGCGGCTTACCATGATCGTCGAGCAGGGGAATCTTGCGGGTGTGTAAAATGAGCATCTTTCCCGTCGAGGTCTGAATCGACTCTTCGGGAATGTCAAGGAGCTTACCGCTTTCAAGAACCGCGCGGTCTTTGCTCGTAAAGAAATCCGCTTCATCCTTCGGAAACAGATCGTGGTCCGTTCGGCCGATCAGCTGCTCCCGCGTGAGCGACAGCATCTGCTCTTCGGCATTGTTGACGCGCACGAACCGGAGCTTTGCCGCGTCCTTCACGAAAATCATCACCGGCACATTATCGACGATCGACCGCAAAAATCGCTCGGCATGCTCGGCGTCCGCTCGCAACGCCAATTCCGCCTCCAGCTCCGTCAACCGGCGGCGAAGACGATCGTTGTCGGCGCGAAGGTCATCGGGCGCGTTGTGGCTTACGTCCACAGGCGCCGCCGCGTTGGGAGTCGAATCTCGCGACATAAGAATGGGGAAAAAGATCTCTCGGCCTTCGCGACGTTTTTTATCTTATCCAGTGAAACACCTGGCGTCTAATAGACATAGGGCGCCAATCGCCACGTTCGACGCCGATAGGTGTGATAATCGTCGCCAAATTCGGAAATGAGCAGAACTTCTTCGGCTTCCATGCGAGTTGTCAGCAGCGCGACCATTGCGACCGCGATAAGCACGCCGACTATGCTGCGGAACGTCAGCGCCCAGCCGACGAGCGTCAGGAGTACGCCGGTATAGCTGGGGTGGCGGATGATTCGATAGCAGCCGGTGGTGTGAAGGCGATGGTTTTCCTGCAGCATGACCCAGACGCTAAAGCGCGATCCAAGCGTCCGCATGGCGGCAACGCGCAAAATGGCGCCGGCGAGGAATATCGCCAGTCCGCCCCAGCGTGCGACGTCTCCGTCGATCGTCCAGAAATTGCGTCGATCGCACCACGCCGACGCGGCCCCCATCGCAATGCCCGCGAGAAGTAAAATCGGAAGGATCCAATCATTGCCGCCGCGTCCTCGCGCGACGCCGCGCGTATTGCATCCGCACAGCGGCGTGGCCGTCGCGAGTGCCGCCAGCGCCAGGCAAACCCCCGCTCGGGCCGGACTGGCCAGCATCGGCTTCCATCCTCCCCAACCCCACGCCGCGAGGGCGACGTAGCCGACGGCAAAAATAAGTGCGGCCAGAGACAAGAAAAATTGTCCGTAAGGTTTGTGGGCTTGAGTCATCGTCGCAATAGTAGGTGCGATTCGGTTCGCGGCCATCAAAGGCGCGGGTGACACGCCGTGTGGGAAGAGTGGCGAAATCCATTCATGGCCGACCAGTCGATACGGCACACGGCGTATCCTCGAATCGCAAGACGGTCTCCAAGCTCAAACCTAATTTTCCCGATCCTCATGGACAAATCCCTTCCATCCGATATACTACTACCTGACAACTGCCTGCCTGATCCGTTCACCAAGCCCCGTTACGCGGTCATTGCTGACACGATTCCAGAGCCTCAGTTGTAGCGCATCGACTTGCCCTGTCTCGGCGTTTGCCGTCGGCTTTTTGGGTGCGCATCGTCACCTGAAAGGCTGACCAGAATGAAGTTTTCCGACCTTCGGCTCTCTGAGCCGATCCTTCGTGCCGTTGCATCTGAAGGTTATACCGTGGCCACTCCGATTCAGGAGCAGGCCATTCCCCATGCCCTCAGCGGCCGCGACGTGCTGGGTTCGGCGCAAACCGGAACCGGCAAAACCGCCGCCTTCGCGTTACCCATCCTGCATAAGCTCGCGTCGGCGGCGAAGCCCGCCGGGCGATCGGTGGTGCGCTGCCTGGTGCTGGCGCCGACGCGCGAACTGGCCAACCAAACCGCCGCCGCTTTCAAAGTGTACGGCAAGAATTTGCATTTGAAATACGCCGTCATTTACGGCGGCGTCGGGCAGAATCCGCAGGTGCAGGCGCTTCGTCAGGGCGTTGACGTTCTTGTCGCCACGCCCGGTCGATTGATGGACCTGATGAATCAGGGCCACGTCGATCTTCGCGGCGTGGAAGTGCTGGTGCTGGACGAAGCCGACCGCATGCTCGATATGGGATTCATCAACGACATCCGCAAGATCGTCGCGAAATTGCCGGCGACGCGCCAGACGTTGTTTTTCTCCGCGACCATGCCGCCGGAGATTCGCAGCCTGGCCGACGCGCTGCTGCGCGATGCCGTCAATATACAAGTGGCGACCGTGACCACGACGGCGGAGGGCGTCGAGCAATCGCTCTATTTTGTCGGCCGGGACGATAAGGCGTCGTTGCTGGCTCACCTTTATAAGAGCCTGCCGATGTATCGGTCGATCGTGTTCACCCGCACCAAGCGCGGCGCCGATCGCGTCGTGAAACGGCTGCATGCGGCGGGTATTC
Source organism: Tepidisphaeraceae bacterium (assembly GCA_035551995.1). GTDB lineage: Bacteria > Planctomycetota > Phycisphaerae > Tepidisphaerales > Tepidisphaeraceae > RYN-428. The sequence continues at coordinate 31,009 of DASZME010000013.1, forward strand.
ACGCCGAGGCGATTCATGGCGATAAAGCCCAGGGCGCTCGCGAGCGGGCCCTAAATAACTTCCGCATGAACAAAACGCCGATCCTCGTTGCCACTGATATCGCGTCGCGGGGGATTGACGTTGACGGCGTAACGCACGTGGTCAACTACGACCTGACCCATGAGCCGGAAACATACATCCACCGCATTGGCCGCACGGCCCGGGCAGGGGCGTCGGGCGTGGCGGTTTCATTTTGCGATCCGGAAGAAGTGGTGAATCTCAAGGCGATCGAGAAGCTGATCCGCCGGCAGATTCCGGTGAAGAGCGAACATGCATTCAAGTCGACCGCGGCCGCGGCTTCGGCCGCTCGAACGGGCGGGCGTCCCGGTCATCCGGGGAAATTTGCGCTCCCGCCGCAAAACGGCAAGCCGCGACATCCCGCCGGCGACCGTGGGCCGCGCGCGGCCGGCGAGCGTTCGCATGAACACGTTGAGCGAACGTCGCACAGCAAGACGCCGCACGTGGCGCACGTGCAGGAGGCCAAGCCGCAACGCGGGCCGGCCCGGCATCCGCTGGCTCATGAAACAGGCCGTGCTCCGCATTCGGCCGGTTCACGCCCGCATCGCCCCTCGCAGCCCGGCGGCGGCGTTCCGCACGCCCGCTCCGGCGCCAATCGTGGACGCCCGGCCAGCCGCCGAAGAACGCCTTAGAAAATCCGAAATCCGAAATTTGAAATCCAAATCCGAATGAAGGAAACGCGCTTTGGCGTTACCTTCATTCGGATTTTGTTCGTTTCGATGGCGCGGCGCCACTCGGAGGTCGGCCCCCGGTTACAACAAACTCTGGCGGAATCGATCCCACAGAATCCAACCGCGTTTTGATCGCGCAAAGTTATTTACAGCAACGTATAATCCGCGTCGGAGACTTCAACATGCCAATACACGATTGGACCCGGGTCGATTCGGGAACATTTCATGATTTTCACCAGAGGTGGACGGTGACGCTGAGCAATGCGCTGAACGAGCGGATTCTTCCCCCCGGCTATTTCGCGATGGTGGAACAGCGGGTGGGCGGACCCATCGCCGACGTGTTGACGCTGGAATTGGCGTTGCCGGCGGGCACGACGGAGGAAGAACCCGGCGGCGGGCTGGCGGTGGCCACGTCGCCGCCGCGGGCGCAGATGACCCGACGCGCCGACTTCGAAGTTTATGCCGGTCGCGCCAGCCGCATCATGGTCCGCCATCGGCATGGCAAGGTGGTCGCCGTGGTGGAAATCGTCTCGCCGGGGAACAAACATTCGTCGGCGGAGTTTCGCGCGTTTGTGGAGAAATCCTCGGACCTGATCTGCGCGGGGGTGCACATGATGGTAATCGATCTGTTTCCGCCGACGCCACGCGACCCCGGCGGAATGGCCAGTGCGATCTGGAATCAGTTCGATAATGAGCCGATGGAACTTCCGCCCGCAAAGCCGCTGACAATCTCGTCATACGATGCGGGATTCGAGCGCGCGATGTATCTTTCCTTTGCCGAGGTCGGGGACGTTTTGCCCGATGCTCCCCTGTTTCTGCGGCCGGAAATTTACGTCAACGCCCCGTTGGAAACCTCTTACCAGGAGGCGTGGCGGTCGTTCCCGGCGCCGCTCAAGGCGTTGGTGGAACGCGTGCACGGCGACGTGTCAATCAAATAAGGGGAGCGCACCGGCGCCGCCTATGCGAGATCAGCGGCGTTCCCGGGACCAAAATGTCGGAATTTATCCGGGTCTCCCGCGCGCAACACTCCCTATTTTCAACGGGATCGGGTATAATCGGTGTTGAATCCATGGGCCGCGAAGCGTCAAATTGCTGATGCTTCGTAGTCCCTGTGCCTCTTCGGAGTCCCAATGGCCAAGAAAGCCGATGCGCCCGTTCTTCCGCCGCCGCCGCCCGTCGTCGATGTCGAAACCTTTCTCGCGCGCGCCGGCGCCAAGGAACGGGCTAAAATTGAAAAACATCTGGCTCTGCGCGATTCGGAAGTCGGCCCGGGCTATAGCAAGCTCTGGCGGCGAATTTCGGCCGTTCTCGGCGGACTTGCTCCCATGCCGGCCCAGACCATGGGAAATCTGGCGGTTCTGTTCTTTATTCCCGACGGGAAATATCGCATGCAGGTCTTCGCTCTGGAAGACGCCGGCGACGGCAAGTTGTCGATTTATCTGCCGGACGTGATGGCGGCGGCTTTGAAAAAGAAAGTCCTCCTGAAGGAAAAGGCGCCGGGCGAGTTCAGCATCGGCGGGGCCGCGAGCTCGGTCGTGCATCTTGAACTGCTCGACGCATCCAACACCACCTCGCCACATCCTCACGTGAAGAATCTGATCGGCTGGAACCGCAAGGCAATCCGCGTGATCCTACCCTCCACTGACGCAGACGGACCGCAGGTCGGGGCGGCCGAGGCGCTATGCGAACTCGCCGCAAAGAATTGGGCGAAGGCGCCGGTCGCGAAGTAACGTGAACGATTCGATGGAAGTGGCACGGCGCGATTGCAACACAACAGGTCGTCGATAAAACACAAAAGGACACGAAGAAAATTTCTTCGTGTCCTTTTGTGTTTTATCGATGAGTTGCGCTTCGATGAGTCCGACGACTGGGCTTGGCGGTTGGTCGGACTCCCGTTTTTATCGAGCCAGTTTCGCCGTCACGCGGGCGGCATTCGGAACGCGGACGTCCCAGGCCAGGCCGACGGCTTCGAGCGTGCGAATCACGCTGTAGCTCAGGTCCAATTCCCACCAGCGCAGGCCGTGTCGGGCGGAGGTTGGGAAGGCGTGATGGTTGTTGTGCCAGCCCTCGCCGAGGCCAATGACGCCGAACAGGAAATTATTGCGGCTCTCGTCGTGGCTGCGGAACGGCTTGGTGCCCCACAGATGGCAGATGGAATTGATGCTCCAGGTCATGTGATGGATCAGGAAAACGCGGGCGAGGCCACCCCAGAGGAAGCCCATCAAAACGCCCATCCATGACATGGTGATTAATCCGCCCAGAGCGGCCGGGAGAAGCATTCCGATGATGGCCCACAGGCCCCATGTTTTGCTGCACGCCTGGATGGCGCGATCGCGAACGAGGTCGGTTACATAGCGCGACAGATCCTTGGGATCGCCGCGGAACATCCAGCCGACGTGGGCGTGGAACAGGCCCTGGATCATGTTGACAAAGCCGGTCCCGTGATGGTGCGGGGAATGGGGATCGCCGTGGGCGTCGCTGTGTTGATGATGGCAGCGGTGCATCGAAACCCACTTGAGGATCGAGCCTTCGACGGCCATGGAGCCCATGACGCCGAAGATGAATTTCATGATGCCGTTGGTTTCAAAGGCGCGATGACAGAACAGCCGGTGATAGCCGACGGTTACGCCCAGGGCGCTGAGCAGATACATCCCGACGAAGAGGCCGAGATAGAGCCAGTTAAAACCACGGCCCCAGAGCATGACGATCCCGGCGATCAATCCCGCGAAGGGGGTGAGGATCGCGATGACGTAGATGATGCGTTGAAGGTTGGTTGGTTTGTCGAACTCCGCCGGTCGGGAGGAGTCGATCGCCGGCACTTCCGGGGGAGCGGGAACAACGGCTGGGGAATTGGGAACGAGCAAGGTCATTGCCTCATTTTGAGGAAAATCAGTCAGCCGGACGGCGCCGTCCGGGGGGAAATAGAAACAAGGGGGAGCCACGGGAAGTGACTCCCCCTTTTGAGATCATGGTGTGTCTGACCGATGGATTTTCGGATGAGACACAGGCACAGTGGTCACCTGAGGTGACCCTGCCGATGGGGCGGTGTTGATGACAGCATGGGGCTAGTAGCGGTCGCGGCCACCGCCGCCACCGCCGCCACCGCCGCCATATCCGCCGCCACCACCGCCGCCGCCGCGTCGGCCACCGCCGCCGCCGCCGCCGTAGCCGCCGCGGCCGCCGCCGCCGCCGCCGCCATAACTACCGCCGCGGGGGCGTTCTTCTTTGGGCTTGGCTTCGTTGACGGTCAGGGCGCGACCGTCATGTTCTTTGCCGTTGAGGGCTGCGATGGCCGCCTGGGCCTCCGCGTCGCTGCCTAATTGAACGAATCCGAAGCCTTTGCTGCGGCCGGTATCACGATCGGCGATCACTTCCGCCGACTGAACCGTCCCATGTTGTCCGAAGAGCTGTTCGAGGTCCGAGCTGGTCGTGTTATAGCTCAGGTTTCCGACATACAACTTGCTGCCCATGGATCTATCTCCTGTTACGGGCATGGCCACCCCGCCGAATACTTTCCGAGTGGCGCCGAAAGGGGCCGACATTCCGACCCGGAAGGTAAGACTGGCGAAGGAGACAGACGCGGGAACTGAAAAACGAACAGGCCGCATACCGGAGCTCGGTCGTCGAACGTACCGGCTGTAATGGTAGTAACCTTTCAATTGCGAATCCAGAGGTGTGGATAACTTTCGCCGTTCCGAAAAGAGTAGTCTACCTAACACAGATACGACTCCAAGCGAATGATCGACCAACTTTTCCCCCACAGATCGAAAATATCTTGCAATTTACCGCCACTTCGTGACATCTTCATCAGATAAAAGGCAAAACCCAACGCACCGGTCTCAATCGCTACCGCTGCCGCCGAGAAGCAGCCATTCCGCTACAGATAGTGTCTGAGCCGATAATTAACAATCGCCAAATCCATTGCTGATGAACGGGGACGATTATTCGTATAGGCGGATGTTCTCCCAAACGGGTCTGCAATGGAGATATGTTTATGATCGCTCCTTCCTTTCGCTTTCCAATCAAAGCTGACCTTCACTGCCACAGCAACGCCAGCAATGAGGCGGA
>DASZME010000014.1:0-32545 GCA_035551995.1 Tepidisphaeraceae bacterium
ACGGATTGGCCGTTGAAGGTAAAGGTCGCCGAGAAATTGGCGGCCGAAGAGTCCGGGTTGGTGTCGGCGATCGTGCCGACGCTGCCCGAGTAGGCGTCTCCTTCCTGGACGGACATCACGCCTCGCGTGACCGAGAACGGATCGGAGGTCCCCAGGCCGGTCGTGACGGTGCAGGCGCCGGTGGTTGCGTCCGTTGGGCCGGCAGTTCCAAAACTGGTGATGACGGTGTAGACGTAGGCCGTGTCGGGCGAGAGGCCGGTATCGACAAACGCGTTTGTCGGGGAGCCAAGATAAACCTGCGTGCCGTCGCGGAGAATTTGCATGGAGGTGGTCATGGGATCCGACGAGATCGTCAGGTCGATTTGGCTTCCCGTGACGCCGAAGCCACTGACACCGGGATTGGAAAAGGTGGTCGCGGCGCTAACGGAGGCGCTGGATGAGCCAATGCTGTTGCCGTTCACGATCGCGTAGTCGTACGACGCGTCGGCCACCAGACCGGTGTCGGCGAACGTGCCGATGACGGCGCCGGAGTAAATCGGATTGCCGTCGCGGAGGATCTCCATCGAGGTGGCGCTGGAATCGGGCGTGATCGTCAAGTCGATCTCGGCGCCGCCGTTGGATACCGCGGCAACGGCGGGGGCCGACGGGCCGGTGCAAGCCGTGGCCCCTCCCGTCGATGAACTGAACGATCCCATGCTGCTGTCGGTTATGACGGTATAGGTATATGAGTTGTCGGCGGCCAGCGAGGTATCGGCATATGTACTGGCAACGCCGCCTAGATAGATCGAGACGCCGTTGCGCAGGATCTCCATTGAGGTGGCATAATAATCCGGCGTAATGGACAGGTCGATCTCACTGGGCCCGTTCGCAGCCGCCGTTACGACGGGATCGAGGATACCGGTGGTGGCGGTGGTCGAAGCGCTGGACGACCCATTGGCGTCGCTCGTGACGACGGTGAGGCTGTGCATGCTGTCGGCGGAAAGGCCAGTGTCGGAGAAGGTGGGAATGACGGCGCCGGAATAAATGGTCGATCCGTTGTCGAGAACCTGCATGGACGTCGCGAGGGGATCCGGCGTGATGGTCAGGTCGATTTCGCCGGGACCGTTGGCGAATGCGGAAACAGTCGGCGCCGCCGGGGCCGTACCGGCGCTGGTGGAGGCGGTGGAAACCCCGTTGCTACTGCTAGTGGTGACCACATAAATATGCGACGAGTCGGCGGCAAGGGCGTCATCGCTAAAGGCGGCGACGCTGGCGCCGGAATATATTTGGGCGCCGTCGCGGGTGATTTGTATTGAAGTCGCCGTGGAATCGCTGGAGAGAACGAGATCGATTTCATTGGCGGAAACGGGCGTGGCCGTGATGGTTGGATTCCACGGGCCGGTTGTGCCCGAAGCCGAGCCGCTCGATGAACCAATCGAGTTGGTGGTAATGACGGTGTACGCGTATGTGGCGTCGGCGCCGAGGCCGGCGTCGGCGAACGAGTTAATTATGCCGCTGGAGTAGATCGAAACTCCGTCGCGAAGGATCTGCATCGAGGTGGCGTCATAATCCGGTGAGATCGTCAGATCGATTTCATTGTTCCCATTGCCGACGGCGCTGACGCTAGGATTGATGAGGCCTGTCGTGCCAATGACCGATCCGGAGGTCGAACCGGCGGCGTTTCCGGTGGTTACCGTATAGGTGAACGAGCTGTCCGGCGACAACCCGGTGTCGGAAAACGCGCTGGTGACGGCGCCGGAGTAGGTCGAGGCGCCGTTGCGGACGATTTGCATCCACGAGGCCGTGGGATCGGCATTGATGTTGAGATCAATTTCGCCGCTGCCGTTACCGACGGCCGTGACCGAAGGCGCGAAGGCGCCGGTGGAGGCGCTGGCCGATCCGGAGGATGAGCCGTTGCTGTTGCTGGTGTTCACGACGTACGAATAGGTGCTGTCGGCGGAAAGCCCGGTATCGGCGAACGTATCTTCCGGGAGCCCTGAATAAACCTGCGTCCCATCGCGGAGAATCTGCATCGAGGTTGCCATTAAATCCGGAGAAACGGCCAAGTCAATCTCGCTGGAGCCGTTGCCGCTGGCGGTGACGGTGGGAGCCACTGGGCCGGTGGTGGCGCTGGCGGTGGAGGTATAAGAGCCGTTGTCGTCGCTGTCCGTGACATTGTAGAAATAGTTGATGTCTGCGGAAAGTCCGGTGTCGGGAAAGGCGGTGATCACGTCGCCGGAATAAACGGTGACGTAGTTGGTCCCATCTATGGAACGGCCGATTTGCATGGAGTAGGCCGTTGAATCGGGCGTAATGTTCAAGTCGATTTCGTGTGCGCCATTGGCGGTCGCGGTGACCGCCGAGAGCAGCAGGCGCCGATCCAGTGTTTCCGCCACGGCGCGCTGAATGATTTCGCGCGATCTCATTTTATTTCGAGATTTCGAGATATAGGGAGATGAAAAAGAAAACGCCGCCCTGAGCGAAGTGAGACCCTTCACATTACCTCCTCGTTAGATCCCTAGCCGCCGTTGCGAGGGTTGCCCTCGCGGTTAAGACATGTAAGTTGGCGCCGCTACGAACGCCGGGATATACGCTAACAAGGTGGTGGCGACGAAGTCAAGGAAAAATTCAATCGAAATTCAGAACGAAAAATAGAGCGCGGTTATGGGCGCCTGAACTTACAGCTTGTCGGAAGAAAAAAGTCGTCAAACGGAGGCGATCTTGCATGCGAGCTCTTTTCATTGGGGCGATTAAGACTTGTAGGCGCGGGGCGTAATTTCTTACACTAAAGAAGAGTCGGCCGGCGGCAATTTTGTTAATTGCGGAAGAACGCGGAGGAGCGAGGATGAGGCAATGATATCTCACCATTCGCACTGAGCCTCGCTCATCCCTGGGGGCAACGCACTATTGGCAAGATGAATCCGTGGAAGCTGTTGTCTGACAGTATCACGGAACAACGCAGGCGCGGAAGGCACGGCGTGCGACCGGCCGCGAAAAATGACGCCCGGCAGACGGGGATCAAGGCCAAAAATGCGAATGCGTCGCGAGGGCCGGCGGAAGCTTATTCGCATCGGCGACTACGGTTAACGATGAAATTGAGGACGGCGAATGTGGAAATGTGTCGCATTCTGTCGCATGGAAACGCGGACTCGGCGGGAGGCAATGCGTTGGGGCGCGCACCATTTTTTCGGAAAAATGATGCGCAATGGGGCGCGGCGGGGTCAGCCGATCATGGGTTTTCAGGGCGATAGTCCGCCGTGAAAGCTCATATCCGTTTTCGGAAGCAAAGCCGTGGCCGGCAAACCCGTGACACATGCCGCCGTGCTTTGTCGCGATCAGTCGGGAAGATCGTCGATCGAGCGCGGTTCGACGGCGGCCCGATCGTTCATTTCATGTCGAAACGAAGATGAAACCTGGTATGCCTTGAAGCGCGCCCGCATGATATTTCCCAGCGGCCGATGAGCGGCCAGCGCATGCCAGGGATTAAAGCTCAAAATGTCGTCAACGTACACCCGGCGTCGAGGGCTGTAGGCGTCTTGAGGCCCGACGGTCAAATGGGCGACAGGTCGATAAGGGCTTATATCTTCCGGCCATTCTTTCGAGGCGTCTTCGATGGGCATCGAAGCCAGATCGGCGCAAAGCTGCACGCCAATTTCCCATTCGGCGGACTGCGTTTTGAAAAACTCGACGACGGCATCGCGCAGCGCGGAATAGTGAAACTTGGCGTTGAGATGCTTATTCACCAACTCCTTCAGGTTCGGCGAAGCGGGGGCGACGCGAATTTTGGCGATGTAATCTCCGTAGCGAAGCGGAACGGCACTATAAAACGTCTCGCCAAGAATATGCGTCTCCGGGCGGCCAAGCTGTTCCAGCGATGGACTGTGCTGACCGACCACGCCAAGGGCGGCGTTTACTCCGCGCGCGGTGAACGACACGATCTTTTTAAGAAATTCGGGATCGTTGGCGTTCTTTTCGATCAACCGCTGGGCGCCGAGAAAACCCGCGGCGTCGGGACTGCCGAACGCCTTTCCGTCGGCGAGCACAAAATCCTGGGTCACGTTAGGAGCGTGCGTCGGCAATACCTCGCCGGTCACTCCAATGACTTTGATCGCCATTCCACGCGGCGTCGAAATGCTGTCGGCGAGAAGGTCGCCGGGATTTGTCGAGAGACGCAAGATGGCCGGATAGGTCGCCGGGGCGGCGAAAAGCCCTTGCCGCAACGGTTCGGGGAGATTGTCGTGCACCGTCACCTGGCCTCTAAGCAACCCGTGGCTCTTGGCGTGCACCGAGCGGATGGCATGGCGGTAGCGGTCATACATCAGCAGATTCAGCCGGTGCATGGCCGCGGCGATGTCGTCGAAGACCTTGTCTTCGTCCGGCTTTTTTACCTCGACCGAATCGCTGTAACGAATGAACGTGGTCGGGGAGGTTTCGGTACTGGTTGCGTTCTGCATGATTCGCGCGCTCCTGATGCTACCGGGATGCCTCGGTCCGGAGATTTCTACCGCCGCGACGTACGGCGTCGAATGGGAGTGTAGCGGCTGGACCAACTTACCGGCGCCACCAAGATCAATCGCCATACCGAGCGTTTCCAGAGCGGTTCTCAAGTAGCGCCAACGTCTTTCTATTTATCAATAGCGGCGCCGCTTGCGCGGGCGTGGCCCGCGACCACCGCTGGTTCGGCCAACGTGAAAAACACCCTGGCGACAACGAAGCCGCGCCCCTGCGACCAACGGCCGCCCTTTGTTGTTTCAATCTCACGGCGACATTACGCTGGAGAGCATGGCGTCTGGAAAAATTTTTCGCGGTCCCCGCGGCCACTGGCTGCGCGGCTGTCTGCGCGAAATGCAACGCGATCCCTTGCGACTCTACTCCGAGACGCGACGGGATTTCGGCGATTATGTCCGCATGCGCGTCGTTCGAGGGATCGACTGCTATATCCTCACCCACCCCGACGCCGTGGAGCATGTTCTTCATAAAGGCCACAAGAACTACCGAAAACCCGACATCTTCTCCAAAGCCGTCGGCCTCCTTGTCGGCGACGGTCTGTTTACCAACGAAGGCGATTCCTGGCTTAGCCAGCGAAAGCTCGCCCAGCCCGCCTTTCACGGTCACTCCATCGCGCAACTTTGCCCGCTGATCGTCGAGGCGACGCAGGCGTTCGTCCGCGATCACGAGACCCGCGCGCCGGAGCCGATGGATATGTCGGCCGCCATGATGAAGCTGGGCCTGCGCATCACCAGCACCACGCTTTTCAGCGCGGATATTTCCGGCGACGCCGACGCCATCGGCCGGGCATTTCGCATCGCGTTCGCGCACATCAGCGATCGGCTCAATTCGATGCAGATCGTCCCATCGTGGTTCCCGACGCATGCGAACCGCACTTTCGTTCGTGCCAAGAAAAATCTTGACGACGTCGTCGCGGAATTGATCGACTCGCACCACGGGAATCCCGACAAGCCGCACGATCTGTTGACCATGCTCCTTGGCGCCCGCGACGCGGAAACCGGCAAGGGGATGCCCGAGCGATTGCTCATGGACGAAGTGCTGACGCTGTTGACCGCCGGCCACGAAAACATCGGGGCGGCATTGACGTGGACATGGTACCTGCTGGCCCTTCATCAAGAGGTCCAGGCGAACGTATACGATGAACTTCATGGGCGATTGCGCGGCGCAAGCCTCACGATCGACGACGTTTCGCATCTCCCCCTTTTGAGAGCGGTCTTTGAGGAGGCGATGCGTATCTATCCGCCGGGGTGGGGCGAGCTTCGCGAAACGATCGGCGCCGACCAGGTGCAAGGATATGACATTCCCGCAAAAGCGATGATCATCCTCTGCCAGTGGGTGACCCACCGCCATCCCGATTTTTGGGAGGCGCCGGAGCAATTCAAGCCCGAGCGATTCCTTCCGGCCCAGGCGCGCGACCGCCACAGATTTTCCTACTTCCCCTTCGGCGGTGGACCGCGAATCTGCATCGGCATGCAACTGGCGATGATCGAGGGATCGCTGGTGCTGGCGACCATTCTTCAACGATTTAACGTCGAACTCGTCGGTGACCAGGTCGTCGTGCCGGACGCTACGTTTACGCTGCGGCCCAAGTACGGACTAAAAGTGATTCTCAAGCCACGCGCAAGCGCGGCGCCATAATCAAGGAGAACATCATGCGGCGTCCACCGCCTCTGTCTCATTTCCTCAAATTTCCGATCGTCAGCGGAACGACCGCCTTGGCCATCGGCGTGACGCTTGCGTGGTGGTCTCACAAAATCGATATCGATCCGCTTCGCGAAACCATCGAGATCCGGCGCGGCCAGCTTTGGCGCATGCTGACGTCGGCTTTGCCGCACGCGAACTTCCTGCACCTGGCGTTCAACGTCTATTGGATTTGGGTCTTTGGAACATTGGTCGAAGAAACCTTCGGGCACGTTAAGACGCTCGCCATCTTCGCGTTGCTTGCCGTGGCCGCCAACGGCGCCGAATACGCCCTGCTTTCCGGCGGCATCGGATTGTCGGGAATCGGCTACGGACTGTTCGCCTTTCTTTGGGTGCTTTCGAGGCGCGATCGACGGTTCGCCGACGCGATGGACCCCAATACGATCCAGGTTTTCGTGGCCTGGTTTTTTATATGCATCGTACTGACCTTTACCGTCTACCCAATCGCCAACATCGCGCACGGCGCCGGCGCGGTCGCCGGCGCGCTGCTTGGATGGGCGATCACCCCCTCCCCGCGACGAGTAATGGCGACGGCGGCGTTGACGGCGCTGATAGGCGCCACGTTTATCGCGGCGACAGTCGCGCGTCCGTGGGTCAATTTTTCAAAAGAAGGCGGATTCGCCGAAGCGGGGCTGGCTTATGACGCTCTCATCGCCGACCGAAACGACGAGGCGCTGCGATGGTCGCGCGACGCCACGCGCATGCAGCCGCGAAACGCGAATTTTTGGTTCAATATGGGAATCGCCTGCGAGCGCCTCAATCGTCCCGTTCAGTCCGCGGACGCATTTAAGCGGGCGCGAGATGTTGACCCCTCCAACGCCGAATATCAGGGGGCGTGGCAGGACAGCAAAGCGCCCGAACGCTGACGGCGGTCATCGTGGTGAGAACGGGGATTTGATCGGGCTGCCTGGATTACGGATTTGCCCGCCGTATCGCTCGACGATCGCTGGAATTTTCGACGGCGAAAACGTAAAAGTAGGGCATCGCATCCAATACCGCGTCCAGATGTGCCGGCGCGGGAGAGTCTGACGTAGAATCGCAGCCCGGCGCCGCTGCTCATCCCCTTAAGGCGGAATGCATGACCCCGACCGATCTTTCGGCCCCACGCAACGCTCGCGGCGGCATCTTCCTGGCGACTTTGGCGCTCTTGATCATCCTGTCCGGCGCCGCGGGACTCTGGTGGTGGGTCCATCAACCTTCCCCCTACGGCATCGACCAACGCGCCGCCTGGACCGTTTCAAAAGTCGTCGGCGCCCCCGAGCCGCCCGATCCGTTTCTTACACAGCGGATCTTCCCGAAACTTAAATTCATCCGCCCGCTCGACATCGCCTTCGCCCCCGGAAGCGATCGCGTTTTCATCGTCCAACATGACGGCAAAATATTCTCCTTCCCCAACCAAAACGATGTCGAAAAAGCCGATCTCATGCTCGACGCCACCAAGCTCGACGGCCTGGCCAGGATTCCAAACTACTTCGGCGTGGAAGTCTACGGCCTGACCTTTCATCCCCAATTTCAAAAAAACCACTTCTGCTATGTGTCCTATCACATCGACTTTCCCTATAAGCGAGCGGTCGATTATTCCAACGCCTACCCGCAAAACAAAACCGCCCAGCGCGTCTCGCGATTTACCGTCAGCGACACCGACCCGCCTACCATCGACCCCTCCACCGAGAAACGGATCATCGCCTGGAATGGCGGCGGCCATATGGGCGCCTGCATGAAGTTCGGCCCCGACGGCGATCTCTATGTCTCCACCGGCGACAACGGCGATCCCAACCCGCCCGATCCGCACAATATCGGCCAAAATATCGGCGATCTCCGCTCAAAGCTTCTCCGCATCGACGTCGATCACGCCGTCGGCGACGAACCCTACGCCATCCCCGCCGACAATCCCTTCGTCCATACCCCCGGCGCCCGCGGCGAAGTTTTCGCCTACGGCCTTCGCAATCCTTGGAAGTTCAGCTTCGACAGCGTCGGCGGAAATATCTGGGCCGGCGACGTCGGATGGGAATTGTGGGAATCGGTCTTTCACGTCGTCAGCGGCGGAAATTATGGCTGGAGCATCATGGAAGGGCCGCAGCCGGTCTATCCAAATAAAAAACGCGGCCCCACGCCGATCATTCCGCCCGCGGCGGCGCTGCCGCATACGGAGGCGGCGTCGATCACCGGCGGGTTCGTCTATCACGGCAAGGAAAATCCGGCCCTGGACAATCAATACGTCTTCGGCGACTGGGAGACGCGACGAATCTGGGCCGCCCCCGTCGACGGCGGAAAAATGGGGAAATATCGAACCATCGCCCAGACCGATCAGCGCGTCGTCGCTTTCGGCGAAGATGCAAAAGGCGAGCTTTACATCGTCGATTACGAAGGGGGCGGGATCTGGCGCCTTGCGCCGAATCCAACCGTCGGATCGGAGCTGACCTTCCCCCGCAAGCTGAGCCAGACGGGTCTTTTTGCGAATGTCGCGAAACAAATTCCCAGCCCCGGCGTCGTGCCGTTTGGAATTAACGCGCCGCAATGGGTGGACGGCTCGACGTCAGAGCGGTTCATCGCCGTCCCCGGCGCCGGCGTTGTCGTCGACGGCGTCGACGGCAAGCGCGTCTATCCGAAAAATACCGTGCTGGTTCGCACGTTGTCGCTGAACATGACCGACAACGACGCGGCCAGCCGACGCCGAATCGAAACACAGCTTCTGCACTTCGATGGCCGTCAATGGCACGGATACGCCTACCAATGGGACGACAGCCAGAACGACGCCGCGCTCGTGGACGGCGACGGCCGCGACCTTCCGCTGACGATCATTGACCCCGCCGCCCCCGACGGCCGGCGGCTTCAAACGTGGCACTTTAACTCCCGCGCCCAGTGCATGACCTGCCATACGCAGTGGTCGGGTTATGTGATGGCTTTCAGCGAGCCGCAACTGGACCGCACTGAAAAATTCGTAACCGGCGACAGCGTGGTATCCGACAATCAGCTCCGCACGTTTCGCCACATCGGCCTGATACCCGAAGTTGCGCTTCCCAAGCCGCAGAAAGACGGGTCGTTTCCGCCGCCGCCCATCCCGACGGTTTTGGTCAATCCGCAGGACGAAACCTTCACCCTCAACGATCGCGCCCGCTCTTATCTGCATGTGAACTGTTCGGTCTGTCATCGTTTTGGCGGCGGCGGCACGGCGCTGATCGAACTTCGCGAAGACAAAACGCTTAAAGAAACCAAGCTGCTGACCAATCCGATGCTCGGCACGTTTAACATCGCCGACGCGGAAATCGTCTGTCCCGGCGATCCGAGCCGATCGGTGCTTTATTACCGGATGGCCAAAAGCGGCACGGGACGGATGCCGCACCTCGGCGCGACGGTGGTGGATGAGAAGGGGTTGAACCTGATCGCCGACTGGATCGTGAGTCTGCGCGACACGGCAGGCGGAACGTCGGCCGGCGCCGCGACTTTGGGCGAATCGGCCGAGCAAAACGCCGCCATGCAATCGCTCAAAGCCGGCGCCAGCGGCGCGGACGCGATCGCGGCGGTCGATCGGCTGTTGGCCAGCACAAACGGCGCATTGAAATTAGTCGTGGCGCTGGAAGCGGGAGAGGTCTCTCCGGGCATCCGCCCGATGGCCGCCCAGCATGCGATGTCATCCACGTCGGATGTCATTCGCGATCTGTTCGCGCGTTTCTCGCCGCAATCGGCCAGCGCCGGCCTCGACGTGGCAAAAGCCCTTGAACTGCACGGCAGCGCCGACAAGGGGCGCAAGATTTTCTTCGAGTTGAACGGCGGGCTTTGCGCCAAATGCCATATGGTCGCCAACGAGGGCAAGGACTTCGGTCCCAACCTCAGCATGATCGGCGCGAAGTACAACAAGGCCGACATCCTCGACAACATCCTGCATCCGTCCAAGACGATCGCGCCTGGGTTCGAGGCTTATATCGTGCGAACGAAAACGGGCGATATCCTTGCGGGGTTTCTGATCTCCAAAAACGAGTCGGAGGTTGTCTTGAAGACACAGGACGCCAGCCGTCTTCGCCTGAAGGCGGACGATGTCGACAAGATGGTTCAACAGCCGATTTCGGCGATGCCCGAAGGGCTTTTGATCGGCCTGGATTCCCAGCAGGTCGCTGATTTGCTCGAGTTTTTGGCGACAAAAAAATAGAACGCGAACGCCCGGAAAAAGAAGATGAATGCTGGAACCTTTTCAAATTTCCGCTGCGCTCGCGCGTTTATTAATAGCGGACCCGCTTGCGGGGCGAGATCCGCGATCCACGGTCGCTTTACCCAGATGAGAAGTGCTCTAACGCGAAAAACGTGTTAAGCCGTCCTTCATCGCCCGATCGGCGATCCTTTCGTAATGGCCGCGCCATCTATCGGCGATGTTGCGCCAATCATATCGCTCGCGCGCAAATTCCTTTGCCTTGATGGTTGTCGCTTTTCGCATTTCGTCGTTGCCCAGCCAGCGGTCCATTTCCGTCGCAAGGCGATCGATATCCATCGGCGTAACTCCGCCCACCTGCGCCGCCAGAATATCGGGATAGAGATTCACCTGATCCGATATCACCACCGGCGTACCCGCCGCCAGGGCTTCGATCACCACGACGCCAAAATTCTCCTGGTAGCTCGGCAGCACGAACAGATCGCTGTCGGCAAGCGCCGCCACCCGCTGTTCGCGCCACAGCATTCCCGTGAAAAACACGCGATCTTCGATCCGGGCGTCAGCGATCATTTTCTCGACGATCTTTTGATACCCATCCGGATCGGGGCCGGCGATGGCCAGCACTGCCGATCGATCCCGCAGTCTCGCGAATGCGGGAATCAGTTTGTCCAGCCCCTTCTTGTGGTGCAGGCGGCTCATGAAAAGCACCAGCTTGCGGCCTTTGGAAATCGGATAGCGGTCGCGAAACGATCCCGGCGTCGGCGGGTTTTCAAACTCGCGAAGATCGACGCCGTTCGGTTCGACGATCGACGGCGCCTTCAGCCCCAGCGGTTGGGTCAGATCGCGCTCGATGTCGGCGGTGAAATGAATCGCGGCGGCGGCGTTGATATCCCGGCGCAACCGCCAGGCCAGGTACAGCTTTTTTTTCCATCGACTTTGCCGCAGGCTCCACGGATCGAGCATGCCGCAGGGGCGGAAAATGTAAGGGATGGCGGCCTTGCGCGCCGACTTGGCGGCCTGGTGTTGAATTTCTTCCCATAGCGAATGGATATGCACGACATCGACGCCGGCGATTCGCTTTTGCAGAATACCGGCGATCGCCGGGTGACGCGCCAGCGGTCCGCTGACGGGGCCGATCACGTCGACGCGGACGCCCTGGGCGCGAAGGGATTCGGCGGGGGAAGGATCGTCCCCGCGGCGCGATCCGGCGATCACCGCGACGCGCAGACCGGCCTGCGATTGGGCCGTCGCCAGCCCGACCAGCGCGGTCGCCGGGCCGCCCGTTCGCGCGTCCAGTCCTGCGATGACGTGAAGGATGTTCATTTGGAAGACGCATAGTATATAGTGCGGCGCATTCGCTGTAACGCGATCTGGAGATTCGATGGACGGTCCTTCCCTGATTGAGCAAAAATGCCGCCGATCGCCCAGCGTTCTCATTCTGACCAGAAATGAAGAAGTGAACATCGCCGCGTGCCTGGAGTCATGCCTGGCGTTCAGCGACGACGTGGTCGTGCTGGACAGCCATTCAACGGATCGGACGGTCGAAGTCGCCGAATCTTACCCCGCCATCCGCGTGATCCGCCGAGTCTTCGATACGGAGTGGAAGCATCGCAATTTCGGTTTGCACGAAATCGCCTATCGAAACGATTGGGTGTACATCTGCGACGCCGACGAGCGGGTGACGCCCGCGCTGGGCGAGGAGATCATCGACGCGATCAGTTCCGCCGCCCCTTCGGTGTCCGCGTTTCGCGTGCGCTACATGAACATGCTGCGCGGGCATTGGATTCGATTCGCCAGCGGATATCCGGTTTGGCTGATTCGGCTTGTCCGGCCGCCGCGGGTCGGATATGAAGTGCGCGAAACCAACGTGCATCCGATCGTCGACGGGGGCATCGGCGAATTGAAACGGCATTTCATCCACTACAGTTTCAATAAAGGAATGGTCCATTGGTTCACCAAGCACAATTTCTACTCTGAAATGGAAGCTCGAGCGGCGATCAAGGTTACGCAAGGATCGATCCGCCCGTGGCTCGCGGCGCTGGTCGATCGCGATCGCGGCGTTCGACGTCGAGGACTGAAAAACCTCAGCTTTTTCCTCCCGGGGAGATCGGTGGTTCGATTTTTTTACGTCTATTTATTGAGGCTAGGATTTCTCGACGGAACGGCCGGGCTTCATTATTCGGCCATGATCTCGACCTACGAATACTGGATCGACATGAAGGTCCGGGAATTGCGCAATGATTGGCCCGGCCAAGTCGATCGTATGGTCGCCGAGCGTCTGCAAGGGCAATCGGCCGCGCCGGTGCGAACGCCGGTCGTTAACGTCATGATACCGACGCTGAACGAGGCCGATCATATCGCGCAAGTGGTGGCCAACGCGCTAACGCTGGGCCCAGTTTTTGTACTCGATTCAGGGAGCACGGATGGAACGCAGGGGCTGGCGCGCGACGCCGGCGCCACGGTCGTCGAACATCCGTTCGTTAATTATTCGGCTCAGAAAAACTGGGGTCTGGACAATATTGCGTTCAATGCCGGCTGGATTTTCATCCTCGACGCCGACGAGCGGATCACGCCCGAACTTCGGGACGAGATCCTGGCGACCCTGCGCGGCGGGGGAAAAATCGACGGGTATTACGTCAATCGCCTGCCGCTTTTCATGGGCTCGGCGATTCGTCACGGCGGCATGTATCCGTCGTGGAACCTGCGGCTGTTTCGCCGGGGAAGCTGCCGATATGAAAATCGATCGGTCCATGAACACATGATCTGCACCGGCCCGACCGCTTACTTGACCGGCGAAATGCTGCACCTTCGCCGCGAGAGCCTGACGCGGTATCTGGCCAAGCATATCAAGTACGCCGACATGGAAAGCGACGAATGGATCAAGCGGCGCCGCGGCCAGAGCCAAAGCGCCCCCGCCATGGACCTGTTTCCCGGCGCCCTCGGCTGGCGGCAATGGCTGCGGCGAAACGTGCTGCCGATCCTGCCGGCCAGCCCGATCTGGCGCGTGTTGTTTATGTACGTCTTGCGCCTTGGTTTTCTTGACGGATTCGCCGGCTGGCGGTTGGCGCGGCTAATGGGGTGTTATGAGTACATGATCGTGCTGCTGTACGATGAAAAGGTGCGTCAAAGCCGAAGCGACAAGAGCGTAATCGCCGCCAATATGCCCGACAGCGCCAACGGCCCGAACCACGTCCATCGGGGCGAATGACGCGCCGCCGGCGCCAGGCTGAGGGCCGCCGCGATCAATATGAACGGCTCGTCGTAGCGCTGGAACGCGTTGTGGCCGGCGGCCTGGGCGGCGCCGAAAGCGACGGCGGCAGAAAACCAGATCCACCGCCGGCGCGACGGCAGAATCGCCAGCCATAAGCTCATGACGACCCCGCCAAGCGCCGCCAGTCCGACCACCAGCGACGACCGCCCCAACACGACCGGAAAATGCGGGACGGCGTTCCAGATTCCCGAATATCGGCCATCCGCCACGCTGTACGAGGTGGCCGGTACGATTCCGATCAGAAGGCCGACGATGGCGCCGGGTACCGCGAGGCGCCAGGCGTGACGCGCCGGGAGTTGAGACGCGATGATCGGCAGGAAAAAAACGCCGATCGCCCCCCCGACGGCCAACGCCATCACCGGAGCCGCCGGGTTAAAGCCGCCGACGTAGCCGCGCTGACTCGGCGGCGTCATTCCATGCCAGAGGCGGATGAACCAGCCCAGCGCCGCCATCGCCGGCAGGCAGACGAGCAGCAGGAAGGCGACGCGCGACGGGCCGCCCGCGTCGCGCCGGCGTCGGGAGTCGTTTGGCTTCATCCATACCGCGGCGCATAACGGCGCCAAAATCCACGCATGGTTCTGGCGCACGAGGACCACCGCAAGAAAAATCAAGCCGCCCAGAAAGTAGGTCCAGCCGTCAACATCGCCGCGGAGGGCAAGCAACATGATCCCCAGCACGCCCCACCACCCGGCATTATCCGGAAGCAGCCACGCCGCCGACGAGACGACATACAATGAACAGGCGACCGGCAGACAGACGGCGACCGCCGGCCCAAACCCCGCCCGCCGAGCCGTCGCGGCGGCAAGCGTGGACAGAAGACCGATCGAAAAAAGCGAAGCGATCCATTTGAGCGTTCGCGGACGATCGCCGACCAATCGATCCGCCGCCGCCAACAAAACGTGATAGCCGGGGGTGGTCGCCGACGGATAATCGGAAAAATCGAGCCGCGGCCATTGATGGGCGAATTGCCGGATCGTCGGCAGATGAAACCAATATTCGTCGAACGCCCCGCGTCCCCGCTGGCAGCCGGTTAAAATGAGCGGCTCCACGCCGACGAGGAATAACAGGCAGAGGGTCGCGGCCGCCAGGATGGCGTGCGACCATGGAGCTTGGAAAGAACGGGGTTTATCTGGATGGTGGACTGTCAACCGGTTCGTCGCCCAGGCGTCTGGCCTGTGGCCCTCATAGTGCAGACACAGCCGAGACGGCCGCGCTACCATGTAAATATAAGCCGCCGGCTGCAAATCCGAACATGACGCCGCCGAATCTTGTAGAATAGTATCACATGGAAAGGTGAAGATGGCGGCTGTTTTATCAACATTGCGATCCAGCCTCTCCGACTTCACGAATGTTTTCGGACGTTCGCCGGCGACCATTCTTCCGCGGCTTCACAAAGGTCTTTCTGTCCTTTTCGGCATGATTCGCGGCGGCGATCGCGCATCATCGCACGGCCCGATCCGCGTTCAGGTGGAGGTCACCGATAAATGCAATTTTGATTGCATCATGTGCAACCGCCTCACCCGGCCAAACGTGACCTTCAAACTCGCCAATGACATCGATCATGCGAATTTCACCCGGATGATCGATCAGATCGATCCATTTTACGTCACCCTGAACGGCCTGGGCGAGCCCGCCCTTAATAAGAGCATCGACAAGATTCTGATCGAATGCCGATCGCGCGGCATTCGCACGCAGATGCCGTCGAATATGTCCATCAAGAAGGTGATGCTGGAAAAGATCGCCCCCAACCCGCCGGGCATTCTGACGTTCTCAATGCACGGCGCCACGAAAGAAACCTTCGAGGCCGTCAGCGTCAATTCAAGTTTCGAGGATTGTATCGAGTTGTTCGAGGCGTTTCTTGCGAAAATCGACCGCAGCGAAGTGGAGGTGAGGATTCTCTGCGCCCTGCAAGCCAGAAACCTAAGCGAGTACGCGGGGTTTTACGACTATCTCTCGAAATGGAACCTGGTGGACAAGTTCGTGCTCGTCCCCGTTTATGATTATGGGACCGGCGGCGGCGACGATCGCCGGGTCATTCCCTCCGCCGCCGAAATCGAAAACGCCCTGGCGAAAATCGACCGCGGCATCATCGCCGGCGCCGACCCCGGTCGATCAAAATTCTTCCAAAACTGGCGGGACGCGATATTGCAAATCAGGGCGGCCGAGCGGATTCTCGAAACCGGACCATGTTTGGTTCCCTGGTTTTCGACGTACATCACCGCCAAGGGGAAAGTGCTTCCGTGCTGCTTTTTGACAGATGAAGATCATGTTCTGGGGAATATCCACGAGCAGGATTTTCAGACGATCTGGAACGGCGAAAAATACCGGCGATTTCGCCGGCAACTGCGCGAGGGAAGGGGCCAATTAAGCGGCTGTCGAACCTGCCCGCGCAACGACGCGGCACGCCTCGCGAAATACAACCCTTTGTCGCTCATTCCAACGCAATGGCGTGGGAACGGAGCCGAACCGACGCTTCAACTTGCCGGCGAATCGGTGAGCAAGGCGCAAATTGCCGCCATTGCGTTGACGATCAAGGGCGCGCCGATTCGCCCCAACGCCGAATCGCATCCGGCTCCGTCTCCACTGAAGGGAGAGGGCTCTTGATTCAGCCGAAAGAAATCGTCTCCCCAACCCTGCCTCGCCCCACTCTCTCGGGCGATTAAAAACATTTACATCTTCAGCCGTTTGAAAATAAACTCCGGAATCGATTTGATGATCAACATGATGTATCGCCAAAACCACGGCGTATAAATTTGCGAAGCTCCGCGCCGGATCGCGCGGTGGACGTCGGCCGCGACTTTTTCCGGCGTCGCCACGAGAAACAATCCCGGCATTCCCCATGTCATGGCCGTATCGACAAAGCCCGGCTTAACGGTCAGCACATTCACGCCGCTTCGGCTTAGCCGATTCCGCAAGCCTTGCAGGAACGCCGTGAGGGCGGCCTTGGCCGATCCGTATACATAGTTGCTCTGGCGCCCGCGATCCCCCGCCACCGAGGAAAAAACGCAAAGAAACCCGGACTTTCGGGCTTCAAAATCGTTGGCGGCGAACGTCAGCACCGACACGGCGGAAATAAAATTGACGTCGATCGCCTGGCGGGCGATTCGCAAATCCGATTGTCCCTCGGATTGAATCGGAAGGTGGCCGTGAAGCATGACCACGCCGGCAAGCGCCCCGCCGCCCCTGGTTTGACATTCGCGCCAAAACGATTCATGCGTGTCGAACGCCTCGGCGTCGAAGGGCACAATGTCCACCCGCCGGCCTGAGCGAATGCGCAGATCGGCGGCCGTGCGTTTCAAGTCGTCGATGTCGCGGCCGGCAAGAATAAGGTCGCTGCCGGCCGAGGCGAATATTCGGGCGACGGCCCGGGCGATGGACGAGGAGGCGCCGATAATCAGGACGCAGTTGCCCGAGGGAACGGCGGCGCCGGTGACGGTTTCGCCGGCGGGGCTGGTCTGAGGGCGCGAATCGACAAAAGACTGCATTATGCTTTCTCCCCGATTCCAAGCCGGCGGGACTGCGACGAACTGAATCGGCGTTCCGGATCGAGCGTTGCCTTGATCTGGTTGAACCGCGGGAGGTCGGGATACATCGCCGCGAAAGACTGCCGGGTCATGACGGCGTCCTTGGCCAGATAAACCCGGCCGCCATGTTTCAAAACGATCTGATCCAGTTCCCGGAGGAATTCGACGGTGTGGCCGCCGCGATTGGGAATGTCCAATGCGAGGGTTTGGCCTTCTCGCGGGAAGGAGAGAATTCCGCCGCTCCCTTTGCCCATGGTCTTCAACACGCACAGGAACGAGGCGCGACTCGAGCCGGATAATTTCTCGAGCAGTTCGTGCAGGCATCGGCTGCCTGCGGCGGCGGGGAAAACGGCCTGATATTGGAAGAAACCGCGCCGGCCGTAGATGCGGTTCCAGTGCAAAACCGAGTCGAGCGGATAGAAAAACTCGTCGTAATCGACGGTCTTTCGGCCGTCTTCATGCGTCGCGTAAAAATGATCGTTGAAGAGTCGAACCGTAAACGGCAACAGGGCAAAACCCGGGAAATTGAACGGCACGGATCTTTTCCGCCGCCGCGTCGCCGTCAGCGGATGATCGCGCAGGTCCGGCGGAAGATCCGCCGCTTTCGCGTGATTTCCGCGAATCAAAACCGAACGGCCCAGCGCCGCTCCGCCGGCAAGACAATCGATCCACGCGACGGAATATTGAAAATTCTCGTCTCCGTCGGCAAACGCCGCCACCGTTTGATCGAGATTCTCGGTGCGTTTGTAATCGACCGTAATGTATGCCGACTCGACTTTGCGCAACCGCAGCCGCGCGGTTTGAATGATCCCGGTGAGGCCCATGCCGCCGAGCGTGGCCCAGAAGGCGTCTGGATTTTCCTGGCGAGAACAGCGAATCGCCTGACCCCCGGCGAGAAGGAGATCGAAGCCGTCGATAAACTCGGCGATCGAACCGTCGCGGTGATGGTTTTTGCCGTGCACGTCGGCCGCGATCGCGCCGCCGACAGTGACGTATTTTGTGCCCGGCGTAACGGGCGGGAAAAATCCGCGAGGCAGGAAGGCGCCGATGATAGCATCAAACGTCGCCCCCGCTTCGCATTCGAGTGTTCCAGTGGCGGGGTCGAAATCGAGAAAGCGGTCAAGACGGGTGTCGATCAGGACGTCGCCGGATTCGTTGAGGGCGGCATCGCCGTAGCTGCGGCCAAGGCCGCGCGCGATGATGCTTGCGTCTTCGCGTCGCGCGACGATACTCGCCACCTCCGGCGATCGCTCCGGCCGGTAGACGGCGGAATTGAATCGCGGCACGTTGCCCCAGCCCGCAAGATTCATCAATTTGAAACGGGGAGTTGATTTTAATGCCATGTCTTCCCTGAACCTGTTTTGGAGCGATCGAGGGCATTTGTAACGGCTGGATGGCGTTTGCGAAAGAGCGGCGGGCGGAGCGCTAACGAACGACATCACGACTATCGGTAGCGGTTTCCCTTCGCCGTGAGTGAACCGTGGCGCGTTTTGACCTTACTGGCCGCTCCTCAGATCGTAACACAGAATTCGTGGCGACTCGCCGCGACTTCCCGGCGTGTTCTGGCAGATATACAACAGCCCCCGGCAGACGACCGGCGCCGTCCACGTCTCGCTCGCCGACACCAGCCACGCGCGATCCAGTTCTTTATATCCCTGCGGATTCAGATCCAGCCACAGCAGATGGCCGAACTCGCCGAGGCACAAGCATCGACCGCCGACCATCAGAAAATTGCATCGGTAGGCGCCAAGTTTCACGTCGCGCTGGCCGGTGCGGGTTTTCAGGACCTCGCTCCATTCGGGCTGGGCGCGCCACGCCTCTTTGCCGGTTTTAATCTCCACGCAGCAGATGAAGGCATCTTCGGGTCCGTGGCCATCGACGCCATAAAAGTAGCCGTCCTTCGGAATGGCGTTCATGAAGTGGGTGCCGAACTGCGGATTGGTCCAAAGTTGCTTGCACGTCATGTCGGGAAGCACTTGCAGCAGGGTTCCTCCCGAGCCGTAACATTCGGAGATAAAAATTTCGTTTCCCACCACGACCGGCGAGGAGGCATTGACCGATTCCCGCCGGGTTCCCCGCCAGGGAAACGTGAAATCGACCGCGCCGTTCGCCGGATCGATACAGAGCAATCCGCCGGTCGCGGGCCTGCTTTCTCCGCCGGCGAAAACCAACACCCGGCGTTTTCCCACAAGCGTCGTCGAAATCGGCGACGCATAGCTCGGCCCCCACTGATCGCCTGCCCCCCAGCGCATTTTTCCCGAATCCACGTCGAATCCCGCCACGCACGGCCCGCCGGCGGCGCCGATATTGAGAATGAGCGTTTTGCCTTCGACCAGCGGGCTCGATCCAACGCCAAAAAAATTCTGCTTCAACTTGAACTCCGCGAGGAGATCGCGCCGCCACAGCGGGTTGCCGTTGTTCAGCTGAAGACAATGCACTTTTCCCTCGGCGCCGTAAGTGAACACCTTGCCGTCGGAAATGGACGGCGTCGATCGCGGGCCGTTGCAGTAGCCGTAACGATCTTGATAGGCCGTCGGATATTGAAACCGCCAAAACCGCTCGCCGGTGGAGGCGTTCAGGCAGTCGACCACTTCATTATTTTCGACACGGTGAAAGAGGACCAGTCGATCTCCGGCAATCACCGGCTCGGCGTATCCTTCGCCCTTGGTCATTTCCCATACGACCGCAGGGCCGCCCGGCGGGAATTTTTCGAGCAGCTTGGTTTCACGAGAAAACGCGTCGTGCGTCGGTCCGAGGAAACAGGGCCAATCCTCGGTCACCGCCGATTTCGCCAGCGGCTTCGGGTCGGCATGAAACGTGGCGTCGGGATTTTTCGTCGCCGGCAGGACGGCGTTCGACGCCGCCAGGACCGCGGGCGGCGCCGGGTCGGTGAACTGCCGTGATTCGCCCGCGGCGGCAAGCGACGCGAAGATCAACAATGCGACGAACGCCGACCGGCGAAAGACTCTATTTTCGCCGCAACTTCCACCTCGATGCGTCTTTGGTTTGAACATGTTTGATGACCGCAAAAGTTAGGAAACCGCTGGCCGTTAGCGCGAAGACGCCGCCCGGCATGTCGTCGAATTATGCATCGGTCGAATTTCCTGGAACATTTCTCATGTTGGTGAAGCGACCTTGCTTCGCGAAAAGCGCCACGTAAGCGGGGCCGCTATTAATAACCGCAGAAACGCCCGCTCAATCTGACAACTGATCTAAGGCGCCGGGTATTTGGGTTTGCGACCTTGCAAGACTTCGTAGATATCGCGTACGACCCAGCTCATATTTTCGATGGCGGTAAACGTGCGTGCCGCCAGGTGAGGCGTCAGCAGCACATTGTCCAATCCCAACAAAGGGAAATCAGGCTTGGGCGGCTCGGGCCAGAAAACATCCAGCGCGGCGCCGCTGAGTTTTTTCTCCCGAATCGAGACGGCCAACGCCGTCGCATCCAGAACTTCACCGCGACTGGTGTTGATCAGCACCGCCGACGGCTTCATCATCGCCAGTTGCTCGGCGCCCACCAACAGCTCATTGCCGGGGCGCATGTCCACGTGCAGGCTCAGCACGTCCGCCTCGCGATAGAGCGTCGGCTTATCGACGCTCGTCGCGGGAAAATCGAGTTTGTCACGTACGTCGATCACGTCGTTATAGATCACGCGCATTCCGAACCCGTTCGCGCCGATATGGCTCACGCGCCTGCCGACCCGGCCCATGCCGAGAATGCCCAGCGTCAGCTCGTTAAGTTGTCTTCCGCGAACGGTGTTGCGAATCCGCTTAAATTCGCCGGGATCGTAGGCTTTGTCTTTGAAAAACGCCCAGGGCCGAAACATTTGCAAAAGATATCCGAACACAAAATCGCCCACCGCCAGCGTGTTGGCGTCGGGCGTAAATACGACTTGGACGCCTCTTGCCCGGCACGCGGCGACGTCGATATTCTCAAGCCCCACGCCGCCCCGGCCCACCACCTTTAGCTTCGGCGCCCGCGCCAGCAGCGCTTCGTCCACGCGGGTGTAGGTGCGAACCGCCAGTCCCTGCGCCTCGGCGATTAACTCGGAAAACGCCGGGTCGTCCGGCCCCGCCTCGACCACCCGCGTCCGCTCGGCGAGCCACCGCAACGGTACGGCGTCGGAACCTTCGGTCACCAGCACAAGGGGAGTTGACATGGCCCGATCGTACCGACAAACCGGCGCATGGGGAATTCGTCACGGCGTCGCTTCTTCGTTCGCCGCCTTCGTTAAATCGACGCGGACCGGCGCCGCGCGATCCACGTTGAAATCGACCCGGGCCAGGACGCGATCCGGGTTCAGGGCGCTGCGCGCCACGACATAATAACTGCCGGGGAATAGATAGAGCGCCTTGCGATAGTGATCCTGCGCCTCCAGTTTAATTTCGGCGCGCGTGAAATTTTCGCGAACGGGATCGCAGCGGATTTCGATTCTTGCGTCGGCGAATTGACCGCTGCCGACAATGACGACCATCGACGGCAAGTCGAATCGCATGCCGCGAATCCGATCCACCGAAAAACTTTCGTTAAGGAGTTCCAGCTTGCGATGGGTCACCACGAGGCGATAGGTACCCGCATCCAGCAGAACTGAAATCTGCCATCCGTCGTCGCGGTTTAGCTTTTCGGTCCAATGCCCGTGTTCGCCGCTGATTTCGACCTTGGCGCCGTCAAGCGATTCATCGCCGGCCACGATCACCACCGTTGACGGTTCATTCAGCGAATGCCAGCGCCAGTAGATCCGTCCCACCATTAATAGGACCGACACGAGCAGCAAGCCTGTCGCCACGCGAGCGAACGCGGCGGCGGCGCGCGATTCGCCGGTCGCGGTGTTGCGGATTGGGGGGGTGGGCATGCGGTGATTCCAGTCAACTGAACCAATATCGGCTCAAATCGGCATTGAAACGAAACAAGTCGTCGTTTTCAAACGGTTCAATGTTAGGTTGCGTCGGTCAAGGGTGCGATCGCACGCGATTCTTCGGCGATGATCGCAAATTTAGGCAAAAAGGCAAAACGCTGTTCCCAATTTGAAAAATAGGTAAACTGTCGTGTCGATCGGTCGCTTCGCGGAGGAGCGGCCATGATGTGGCAAGTCTGACAGGAGCCGAGAATGTCGATGAATCAGAGGCTATTGGCCTTGGCGTTGAGTGGTCTGTCGCTGGTTGGGTGCGACCGCAAAAAGGAGCCGGCCACACCGCCCGCCGCCGCTCCCCCGGCGCCCTCGGTGATGACGCCGATGCCGACGCCCGCGCCGGCGGTTCCCGTTCCGGCTTCCACCCCCGTGGTCACTCCCGTGACGCCGACGACGGAAGTGACCCCGTCGGTCACGCCCTCGGTCATACCGCCGGCGCCGGTCGTGCCCGCGACGTCGGCGCCCAGCGTATCGACCGACGCGAATGCCGAGGCAAGAGACGCCTTGGCGCAATTTGGAAAGGATATGGCTGCCAAAGACTTCAAGGCGTCGGCGGCCGATCTGAAAAAGCTAAACGACGTCAAGGACAGGCTTTCTCCCGATCTTCAAGACGCACTCAAGAAGGCTTGGCTGGAATTCGACACCGCCAAGGCGGCCAGCAGTCTGAAGATCCCGGGGTTCAGCGGAGACAGCAACAAATAAGCGACCTGAAAACGGAACGAAATTTCTTTGTCGCTTGAGCGCCTTGGGCGCCGAGCCTGACGCCGGGCCTCGCATCCGCCCCATGGCCTGATCGGCGTCGATATTTTCAAGTGGCGGGAAGGAAAAAGGATATGGCCACGCACGCGAAGTTTTTCTTAATGGGCGCCTTGGCGCTCGGCGCCGGCATGACCGTCGGTTGCCAAAGTTCGCAGCCGGATACATCGACCAAGTGCACGCCGCCGGCCGCCGCCGCGCCGACGGCAGAGGCGCCAAAGCCCGCCGCCCCCGAAGTGGCGCCGGCGCCCGCTCCCAAGACGCCGGATGCGCAGGTTCCGACGCCGCCCACGCCGGCGCCCGCCCCCGCTCCGATTCCGACACCCGCGCCGACACCGGCGCCCGCGCCAGTCCCTGCGCCGGCGCCCGTTCCTCCTCCCGCTCCGACGCCCGATGTCACTCCGACTCCCGCGCCGCCCAAGCCTGACGTTGCGCCGCCGGCCCCGACCCCCACGCCCGCTCCAGCCCCCACGCCCGACGCGCCCAAGGCCGACGGCACCCCGGCCCCGGCTCCGTCCACCCCGGCCCCCGCTCCGTCCGCCCCGGCTCCCGAGCCCTCCGTGAAACCCGACACCAGCAAGCCCGCTCCGGACTCCACCAAGAGCGAAACCCCGGCGCCAACACCCGCGCCAACGCCGGCGCCCGCCGACGGCAATAAATAAGCCGCCGTTTCCGTAACCAGCACGGTCGGCATTCGATCGAAGTGAATGATCCGACATCCGCCGATCGATCCGTCATCGACCCCGAGTCCTGGCACATGACGCCAGGTTCGGGGTCGATGGCCGCCGCCGCCCGGCGGCTGGTCTCATCGCCACCAGTTTCGGTGAGATCGCCATCGCGACGCGACAAGGCCGCGGGAACGGCCTTATGATTCACAAGCTCCTTTTTCCCGAATCGGCATGTCCCACACGCCCCTCATATTGTTTGACGATCACCATCCTCCCTCGTCGGAACTGATTGACGACTGCGTTCATTGCGGCTTTTGCCTGACCACGTGCCCGACCTACCGCTTATGGGGACAGGAGGCCGATTCCCCGCGCGGCAGAATCTATCTCATGAAACTCGGCTTGACCGGCGAGGTCGGACTGAATGAAAAAACCGTCGGCCATTTCGACCGCTGCCTCGGCTGCATGGCGTGCCTGACCTCCTGCCCCTCGGGCGTTCAATACGACAAGCTCATCGAAGCGACGCGCTCGCAAATCGAAAGGCGATTCGACCGTCCGACGGGAGAGAAGTTCTTCCGCCGACTGATCTTCGCGATCTTTCCGTATCCGGCCCGATTGCGGTTGCTGGCGTTGCCGTTATGGATTTATCAGCGGACCGGCCTCCGGCGTTTACTTGGGCGCGCGAGGGTGTTATCGCTCTTGCCGATCCGGTGGCGGACGATGGACGACCTGTTGCCGACCGTCGATTTTCATTTCTTATTTCCTCGTTCGACATTCGGGAAGAGCGCGGGAACAAGGGCTTTATCGCCTTGGCGCGCGAAATCCTCGCCGCCGCACTCCGCCGACGTCCCGGAAGCGGGAGCGAACAAGTCCACGCCGGCCGGTCACTCCCCGTTGCGGGTCGGCTTATTGCTGGGCTGCGTGCAGCGCGTCTTTTTCGGCGATGTCAACCAGGCCACCGCACGCGTACTGGCGGCCGAAGGATGCGAAGTGATCGTCCCATCCGGCCAGGGTTGCTGCGGCGCCCTGATGACACATTCGGGCGAAGAAGCGATGGCGGTCGAATTCGCCCGCCGAACGATCGACGCATTCGACGCCGCGGATGTGGACGTGATCGCCATCAACGCCGCCGGCTGCGGATCGGCAATGAAGGAATACGGGCATCTGTTGCGCGACGACCCCGATTACGCCGATCGGGCGACAAAGCTGGCGTCAAAGTGCCGGGATATTTCCGAGATATTGGTCGAGCTGACGCCGCGCGCCGCCCGGCATCCGTTGCCGATCCGGGTGGCGTATCATGATGCTTGTCATTTACAACATGCCCAGCGCGTGCATTCACAGCCGCGGGCCTTGCTCGCGGCCATTCCCAAGCTTGAGTTGCTGGAAATTCAGGACGCGGCGATCTGTTGCGGGTCGGCGGGAATTTACAATATGCTGCAACCCAAAGCCGCCAGGGAATTGGGGGACCGCAAGGCGCAAAACGTATTGGACACCGGCGCCGACGTCGTGGCTTCCGGCAATCCGGGGTGTACGCTGCAACTTCGAAGCTGCCTGCAATCGGCTTCAAGACCGATGCCGGTTTTGCACTGGATCCAGTTGCTGGACGCGTCCATCGCGAATCGGAATGTTGCGGATTTTGTATAATGCCGTTGGGGTTTGGCCGATAGATTGAATGGCGATCGCCGCGCCCCGAGGTGGCGCCATGTCACAAATTAATCCGTTGAACTACGCCCTCGTCCAGCGCGTTCAAACGCAGCGCGACGCGGCGGTGGAACGGGAACGGCAGCTTCGCCGTGAACATCCGGTCCGCAAGGCCGGCGCCCAGGAAGATACGTTCGAGCATCAGGTCGAGGGCGCCGAGCAAGTGCAGCCGATCAAAGACGAAGCGGAGCACGATCAGCAGGACAACAATCCCCATCCCCACCATGGCGCCAACCGCGAAGGTGAAGACGACCCGGCGCCGCACTTGGACTTAACGGCTTAACAACGCGAGCAATTTTTGAATACCCCGTCGCACAGCCGTCTCGCTGTGTTGGCGCTTGCAGCCGGGAAGCCCCGCGCCCGACGGGAAGCAAAAGCGGGATCTTAGACCATTTTTCATGACGTGTGGCGCGAGTTTCGGTCGAAAAACACGCCCCGCACGCGGGTCCGCTAAACGAAGAAACGCTGCGACAAGCCGGCAAATGCTCTAGCGGCGCGAGCCATTGATCGATGAGTCGTTATTGGCGCTTCATCGATGGTTCCTGAAGCTGTCTTCCCGCGTGAAGTGGTAAAGAAAAATACCCGCCGCGACTGCGACGTTGAGCGAATCGGTACCAAGTTTCATCGGGATCGTGAGCCGTCGATCGCAGAGAGATGCGGTGTTCCCGTCTAAGCCGTGCGGCTCGCTTCCCAGCAGTAAACCGAATCGTGCGGCACGTTTTGCATCGGCGAGGGGTTCGGCGTTTTCGTCGAGAACGGTGGCCGCCAACTCAAAATTCCATTCGTTTTTCAGCCGTCGCAGATCATGCAGCAACTCAGGCGATCGGTAGATCGGCAGACTGAATATCGTCCCCATCGACACGCGGATCGACTGACGCCAGAACGGGTCGTGGCAGCGCTCGCCCAGGATCAGCGCATCGGCGCCGAAACCGGCCGACAGGCGGATGAGAGAACCGACGTTTTCCACGTTGTTGATGTCGGGGCAGATCACCAGCGTCATGGCGCCAGGGCCCTTTTTCAATATCGATTCCAGCGGTGCCCAGGGCTTTCGGCTGCCGCAGGCGATGATGCCTGAGTGAAATTTCATTCCCAAAACGCCGTTCATCACCTCACTGGTCGTGACGTAGAGCGGGACATTCGCCGGCGCCAGGGACTGAAAATCCGCTGCGTGCCGCTCGGCGATGAAGACGGATTCCACTGGAAAATCGCTTGCCAATAGTCGCCGGACCAGATGCTCTCCCTCGGCGATGAAAAAACGGCCCGCGCGATCGAGTTCCTTGTCCTTGAGATTGCGATAGGCCGCCACCCGCGGATCGGCGAGGGAGTCAATGGAAATCATAATGCTTCGGGTCCGATAAAAAATGAATATTCGCCATTCCAGTATTCACATGGACGCTAACGGCAAGTCCGAGTATACTGAAGCGTCGTCGCAAAATATCTTTTGGAGGAGAGCGTGAGTATTCAGTCCAGTCATTCGGTCGGCTTGCGCAATTCGCGGAGGTTGAAGGCGCCGGTTGGGAAAGCGATTTCCCGGGCGGTTGCGGCCGTCGTCGAGCCGCTCGAAGGACGAATGATGCTGACGACCGTCGTGCCGGCGATCGCCGACACCTTTGTCCGAAACAACGATTACGCGCTGACTAATTTTGGCGCGTCGCCAACATTATTCGTAAAAAATGCCGCCAGCGGCGATACCCGCGTCGCTTATTTGAAATTTGATCTCACCGGCGTAACGACCATCAATTCCGCCGTTCTCCAGCTGAGCGGGTCGCTGGAAAACAATCTGGCTACCCCAGTCGCGACAGGCGTTTACGGCGTGGCTAACTCTTCGTGGATACAGGGCAACGGGACCATCGTCGATTCCATCGGCGACGGATTCGATACCAGCAACCTCCCGCCCGGCGAAATCACCTTCAACAACGCACCGGCCGTCAGTTCCACCCTGATCGACAGCGCCACCGTCACGCGCGATACGTTCCAAACCTATACGCTCAACGTCACCGCGTATCTTCAGGCGCAGTTGGCGGCGGGGAACACCATCGTCTCGCTGGCGCTGGAAAACCTGACGCCGACCGCGGAAGAGACCGAGTTCCTTTCGTCCAACGCCAGGTCCAACGCCGGCGCCGTCCCGGAACTCATCATCGACGACGGCAACCCCGGTCCGCCCACCGCCGTCGTCAGCGCGCCCGACGTCACCACCACCGCCTCCACCGAAACCGTCACGGTGACGTATACCGGCGCCGCCGCGATTGATCCCAGCACGATTAGTTCCGATAATATACTCGTCACCCCCTACGGTGGCGGGACGCCGCTTTATGTCGAGCAGGCGACCGACGCCAATCCCCCGGTGGCGACCGTCAACGCCCAGGACGGATCGGTGACCGCCGTCTATACCGTGGATGCCCCCGGCGGCGGCTGGAGCGCGCAGGCCAACGGCAACTATGTCGTCGCGGTGCAGCCGAATTCCGTCGCCGACGTCAACGCGGTCGGCGTGAGCGGGGGATTCGGATCGTTCAACGTCAGCGTGGGCGACACGGTCGCGCCGCAGGCGGCCGTTACCGCTTCCAACGTCAGCACGGCCGGCGCCAGCACCTATTCGTTCAGCGTCACATTCAGCGACAACGTCGCCGTCGATTCAACCTCCTTGACGCTTGCCGACGTTTCGCTGACCGGTCCGGCCGGCCCGCTGAAAATCACCGGCTATACCGTAACGCCGACCACCAACGCCAACCAGATCGTCGCGCAATACACCGCCGCCGTTCCCAACGGCGCCTGGGACTACACCGACAATGGGCCATATACGATAACGGTCAACGGAAACCAGGTTTTCGACACCGCCGGCAATGCGCTTGTCGCCACCACGCAGAATTTTACGGTCGCCATTCCGGTGCCCGACACCACTCCCCCCGCCGCCGTCATCACGGCCCCCAACGTCACGTCGCCGGGCGGCGCGGGAGAAACCATCACTGTCGTCTACACCGACAACGTCGCGGTCATGACCAGTACGATCGCCGCCGGCGATCTCACCGTTACCGGCCCCGGAGGCGCGGCGCTGGCGGTATCGCTTTTGAAAGTGACCGGCAGCGGGAAATCGGTCACCGCCCAATACATGGCCGCCGCTCCGGGCGGATCGTGGACGGCGGCGGCCAACGGCGCATACAACATCAGCCTCATCGCCGGCGCCGTGACCGATACCAGCGCAAACCCGGTCGCCGCGGGCAGCGCGTCGTTTAACGTCAGCGCCGCCGTTGCCGACACTCAGCCGCCCGTCGCCAAGATCTCCGCCCCCGACATCACCGCCGCCGGCGGGCAAAGCCAAACCATCACCGTCGTTTATACCGACAACGTCGCCATTCAGACGTCGAGCCTCGGCCTGGCGAATCTATCCGTGAGCGGCCCGGGCGGCCCGCTGACCGTTACCAAGTTCACCCAGAGCGGCAGTGGGCAAACCGTTACCGCCACCTATACCGTCTCCGCGCCCGGCGCCGGCTGGGACGCCACCGACGACGGCGCCTACAACATCGCGCTGAACGCCAACCAAGTCCGCGACACCAGCGGCAACGTCGCCGCCGTGACGTTCGGCACGTTTAACGTCAATATCGCGCTGCCCGATCCCAGCGACGCGACGTTCAACGGGGGCAACGCCGTCACTGGATCGTTCGTCGCCGAGTCGGTCAATACCCAGCCGGACGGCAAGATTCTCCTTGTCGGCCATCAACTGACCGCCAGCGGGCAATCCGAGGGCGTGGTGGAGCGCCTCAACACGGACGGTTCCCTCGACAAGACATTCGGCGCCAGCGGACAAGTCGTCACGCCCGCCGGCAAGAACGAATGGTTTGCCTTGATGATTCAGGGCGCCAACCACTTTGTCGTCGCCGGCACCGACAACGGCAACTTCGCCCTGGCACGCTATGACTTCAACGGCAATCTCGATCCGACCTTCGGATCCAACGGCGTTACGCTGACCAGTTTCGGCGGCGTCGACGATACCGCTTACGCCATCACACAAACGCCCAGCGGCCAGATCGTGACCGTCGGGTCGTCCAATAATCGCTTTGCGTTCGCCCGGTTTGACGCCAACGGCAATATCGATTCGACCTTCGGCGAAGGAGGCCGCCAGCTTTTCGATACTGGAGCGGCGGTGCAGGTGCTCGGGTCGGTGGCGGTGTTAAACGACGGCCGAATCGTCGCCGCCGGTTCAAGCGGAAGCACGATCGACGTCGTGCGCCTCACTTCCGCCGGCGAACCGGACACCACCTTCAGCACCGACGGAATGATCGCGGTGGCCGGATTATCCGCCGACCAGACGAGCGGCGCCGATTACACCGTCGCCCTGGGGCTTCAGGCCGACGGGAAGGTTCTGGTCGCCAGCCAAACCACCTCCGGGCATTTCGGCATCGTCCGCTTAAACACCGACGGCTCGGTCGACACGTCCTTCGGCAGCAACGGGCTGGCCACGGCCAACTTCGGCGGCGCCGACGAAGCCGATTCGATCGTCGTTCAGGATGACACCTCGATCCTCGTCGTCGGCACCTCGCTTCAGTCCGCCCAGGGATTGACCGCCGTCGCCGCATTCGATACCACCGGAAAATTAATCACCAGTTTCGGCGACAACGGATTGGCGACGTTCAGTCCCGCCACTTCCTCGACCACGCGCGAATTGCATATCGGCGATCTGGTTCTCCGGGCCTTTGGCAGCGCCACCACCGACGGAAAACTGCTCGTCGGCGCCAGCAGTTCGGGATCGACGACGGTTTCCAGTTCACTCCGCCGAATTATCGTTCCCGGAACGACCAGCGCTCCGGGCATCAAGGAAACATTGCTTGGCGTCTTTGGGCTCGTCAATCAGAAAAAGACAACGCTGGATGTCGATCTCGGCGGCGGAAGAACCGCCGTCTTCACCCTCACCGGCGGCACCGGAACGGCCCTTCAGGCCGGGTCGGACATCCATGTGGAGATAACCGATCTTGGCGCCGGCGCCGCGCTCACGCTCACCATCAAGGGCGGCGGCGTGGTCAGCTTCAGCGACATCACTGTCACCGGAAATCTCAAGTCGCTCAAAGCCGGCCTCGGCACCCTTGACGGCACGCTCGGCGTCAGCGGATCGGCCGGGAAAATCACCCTCGGCGACGTGCCGGGCAGCGTGGCCGTCGTCGGCGCCGTCGCCAGCCTGACCGCCGCCGCCATCGGCGGAACATTGTCGGCCGGCGGAAACGTCGGAACCCTCAAGCTCGGCGCCGTCGCCGGCAACGTCAACGTCACCGGAAATCTTAAGAATCTCACCACCGGCGACGTCAGCGGAACCATCTACGTCAACGGCACGCTGTACCACGCAAAGGTCGCAAGCGTCACCGGATCGATCGTCGCGGCGGCCCAACTGATGTCGCTGACGGCGGCCAGCCTGACCAACGCCAAGATTCTGGCCGGCGCCAATCTCGGCTCCGACGGCCTCATCGGCGGCGGCGGGACCGCGGCCGATGTGTTCGGCGCCGGGGTCATCAGTTCGCTGCGCGTGCTTGGCGCGATCGGCGGATCGTTTATCGGCGCGGGCGTCAATCCGACGAACGGCACATTCGGCGACGGCGACGATACCTCCGCCGGGAACAGCCTGATTAAATCGATCTTCGCCAAAGGCGGCGCCACGACCACCCTCTTCGAGTCCAGCGCTTTCGGCATCGCCAAACTTCCGGGCAAGGTGGACCCGGCGAGCAGTCCGCTGTTTATCATCGTGTGATTCATCAGGACCGCTGGCCCTTCCCGCTGATTCTCCGTTGACGGCGACACGCGGCGCTTTGTCGTTCGCCCGCACGGTCAGCCGGATGCGGATTGCAAGGACGCACCAGGAGAGAGACGTTGTACGTTCGATCGTCCCCCCAATATTTCATGGAGCCCCTCGAGTCGCGCCGCCTCCTGTCGGCGGTCGCCAACGCCGCCCTCAACCCGGCGGGCCTGACTCCGCAGCAGGTGCGAAACGCGTACGGATTCAACGAAATTCAGTTCACAAATTCCAAGGGAAAGGCTGTTCTGGGCGACGGCGCGGGGCAGACGATCGCCGTCGTCGTGGCATACCGCGATCCGGGAATCGCCAAGGATCTGAGGCTTTTCGACGCTCAGTTTGGCTTGCCCAACCAGGCCTCCAAGGGCCAATTCGCCCTGACGATCGCGACGCCCAAAGGCCGGCCCGCCACCAACGCCGACTGGGCCCAGGAAACCGCCCTCGACGTCGAATGGGCGCACGCCATCGCCCCGGCGGCACGGATCGTCCTCGTCGAGATGAAGTCTGATTCTCCGCAGGATCTGTTCGCCGGCGTGGACTACGCGCGAAACCGACGCGGCGTAACGGTCGTCTCGATGAGCTGGGGATGGGATAACACGCCCGCCGACGTCGAATACCAAAATTATCTCTCCACCCCCGTGAACCACGTCGGCGGATTGGGCAAAGGTGACGGCGTAACGTTCGTCGAGGCCGGCAGCGACGACGGGGCTCCCACCGCCTTCCCCGACGCCTCGATCAACGTCGTGTCCGTCGGAGGCACCACGCTGACCCTGAACGGCTCAGACTACATCGGCGAAACGGCCCTCCCCGCCAGTGCGTCCAGCGACACGGTCGCGTACGACGCCGATCCGAATACCGGCTTTGCCGTTTACGACAGCATGCCCGACAGCGGCGTGCAAGGCTGGCAAATCGCCGGCGGCACCAGCGCCGGCGCCCCGCAGTGGGCCGGTCTTTTCGCGATCGCCGATCAGGGCCGGGCCCTGGCGGGAAAACATTCGCTGGACAACGCCGCTCAAACCCTGCCGATTCTCAACGCCCTTCCCGCCACGGATTTTCACGTCATCACTGGCGCCGACGCCGGCACCGGCCGCGGAAGCCCCTTTGCCGATCAGGTGATCGCGGGGTTAGTGGCCGGCGATTAAGCTGCAAGCGCGAGAGCTTATTCAATACGTCGAATTCAGTTCCGAATGCCGGTTCTCAATTTCCACGCCCCTCACACATGTTCCGGCACCACGAACGGCGCCCGATATTCCCGCGTCAGCATCGCATTGGCTTTGTCGTTTCCGATGAACCGCTCGGTCTTCACGTCCATCTTCAACGGCATCCCAAGGGTCGCCTTATCCAGCGCGATATCCACCTTGTTGACCGCCAGATGTTTCTTAAATCGTTCGTAGGTGTTCAAGGAATCCGAATCGGAATTCACGGCGTCGCGAATTGCGTCGGGGCTGGCCTTTTGCCCGAGCCGATACGAGATATTCGACGTGTGGCACAACGCGCTGGACAGATAACCCTTTTCGATATCCGCATGCAGATCCGAAGTCTTTCGGCTGCGAACCGCCGTCAGGAAATTGGCGAAGTGATCTCCTTCGAACCGATCTTCGATGCTTCCCTT
>DASZME010000015.1:0-101938 GCA_035551995.1 Tepidisphaeraceae bacterium
CCAATTACATCGAAACCGTCAAGCGAATTCAGGACGGCGAGCTTGGCGATCTTCGCCTGCTCCGCACCTACTGGAACGACGCGGGCGTCTGGGTTCGCCAGCGCCAGCCCAACCAGACGGAAATGGAATACCAGATGCGCAACTGGTACTACTTCGTTTGGCTCTGCGGCGACCACATCGTCGAGCAGCACATTCACAACCTGGACGTGGCCAACTGGGTCATGAAGGGCCATCCGGTTTCGGCGATGGGCATGGGCGGGCGACAGGTTCGCACCGGCATCGACAACGGCGAAATCTACGACCACCACATGGTCGAATACACCTACGCCGACGGAACCAAGTTGCAGAGCCAGTGTCGCCATCAGGGCGGGTGCATCAACAGCGTTTCGGAACACGCCCACGGCACAAAGCTCATGGCCGACATCGGCGGCGGACATTTCTTCGAACCCGGCGAAAACGGCAAGACCGTCTGGCGATACAAGGGCCATAGCGCCAACCCCTATCAGGTCGAGCATGACGATCTGCAAGCGGCCATCCGCGGCAATAAAGAGTACAACGAAGGCGAGCGCGGCGCCCACAGCACCTTCACCGCGATCCTCGGCCGCATGGCCACGTACAGCGGGCAGTTGATCAAGTGGGACGACGCGATCAATGCCCAGGTGACGGTGCATCCCGACAAGTACGCCTGGGATGCCCTTCCCTCGAGCCTGCCGGACAAGGACGGCCGGTACTCGATTGCCATGCCGGGACAATCCGGCGACGAACATGTGTGGCAGCGCGTCAATAAGGAAATCATCGGCTGGACAAAGAAGCACTGATTTCGGCGCCCCCAGGATCGGTGATCCATATCGGCCCGACGGCTCCCTCTCCCTTTTTGGGAGAGGGAGCCGGAAGCGCTTGGCTCAACCAGATGTTCCTGTTGCGTCGCCATTCGATATTTAACTTCAAGGAGCGTAATGACATGTCTCGTCATCCGATTTTCAGCCTGAATTTACTGCTGGTCGCCGCTTTGCTTGCGGCTCCGGCTTCGTTGCTCTTTTCCAATTCAGCCAGAGCCGACGAGGAAAAAAAACAAAAGTCCGAACTCCACAAAAAGATGGAGGTCATCGACGAGGGGATGAAGAAGCTCAAGCGCACGCTGAAGAAGCCTGACCAGAACGAGGCGTCGCTGAAGATCGTGTCCAACATCATCGAGTTGGCGCAGGCTTGCAAGGAACTGACGCCGTCCCAAGCTTCAAAGTTGCCGGAGGCGGATCGCAAGAAATTCATCGACGAATACCAGGCCTCGATGACGAAGCTGATCGAGACGATGGGCGATATGAAAAAAGCGGTCGAAGCCGGCGACAACAAAAAG
This sequence comes from Tepidisphaeraceae bacterium, assembly GCA_035551995.1. GTDB lineage: Bacteria > Planctomycetota > Phycisphaerae > Tepidisphaerales > Tepidisphaeraceae > RYN-428. The sequence continues at coordinate 1,355 of DASZME010000015.1, forward strand.
GCGATGCAACTGCATAAATCCCTGAAAGATCAGGAAGAGGACGGCCACGATAAGTTCATGGAGAGCGATCAGAAAGACGCGGCCAAGGATAAGTCGGATAAATAGCGTCCCTTCTCCAGACGTGTTCGCCGGAAGGAACCGGGCTACCAAATACGACGACTCGCATAACGAAACAGAGCGGCCCGACCAGGCCGCTCTGTTTCGTTATAACAATAGCGATTGAGGGCGACCCTAAGCCGATTCCTTGCGGCGTTCGGGCTTCAGCTCAAAAAGATTTTGCCGCCCTTCCACCACTTCCGGCGTGATCACATATTTCCCGCCGCGTTGCTGGTCGGGAAGCTTGTACATCATGTCCAGCATGATCTCTTCGCATACCGCCCGCAAAGCCCGGGCGCCGGTGTCGCGCTTGAGGGCGCGCTCGGCGATCAGCTTAAGGGCGGCGGGGGTGAATTCCAATTCGCTGTCTTCCATGCGGAACATCTTCTGATACTGCTTGACGATCGCGTTTTTGGGCTCCGTCAGGATCGAAATCAACGTCTTGACGTCCAGCGGCTCAAGCGTCGCGATCAAAGGCAGGCGCCCCACAAACTCGGGAATCATTCCGAATTCCACCAGGTCCTCCGGCTGCACCTGCTGAAGCATGTACGCCTTCTCCGACGCCGTCTCGGCTTTAGTGGTCTCGGCGTTGAAGCCAATCTGACGCTTGCCGAGACGTTTACGGATGATGTCTTCGAGGCCGACGAACGTTCCGCCGCAGATGAACAGGATGTTGGTCGTGTCCATCTGGATATATTGCTGCTCGGGATGCTTGCGGCCGCCCTGCGGTGGAATATTGGCGACGGTGCCTTCGAGCATTTTCAAAAGCGCCTGCTGAACGCCTTCGCCGCTGACGTCGCGGGTGATGGAGACGTTTTGGCTGGTCTTGCCGATCTTATCGATTTCGTCGATGTAGATGATGCCGCGCTGGGCGGCTTCGAGATCGTAGTCGGCGCTTTGGAGGAGTTTAAGCAGAATGTTTTCGACGTCTTCGCCGACATAGCCGGCTTCGGTGAGCGTGGTGGCGTCGCCGATGGCGAACGGCACGTTGAGCACGCGGGCGAGGGTGCGGGCCTGGAGCGTTTTGCCGCTGCCGGTCGGTCCGATCAGCAGGACGTTGCTCTTGTCGATTTCGGTATCGTCGCCGGGTGCGGCGGAGACGGGAGGCGCTTCGCCTTCGGGCGGATCGATGGTGGTCGTGAGGCGCTTGTAGTGATTATGCACGGCAACCGACAGCGCCTTTTTGGCGTAGGGTTGGCCGACGACATATTGATCGAGGAATTCTTTGATGGTTCGCGGGCTGGGGATCGTGCTAAACAACGGCGCCGCGCTGCTGAGTTTGCGTTTTTCCTGGCGGATGATGTTGTGGGCCAGATCGACGCAGTTGGCGCAGATATAAACGTCGCTGGGTCCTTCGACCATGGGTCCGACGTCGCGGGAAGACTTGCCGCAAAAGCTACAGGTGGTGACGCGCCGGCCGCGGAAGCCTCCGGGCGGATTATTTCCGCCGCCGGGCGGGTTTTGTCCGCCATTGCCGCCGTTGCCCGGGCGATTTGTATTGGCCATCGACTCGCCTTCCTCATCCGACGTGAATTTTCACACGTCCGGGGCACGCACGGTCGCAGCCCCAAAAAAAATTTCGACGTTGATGGCGGGCAAAAAAACGCCCGCCGACGCCAATCGGTCCAGCCCGTCGCGAACCCTTGTCGCGCGTAGCCGCTCCGTAGGTTATCGAACAGCGACGGGGATAGACTTGATACGGTTTGCTACCCCGTCCGGTTCCATCTTACCCCGCACGTTGCCTAAAGGAAAATCATCGCTTCATGCGGACTTTACATGATCGGCCAGACGTCCGATAGAATCTCACAATCTCCGCCGCGAAATGAAAAAAACGTCATGGCGGCGCGATTTCCTCCTCGGGCGGCTTGAGCGCGTTTGCCCGCGCGCCCTTCTTTGCCGCGCCGATAATTTTCTCCTTGGCACGTTCGAATTCGTCGTCGCTGATCTGCCCCTGACGGTGCAGTTGCCGCAGATCCGATAAGCTGAATCCCGCCGCCGCGCCCGGCGCCGACACGTCGTCATCGCGCATGCGCTTTTTTACGGCCGCCACCAGCACAAAGCCGATCACCAAAAACGCCACCAGCGCCGACGACCAGACAATAACGGACATCGAGTCGGATCCCGAAAATTGCGCGGCGATTCGTGTAAGCATGGCGGTCGTCGGCCGATGCTATGAGCGGCCTGACGCGGGGTCAATCCAAAAGACGCCGGACGTTGCCCAGTTCGAGAAGCGTTCGGCGCTTGCGATCGTAAAGATAGACGGTGCGGCCGGGTTGAATTCGCGCATAATAGGCGAACAACTCCCGGTTTCGCGCGGAGCCGAGATCATGGGCGCGAATGATCGGCGCGTCGTCCGGCCAGCAGACGTCCCAATTGTAAACCGGCTCATCGAGAACATTGTCCGGCTCATCTGAAGCGTAACGAAACAGTACGATCGCCGGCCTGCGCACGCGGCTGGGAATGAGGAAGTAATTGGCGCGCTCGACCGTCATCCCCGGCCGTTGAACATAAAAATTCGTCCCGGCGAATACCCGATGCAGCGCCAGGGCAAAAATCGCCGTCGCCAGGAAAATTTCAACCCCCTTCCATCTCGCGCACGCCCGAGATACGGCCGCCGCGCCCAGCAGAATCGAAAAAATCAGCGCCGGCGCCAGGGCCATGACATATTGCGTGAAATATTGAAAAAACGGCGCGGTCCCCAGCAGGAATAACCAAAACATCGACCAGAACACAGCCCGGCGGAGGTCGTTTAGTTGCAGCAATCCCACCGGATATAAAACGACCAGGAGCAGCGTCGGCAGCCCGACGCCGAAGCTGAGCGGAAGCCGATACGTGAACCATTGCGCAGCCGCCTGGCGAAAAGTTCGAAACTCCCGCACCCGCGCTGCGACAAACCAGCGATATGTATCGACGACCAGCATCGATGGCGTCGGCGGGACGAAGGCGGGATCGTACGTTTCCAGGCCCACGCCATGGAGATTCAGATACGTGCGATAATAAATCGAAAGCGGGGTTTGCAAAAAATGACCGGTGACGGCGCGATCAAACGCCAATTGCAGTGATATGAAGGGCGCGGCGGTCAGGATGACGATCGCCGGCGCGATCAATTTTGTCCGCGCGGGCGATCGGCGCAGATCCCACGCCCAAGCCAGCGCGATGGGCAGCAAAACGCAGACGGCGTCGAGCGGGCGGGTGATCGCGTACCAACCGGCGGCGACGCCCGCCAGCGCGATCCAACGCCCGGCGTGGCTCTTTCGCCATGCAAGCCACGCCGACATGGCCGCCAATCCCCACATCGCGCCCGCGGCGTGAGACATCTCCACCACGGCCATCCACCGAAATAATTCCAACGATGCCAGCATCAGCACCGCCAGCAATCCGGCGACGCCGTCCAGCAGTTCCCTCACGATCAGATAAAACAGCGCAAGCGTCACGGCGGCGATCGCCAGCGGAACGGCGGAGTAAGGGAGGTGAAACCAAACGCCCGGCACGTGCAGCAATGCCGTTCCAGGGAAGTACATTCCGGTGTACTTCGGCCGCGTCAACACGTACGGGGCGTCGAAAAAGTCGGGTAAGGGAAGCGGCGGCATGCACAGTTTGCCGTGCGCCAGCATCGTCGATTGCAAACGATATTGGTTCTCGTCGTGCCATTGCGGCAACAGAATCTGCCCACGATAAACCGCCGAAAAATAGAGCGCCGGCCCCGAGAGAACAAGAATCGCCAGCGCGATACGCCGAGAGGCGAGCGGCGATGGATTCTTGAGTTTGACGAGCAGATGCAAGAGGACAAACCGCGTCCGGGGCACGATCGCAAGAATGCCCGCCAGAAACAACAGGATTCGCTCGACGAGGGCGTCGTTTTGGAACTTTACCGGAGAAAGGGGAACCGACGGGTTGAACGTCGGCGAGCGCGGATAAATCGCGCAGCACGCCGCCACCCCCGCAAGCACAAGGACCACGGTCATCGCCGCGCGCCCCGGTCCGGTCGACGCCGATCGAGAAACCGGCTCCGAATTCGCGGTCGTTATTTTCATCGCACGCCATGAAAGCGAGTCGGCGAACGCCTGATCGGTTCGCCTTCGCGTCGCGGCAAGTATACGCGCGGCGCCGCCGGCTTTCATCACCGCGCCGCGACAGCCGACCGGCCGATCATCGCGCCGGCCGAGCTTCCGCTTCCTTCAGCAATTCGGTCCCCGGCGATTGGCGCCCGTTAAGGATATCCGATTCTTGCTCGGTCAATCGAGCGGCGGATTTCGGCAAGATCGCCAGAAGATTCTCCCTGGCGAGTTTTCGCGCGGTCTGCGGTTTCAAGGCGTCCAGAAACGTGAAGTACTTTGTGATTTCCCTGGGATAGTCGGCGAAGTGCCCCACCTTGTCGCTGCCGATCAGGAAGCGATCGGGATATGCCTCAATGAGGGCGACCCACCGCGAGCTTGGCTTGCCGTCCACGGCAAGAAGGTTGGTTTCATAAACGACCCATGAAACGTCGATGTGCAGGTTCGGATATTTGCCGAGCATGCGGGAAAGTTCCTGCGTCAGCGTCGGGATTTCGATCCGGCGGCTGATGCCGGCGTGGCACCAGACGAATCGCGTGCCGGGATGTTCGCGAACGGCGGTTTCGACTTCGTTCAGGTAAATCGGCTCGCGCTTCCAGACCGAGCCGGCATTGGAATGTAAAAAGATCGGTAGATCATGCTTTCCCGCGAAGGCAAATACCCGGCTTAACGCCAGTTTGTCGGCGCGGGCCGGCGTGCCATAGGTGAGGGCCGTGAGATCGTCATGGCGGGTCATCACTTCGCCGATGCCCTGCCAAAAGCCCGGATACCAATCGATCATGCGCTCGATGTGATCCAGGGCGTTGCGGTCGGCGCCGTTGAAGCCGCAAATGGTGGGATGGAACCGCTTTTGTTGCCCGGCCGAGAGCGACTGGATTTCGCGGGCGACCAAAACGTCGGTGGCCGAGTACCAGTAGCAGCGCGAGTCATCGTCCAAATAATATTCCGGCCGCGACTTTTCCTGCTGCGGCCATTCCTTGACGACCGGCATGCCGCTGACCACCGCTTCTTCGACGCCGCACTGATCCATGGCCTTGAGCGCCGCCCGGGCGCCGTCGGTGCGCTGGAGGAAATCGACCAGGTGAAGATGACAATCCGTCATGCGATATGGAAATGAAGTGGACGCGACTGACGTCGGGGCAGGGACCGGTGGCGAGCGATCGGAAATCGGTCGATTGTGATCGCATCCGGCGCCGATCAGGGCGAAAAACGCCAACCATAGCGCAGACAAAGTCCATTTCTTCACAAGCGCCTCGATCCAATGGTGATGACTGAGAACGTCGGCGTTTTCATTTCCGCGTGAAGACCCCATCGTAACTCGCCACCGCGGCGGACTCAATCGGAATGCGGCGAATGCGGGACGTCGTACCGACGAGTTCCGCGCAAACCGCCGTGATTGGAACGGGCTCTTGAATCATGACGCTACATCTTCTGGCGGCCCGCGATGGCGTCGGCGAGGATGTTTTTGTTGGCATATTCGATATTGCTTCCGGCCGGCAGTCCGCGGGCCAGGCGGGTGAGTTGCACGTCGGGAAAACGCCGGCCGATCTCGCTTTGGATGTAGAGGGCGGTACCGTCTCCCTCCATGGTGGGGTTGGTGCCCATGATGACCTCGCGGATGTTGCCGCAAGCCAGCCGATCCATCAGCGGCTCGATGGTTAAATCGCCCGGCTCCATATCCTCCAGCGGCGATATCCGGCCGAGCAGGACATGGTAAACACCGCGATAAAGCCCCGTCGATTCCAACGCCAGTAAGTCCTTGGGCTGCTCCACCACGCAGACCAGCGCCTGATCGCGCGACGGTTCAAGGCAGACCGAACAGGGATCCTGCTCCGTAAGGTTGTAGCAGATCGAGCAATGCTTGATCCGAGTCTTGACGTCGCGAATGGCGTCGGCGAGCTTTAGCGCCTCTTCGGGTTTTTCCTTGAGAAGATGAAAGGCGATCCGCTCGGCCGACCGCACCCCGATGCCGGGAAGGCGAGCCAGTTCGGTCATAAGGTTTTGAATGCTTTGGGTATAGTTAGCCATGTCCGCATGATTATAGCGGCGGATCGTGAATCAACTGCGCCTGGGGCGGCGGGGTGAACGCCGGCGGTCGTAAATTTCGGCTTGTCGCGGCTTTTATCGACCGATGGATGTTGCTTTTCGTATAACAGGAGCCATTGTTGTTCGACGCGGCGGCGGGTAAATCATTAACTTTGCCTAAAACGCATCGAGACGGAGGGTGGATGGTAGAAGGAGTCATGATCTTGGACGCGCCTGCCTCGACCGATGAGATGGATTTAAGCCGCCCGGGCCCCGTATCCCCGCTTCGCGATCTCCCCACGCCGCTGGCCGCCGCCGCCGCCGCGCATCGCACGCGAGCCGACCGCGATACGCCGGTCACGTGGTACGACAAGATCGAGGCGTTCGTCAGCAAGCTCTCGGTCCGCGATAATTTCTGGCACTCGATCTGTTCGCTGCTCTGGCTGCCGTTGGCGTTTTTCAGCGGCATCAAGATGAAACAGATCGATCCGCAGACGTTCGCCGCCTATCTCCCCTTCCGCCGATTCAACCGCAACTGGTATCGCGCGATGGCCGGCGGGGCCCTGCTGGCCAACAGCGAGATCGCCGGCGGGATGTACATCTTCGGCGTCGTGGGCGGCGACTATACCGTCGTCTGCAAAGAACTGAGCTACAAATTTCTTCGCCCTTGCCTTGGCCCGGCCGTCTATCGCATGAAAGCGCGCGAGCACATTTCGGAGTTGATCGCCGGTGGAAACGAATTCAACATCACCCTGGACCTGGACATTCTTCAACAGGGGTTTCGCCCCGGCGAGCGCGATCGCCGGGTGGGCCACAGCGTCGCGACTTTTCACGTCACCCCGAAAATTCATCACAAGCGCAAGGCCGCCCGCGACGGGAAGAGTTAACGCCGCGGCATGCTGGTTTCGGTCAGTCCAAAACGCTGCGCCGGGTTCCTAATCGAATGTGAATGAATCCTTAGCCGCCGGTGGGGGAGCGATCCGGTCGGCGCCCGCGGCAATTTCGCGAAAACTAAATCGCGCGTGACTTCTTATCATCCTCGGAGCATCGCCTTGACCCCCACGTCCCCCGTCTCCTCACGCCTCGTCGCGCTCGGTTGGGCGGCGTTTCTCGCCTGCTCCTGGACGTGGTGCATCGGCATGTATCTGCCGGTGCTGATGATCCGCGATTTCGGCGCCGCCGGATGGCTTGTCTTCGCCATCCCCAATGTGATCGGCGCCGCCGCGATGGGATGGGCGCTCAGTCGTCCCGGCGCCGCCGCGGAACTCTCGCGGCGGCACTGGCCCGCGGCGGTCTGCTTCTCCGTCGTCACCATTCTCTTCCATGCCTTCTTCGTCGGCTGGCTGATCCGCGCGCTCGTCGGCGACGCCGCCGAGGTGATCGTCGCGGCGGCGGCGATTGCCGTTTATCTCATTGGCCGCCGCGGAAATCGCGATCTCCTCACCGCTTGCGCCTTGCTTCTGATCTCCCTGATCGCATTTGTGGTCGCGGCCTGCTTGCCAGACCGCCAGATGCTGGGCCCAACCGCGACGATGGGCACAAACGGTCTGTTCTACCTGGCGCCCGTATGCGTCTTCGGCTTTCTGCTTTGCCCTTACCTCGATCTTACATTTCTCCGCGCCCGCGCCGCCACCGCCCCGTTCGCGGGGATCGCCGCATTTACGATCGGCTTTGGGATCTTTTTTCTGGCGATGATCCTCTTCACGTTCTGGTATGCCCGCCTGCTGGAGCCTTCGGTTCTTCGCTTTGTTCCACGCGCGCTGGCGTGGGTGATCGCCGTTCACATGATGCTGCAATCCGCGTTGACGATCGCGCTTCATGCGCGCGCCGTCGCCGAAGACCGCCGGGCCGGGAACCGATCGGTCGTCGCCGGGTTTTTCGCCGCGTTGTTGGCGGCGTTCTTCGTCGGGGTCTGGTGCCGGCATGTGGCCGTCGCGCGACCGCATGCCGGCGAAATGGTTTATCGGCTCTTTATTTCGTTCTACGGCCTCATCGTCCCCGCTTACGTTTGGCTGTGCATGATTCCCGCGCGATCGGCGCCGAATGCGCCCGCCTCAAAACAAATCGTCGCGCTGGCCATTACGGTGCTCGTCGTTGCCCCCATGTATGGATTGGCGTTCTTTGGCAACGACATGAGATGGCTGGCGCCGGGCTTGGTTATTGTTCTCGCGGCCAGATATGTACGTGAATGGTTTCACAAGATTCCATGGACTGCGTGAGAATTATTGTCGAGCCAGGTCAGACGCGGCACACATCTTGTTGTCACCTGTAATGAAAGTTGTGAAGGATTTTCAGACTTCACCCAACGCCGGAGGTTCAAGTGGCTATGAGCATTTCACCGCAAGTGTCCGGATCGCATTCCCACTCCACGCCAACCCCAAGCGGCGCGCTGCGCCAAGCATGGGTGTGGTATCTAATCCTCGGATTTATACCCTTCGCGGCCTCTCTTGGCGTCATGAGCGCGCTGACCTTGCACGACGGGCCCAAGGCGCCGCTTCGAGTGTTGAGCGGGTGGTTCATTGGCGCCATTTTGCTGTTACTTATTATCGGACCGATCGCGTTCACGATTCGCAGTCGCATGTTCCGGTCATATTGGCGGGGCGAGGCCGTCAATCCGCGCACATATCTCCACGGCATGCTTGTCGTATGGTTTGCGTTCGAACTCGGCGGGTTATTTAGTCTCGTCGGATGTTTGATGAGCAATTCGATCGTGCCGTGTCTGTTGCCGGCGATCGCCGCTTTTATGTTTTTCGCGTCGTTGTATCCGAACGGTCGCGCAATGGCCCGTCCGACCGGAAATACCGATGATCCTGAAATCTATCAGGAACCACGGTAGAATAGCGCCATCGTGAGCGACTATTCCGCAAGCCCCGGATTTCTGAGCCTGCTTCCCGCCGTCCAAGAACCGCAGATCGTTCTTGCGGCGCTCACACGTCTTCGCTGGCTCGCCGTCGTTGGCCAAATAAGCGCGACGGCGGTGGCGGAAGGGATCATGCGGCTTCATCTCCCGCTGACGCCGATTTTCGCCGTGATCCTTCTGACGGCCGTCTCCAACGCTTTTCTTCAACTCGGCAATTACCTTCGCAAGACGCCCGCGTGGCTTGTGCAGGCCGTACTTCTTTTAGACGTCTTGCTCCTGACTTCCTTGCTCTTCTTAACGGGCGGCCCGCAGAACCCGTTCGCGGCCTTATATCTTGTTCACGTCGCGATGGCGGTGCTGGTGCTGGGAAAGATTTCCACGTGGATCGTCGTGGGGACCGTCGCGGCCTGTTACGGCACATTGCTCCGCTGGCATCTTCCCCTGGCGGGAAACGCGACGCTTCCGGCGTGGGCGTCGGCGATCGGGAACTGGGTGGCGCTGGTCCTGGTTTCCGTGCTGATCGCGGCCTTCATCGGCCGGGTTACGCGGGCCCTTCGCCAGCGTGAATTTGAATTGGCCGGCGTTCGCGATCGATCGGTGAAAAATGAACAGCTTGCCGCTCTCACCACGCTTGCCGCCGGCGCCGCCCACGAATTAAACACGCCGCTGGGAACCATCGCGCTGGTCGCGCGCGAATTGGAACTCGCCTGCGTTCGCGACGGCGACGACGCCATGCAGGACGACGCGCGATTGATACGCCAGGAAGTCGATCGCTGCCGGGATATTTTAAGCCGGATGCGGCTGGACATCGGCGAGGATTTTTCTTCCCGCGGCCCCGTCCGTCTCGGCGATTTAAGCAGGCGACTTGCCGATAATTTCGACGGCCAGCACCAGGGCCGCCTCACCATCAACCGCGCGCCCGACGCCGACGTGGCCCTCGCGCCGTCCCGGGCGCTGGAGCAAAGCCTGCTGGTGTTGTTGCGCAATGCCTTCGACGCCTCGCCGGCGGATCGCCCGGTCACGCTTGATATCAGCCGCCGCGACGGGCAACTGCGCTTTGAAGTTCGCGATAAAGGGTGCGGCATGTCCGAAGAGATGTTGCGCCGGGCGGGCGAGCCGTTCTTCACCACCAAAGATCCCGGCAAGGGAATGGGCCTGGGACTATTCCTGGTCCGCCTGGTCGCCGAGCAGTCCGGCGCCAATTTCTCCATTGATTCTCGATTGGGCGAGGGAACCTGCTGCGTGCTGGAGTTACCCGAAACAAGAGGTCATGGCCATGTATGAACACGCCTCACCCGCCGCGGCGGCGACGCACCCGCCAAAGTCGCCGCCGCGAAGCATCCTCGTCGTGGATGACGACGTGGCCTTCCGCCAGCGCCTGGTAAAGGCCCTTGGCGCCCGCGGCGTGGACGCGCGCGGCGCCGGGTCGCAAGCCGAGGCGATGACCGTCGCCCGCCAATCTCCCCCGCAGGGCGCCATCCTCGACATGCGGATGCCCGGCGCCAGCGGGCTCGATCTGATCCCGCAGCTTCTGGCGCTCTCCCCGGCGATGCACATCGTCGTCCTCACCGGCTACGGAAGCATCGCCACGGCGGTTGAAGCGGTCCGGCGCGGCGCAATCAACTACCTGTTAAAGCCGCTCGACGCCGATCAGATTCTTGCCGCGTTTGAAGGCGAAGTCGCCGCCCCCGCGCCAGGATCAGCCGAGTCAACGCCATCGCTGGCGCGCGTCGAGTGGGAACATATTCAGCGCATCCTCACCGACTGCGACGGCAATATTTCCCTTGCCGCCCGAAAGCTCGGTCTGCATCGCCGATCCCTGCAGAGAAAACTCGGAAAACTGCCGCCGTTGGAGTGAGGGAATAAGAGCGCCTCCCGCTGCCTCTCCCTATTAGAGAGAGGGCCGGAGTACGGTAAAGCGTTCCGATACTGTGCGGCTCCACTCGCGGTACAGCGCGAGACTTCCTCGAAAGTGAGCGTATGTGCAAGTGAATGTCTCACCCTCGCCCCAACACTCTCCCTTGAGTGGCGAGGGAGCCACAGCAGTTGCGGTCGCCGCTCATCCACGATCACGCCAGACACGGCTCCCCAGTTTTTTATTGCATGTCGTCCTTGCCGCCTCGGCGCTTGTCTACCTCACGCCGTTCTTCTGGCTACTCTGCGCGGCGTTCAAGCTGCCGCAGGATGTTTTTCAATATTCGTTCCTTCCTTGGAAACATCTCGATCGTCTCACGCTTCACAATTTCGCGGTACTCTTCTCCAGTGAGTCGTTTGGCCGCTGGCTTTTTAATTCACTGTTCATCTCCTCGATTCAGACAGTCCTCGTCGTCACCTTCAGCAGCCTGTGTGGCTTTGCTCTCGCCAAGTATGAATTCCACGGCAAACGATCGCTGATGCTCCTCATGCTCTGCACGTTGCTTTTTCCCGGCGTCGCTCTGCTTCCCGGCTATCTGGACCTGATGGTCCGCATCGGCTGGCTCAATAGCTACAAAGCGCTGGTCATCCCCGGCGCCGCCAGCGTGTTCGGCGCGTTTCTGTTTCGCCAGGCGATGCAAGGCGTGCCGGACGAACTGCTTCAGGCCGGCCGGGTCGATGGATGCAGCGAGCTGCGGCTATGGTGGGACGTCGCCCTTCCCGTCACGCGGCCGATGATCGGCGCGTTCACGCTTTTAAGCTTTATGGCGTCGTGGAACAGCTACCTTTGGCCGTCGATCGTTCTTCAAGATCAGTCAAAATTCACCGTGCCGATGGGATTGGCCGCGATGATCGGCTTGCCGGAATATGAATCGCAGTATGGCGTATTGATGGCCGGAACACTGGTGGGAATCCTGCCGATCGCGATTTTATTCTTTGCGTTGCAGAAGGATTTTGTCGCGGGGCTTACCAGCGGCGCGGTGAAGGGATAAATGTAGATTCAGGGCTTACAACATCCGCCGAACCAGGTATGGCCGATTCCGTAGACGTACCAGCGAAGATACTTTGGGAGCCAGGCCATCAATTTGAAGTTGCTTTTGCCGGCGACGCGGTCATACCAGGTCGCGGGAACTTCCAGGACCTGGCCGCCCCGGGCGTGGGCTTTCACCGTAAGCTCCATCGCCAGACAGAAGCCGGCGGTGCTCTCGATCGGAGTCTGTTTTAGAAAATCGCGGCGGTACGCTTTGAAACTGTTCGTCGGATCGTGCGTCGGAAGCCGGGTGAGATGATGAAGGGTCACCCCCGCCAGACGGCTGAGGCGCCCTTTCAACCAAGGGCCGCCGAGCTGTCGTCCACCCTTCATATACCTGCTCGCGCAGACGATTTGGGCGCCCTGCTCACATCCGCGAACCATCGCTTCCACTTTGGGGAAATCGTCGGAGAGATCGGCCATCATCACCACCACGACCGGCGCAAGCGCCGCCCGCATCCCCGCGTCGATCGCATAGCGCACGCCGCGGCCCAGATCATTTTTCACCAATCGCGTATTGGCCGGCTTTTGATCGGACGGAATGGCCGCCAATGCCGGGAGGGTATTATCCGCGTCGAAATCGTAACAGATCAGCAGCTCGAAGCCGGACGGAAGCTCTTTCATCGCTTTGCTACAGTACGCGCCGATATTTTCGGCCTCGTTAAAAACGGGAAGGACGATCGAATAGCGAAGCGTTTGGGCGTCTATGGCGTCCATTTTATCTTTCTATCAAAGCGGCGCGCGATACTTGCGGGCGCATGTGATCACGAACGGCCCAAACCATCTTCCCAGGCCGACTCGCTCCATCAGCCAGTCTCCGGCATTATACAGTCCCAGGCACGCGTTCAGAAGTTTAGGCGCGACGGCTCGATAGGGTAAATCAGCCATGCAAGTCTGCTGGATATCCACAAATCCCGCGGCGGAAAAGGAGTCTCGCAAGTCGCGCGGAAGTAGCGGCCGTTCGTTCGGACTTACGCCGTTGGACGAATAGAGCGGACTCCTGGGATATCGAAAAAGCGCCATGGCGGGATGAAGGAGGTTTGGGTCGAAAGCGAATGCCTGTCCACCGGGCCGCAAAACGCGAATCGCTTCGCTGAGCGCGGGGCGATAATCGGAGATGTGATGGAGAACGCTGCTAAACGCAACCACATCGAAACGATTATCGCAGAATGGTAGTCTGCATGCGTCGGCCAGCTGCCAGGTCGATTCCGGGAATTTTCGGCGGGCGATCGTCAGAGCCATTTCCGACAGATCGATGCCGACGTAGCGAGAGACGTATTTAATGTAGAGCTGGCGTGATTGGCCGGTTCCGCATCCGATGTCAAGCAATTCAAAAGGCCGTTGGACGTCCACGCACTGGTCGAACCGGCGAGCGATATTTTTCCAGCCACGGTCGGAAAAAGGATTGAAATCGCCTTGATTCGCGATGAGGCCGTCGAAGTAGTCTCCGTCACGAATCGCCATGGACGCCTCGAACGATGATGCTTTTAAGCGAGTGTGGCTCATTCGATTTCGGCATCTATCACAGTCGCCCGCTTTGTATTTCCGCCCGCACCCACGGGATCACTTCATCCAACATCCGGCTTAAGCCGGTCTGGGCTGTAAAGCCCAATACGCGATCGGCTTTTCTTGTATCGGGAATTCGCTTTTGCACATCGTACTCGTAAGCGGCATCGCTGACGTATCGAAACGGCTTGCTATTTCCGTGAATCTTTTTCCAAATAGTCTCCGCCAGGGCCAGGACCGTCGTTTCTTCAGGCGTGGAGAGATTGAAATCGTCGTTCAGCGCCGCGGGATGAAACATGGCGGCGATAATTCCTTTGGCCAGGTCGCCGCCGTAGGTATAGCAGCGCGTCTGGTTGCCGGCGCCGAGAATATGAAGCGGGTCCTGCCCCTTGACGATCTTTTGAACAAGATCGGGAACCACATGGCTCATCGCGAGCCTGACGTTGCCGCTGGGAATGTCTTTATCTCCCAAGGCGCGGCGCTCGCCGATGCCCACGCAGTTGAAGGGCCGGCAGATCGTGTACGGCAATCTGTATTGCTCAAAGGCGCCTTGCGCAAAATATTCGCAGGCGAGTTTCTGAAAGCCGTAGGTGCTCGACGGCGGCGGGCAATGCCGTTGATGAGCTTCGGGTGTGGGGAAGACGGTGGCGTTTTCAAAGACCATGCTGCTGCTGAGGACCGTAATCTTGCGGAGATGATGTTTCTTGAATGCGTTTATCGCCGCGTCAAAGGAAGCGGCGATAATGCGCTCGTTCTCGGAAAGCAAATCGTAGGCGTATTCATGAAAATAGGTGATCCCGCCGATCTTCGCGGCGCACGCCACGAAATGATCACAATCGGCGGCGAGCGGCGTGAGCAGACTGGCGTCTTTGGCGTCGCCTTCGATGAAACGATAGTTTGGATGATGCTGGTAGCTCTTTTCGACCTTGCCGTATTTGGAATAGTTGTCCACGCCGATGACATGATGGCCGCCGTCCAGCAGCTCCTGGACGAGGTAGCCTGCGATGAATCCGGCCGAACCGGTGACCAATATGTTCATGGGATGCGGTTCCTACTGATTCGCCGAGCGCCGCGTACAGCTCCAGACGTCGATCACCAGCGTGTCGGCGGGGATCGCCAATTCGCGATAGCGCTTGTGCGGCGTACCGATGAACACCACGTCCGATAAAGCGATCACGTCCTGCTGACTGGAAAGGCCGTCACATTTTACATAGGGATCGGCATACAATACTTTTTTCGCCTCGAGCACGAGAAGCTTCAACAGCTTAAAGCTCAGTGAGTCACGAGAATCGTCCGACTCGGCCTTGAACGCCATTCCGAGAATGCCGACGACTTTATCCGATAACGTCGTCTGCTGCTTGGCCAGGGCGATCAAATGCGCCGGCAGACCCTCGTTCACCAGCATCGCCGCATGTCCCAGCACAAAGTTATTCTGGCTGAACGCCGCCAGTTGCATCGTATCTTTCACCAGGCACGGCCCGGCCGCGAATCCGGGCCCCGGCATTCCCGCCATCCGCGGATAATTGTGCCGGCAACCGAAAAGAATCCGGTCGAAGTTCAGATTGTGCTGCGTGGCGATCATGTAAAACTGGTTGACCGTCGCGAATTGCAGATAACGCCAGGCGTTGGTCATCAGCTTACACAGTTCGGCCTCCATCGGCGTCATATCGACGAATTCGGTCGTGAATTTCCCGAACAGCCCCTTCACCTTTTCAAGCGCCCCTTCGTCAAAGGCGCTGACGATCTGCGGCAATTGCCGAAACTCCGTCAGGCTGTTTCCCTGCGCCACCCGCTCCGGGCAAAACGCGACGTCGATCTTCAATCCCTTCTCGTGAAGGTAGCGTTGAATGTGGTGGCTGATTCCGGGGAACACCGTGCTGCGCAGCACAAGAATCTGGCCATCGCGCAGTTCGCTCTGACAGCAATCGATCGCCCGATGAATCGCGGTAAAATCGGGATTCAGATGCTCATCCACCGGCGTTCCGATAATCAGCACCACAAACTTACAGTCGCCAAGCAACGCCGGCGTATCGGACACTTCCAGCGTTGCCGCCGCCAGCACTTTCGCCAGCATCGGCTCGGCGCCGTTCTCGGCGAAGGGCATTTCGCCGCGCGCGATCATTTGCACATGGCGGCTGTTCAGGTCGTAGATGACCGTCTTCAGTCCGCAATCGGCAAACGTAATCGCCAGCGGCAAGCCGACATGGCCCGCGCCGCCGATCACGCATACATCTCTGCCAAATGAAGCCATTTTTGTTCGATCCGATCACATGCCCACGCCCACATACAATAGTGCTGAGCAATAAATCGGTCAAAACGGCGGCGGAGTGAACTATTGCAGATCGTCTGACTTCTTTCGCGAATCCCAGATCCTTCTCCCGCTGCATGCTCTTTGCTACGGAGATATGATACGCTGTGGCCTCAGTGCGTTAGTGCGTTTAGGCGTGACGAGCGGAACATTCATTGAAACGACTGAAAATGGAAGAAGAAAATTCACCGTCGGAAGTTGAACCGATCGGTCAACAACCAACCGAAGAATCCGACCGTCTGGCGCAGCCGGTCGATGTTGAGCAACCGCCGCGGCTGGCGTTTCCGGTGGTCGGAATCGGGGCGTCGGCGGGAGGTCTGGAAGCGTTCGGCGAATTTTTCAAAGCCATGACGCCGGAGTCGGGGATGGCGTTTATTATTGTCCAGCATTTGACGCCGGATCGTGAGAGCATGATCGCCGACATCCTCTCCCGGTATACCAAGATGCCGGTTCAGCAAGTCGAAGACGGCATGCGCATCGAGGTGAATCACGTTTACATCATTCGCCCCGGTTATACGTTAACGATCAAGAACGGGGCGTTGCATCTTGGAGAAAGAGTCGAGAAGCCCGGGCACAGCCGGCCGGTGGACGATTTTTTCAAATCACTGGCCGAAGAGCAGCGCGAGCGGGCGATCAGCATCATCATGTCTGGAATGGGGAGCAACGGGACGGCGGGATGCCAGGCGATTAAGGCGGTGGGCGGATTGTGCATCGCGCAGGACCCGGGCACGGCACAGTTTCCGTCAATGCCGAGGCATCTGATCGACGCGGGGTATTCGGACTACATTTTGCGGGCGGCGGATATGCCCGACGTGCTGCTCGGATATGCCGGCCATCCCTACGCCAGCGGGCGCGAGGGCGACGCTCAGACGGTCCTCCGGCAGGAGAAGCAGCACGTTCACGAGATCCTGGCGGTATTGCGGACGCGGACGCGGCAGGATTTTTCCGGCTACAAGAAGCCGACCGTGCTTCGGCGCATCCAGCGCCGGATGGGGCTTAACCGCGTCACCGACATCGGCGAGTACGCCAAGATTCTGCGCCAAAGTCCAACGGAAGTGACCGCGCTGGCCGACGACCTTCTGATTCACGTGACCGGTTTCTTCCGCGACGCCGAATACTGGGAAGCGTTTCGCGCGCGGGTGATCGTCCCGCTGATCGCCGCGCGGGAGCCGGAATCGTCGATCCGATGTTGGGTGACGGCATGCTCCAGCGGCGAAGAAGCGTTTACGCTCGCGATTCTTCTTGTGGAGGAAGCCGAACGAATCTCCAAGCATTTGGACATCAAGGTTTTTGCGACGGACATGGCCGAGCGGTCCCTGCAAAACGCGCGCAACGGCGTGTACCCCGGCGGGATCGAGGCGGAGATCGTTCCGCCGCGGCTGGCGCGCTTTTTCCAGAAGGAAGACGCGGTTTACCGCGTGCGGGCGGATTTGCGCAAACTGGTGGTATTCGCGCCGCAAAACGTGCTTCAGGATCCGCCGTTCTCGCGGCTGGATATCATCACCTGCCGCAATCTTTTGATTTATCTCGAGCCCGACGTTCAGCACCGCGTATTGGAGCTGATGCACTTTGGCTTGCGCGAAGGGGGCGCGTTATTTCTGGGCACCAGCGAAACGGTCGGCGGCGCCGAGGACTTGTTCGAGCCGATCGACAAGAAATCGCGGATATTCCGCCGGATCGGCCCGACGCGGCGCGGGACGGTGCAGTTTCCGCTTCCGCGCGCGATCGCTTCGCATTTCAGCGAGCGCCCGCGGCACGAAATGCGCGCGGGCGCCAGGCCGTCGCTGGGCCAATTGATCACCAAGGCATTGCTGGAAGAGCATACGCCGCCGGCGATCACGATCGATCGGGATAACCGCATCGTCTATTTCCATGGCGATACCGATCCGTTCCTATCCCAGCCGCGCGGCGACGCCACGCGCGATCTTTTCTCCATGGCGCGCGAAAGCCTCCGCGGCGCCATCCGAACGGTCTTGCACCGGGCATCATCGGCGAACGCGCCGGCGACGGTGCTCGACGGTTGGATGGAGATCGAGCCGGGGCGGCGGCATCGCATCGCGGTGAGCGCTTCGCCGCTCGATCCCAAGGGCGCCCCCGACTACTTCGTCGTGAGTTTTCAGGATCGCGGGGCGGAGCCCGGCGCCGCGCCCGCGTCGCCCGGCGTCGCGCGCGACGACGTGGAAAATGAACTCAAGCGCATCGACGAAGAACTGCAAGGCACGATCGAGGAATTGCAGACGCGCAACGAAGAGCTCAAAGCCTCCAATGAGGAGGTCATGAGCATGAACGAAGAGTTGCAGAGCACCAACGAAGAACTGGAAACCAGCCGCGAGGAGATGCAGTCTCTCAACGAAGAGCTGTCCACCGTCAACTCGCAGCTTCAGTCGAAGATGGAGGAACAGCAGTCCACGAGCAACGATTTGAAAAGCCTGCTGACCAGCACGGATATCGCGGTGCTTTTCCTGGACACGCACTTTCGCATCCGCCGATTCACGCCGGCCGTGCGGAATTTATTGGAGATGATCGCGTCGGACGTCGGGCGCCCTTTGGGTGACCTGGCGAAAAAATTCACCGACCCGAATCTGTTGGACGACGCGGCGGCGGTGTTGGAGCGGCTGGTGCCGATCGAGCGCGAGGTCGCCGCCGAGGACAATCGATGGTATATCCGCCGGGCGCTGCCGTATCGCACGAGCGATAACCGCATCGCCGGCGTCGTGCTCACGTTCGTCGATATCACCGAGCGCAAACATGCCGAGGAGGCGTTGCGCGAAAGCGAAGCCAGCTTCCGCACCGTCGTGGATCTGGTTCCCGACTTGCTCTGGCGGAACAACGCGGACTGCCAGACGAGCTGGCACAATCGCAGGTGGTCCAGCTTCACGGGTCAATCGCCGGCGGCGGCGCAGGGCAGCGGATGGCTTGATGCGATCCATGCCGACGACCGGGTTCAATTTTGCGCGCATCTCAAGGACCCGAGCACGGGCGCCCACCCCGTCCGCCAGGAATACCGCATTCGCGGCATCGATGGAAATTACCGCTGGTTTCTGTTTCAGGCGCAGCCGATGCGCGATCCAAAAACCGGCGCCGTCATCGAATGGTTCGGCGCCGCCACCGACATCCACGAACAACGAACGGCGCTGGAGGCGCTGCGCGAGAGCGAGCAGCAATTTCGGCTGCTGGTGGAGGGCGTTCGCGATTTCGCGATGTTCATGCTGGATAGCGAAAACCGCATCGCCACCTGGAACCGCGCCGCCGAGCGGCTGCTCGGCTACACCGAATCCGAGGTCGTGGGCCAGAGCGCGGCGATCATTTTTACCGCCGAGGATCGCGCGCACGGCGTCCCCCAGAAAGAACGCGCCGAAGCCGTCGGCCACGGGGAAAGCGTGGGCGAGCGGTGGTATGTCGCCAAGGATGGCCGGCGATTTTGGGGACGGGGCGCCCTCTCGTCGGTACCCGGCAGCGGCGGCCAGCCCAACCGTTTCGTCAAAGTCCTGCGCGACGAGACCGTTCGAAAAGTCGCCGAAGACCTCCTGCAAGGATCCGCGGACGCCGCCGAAGCGGCCAACCGCATGAAAGACGAATTCCTCGCCACGCTCAGCCACGAACTGCGCACGCCGCTGGCAGCGATTCTACTCTGGATAAAAATCCTCCGCGAAAACAAGGCTGACCCCGAGCAGGCCAAAGCGGGTCTGCAGGCGATCGAAAGCAGTGCCGAGGCGCAGAAGCATCTCATCCAGGATTTGCTCGATACGTCTCGCATCACCAGCGGCAAACTCCGCGTGGCGCCCGTGGAGGTGGATCTTGCCTCGGTCGTCCACGACGCGATCGACACGATCCTACCCGCCGCCAACGCCCGTGAGGTCGTCGTCGAGGCACAACTGGGAAGCGAGGTCGGCATCGTCCGAGCCGATCCGGAGCGCCTTCGGCAAGTGGTGTGGAACCTTTTGACCAACGCCGTGAAATTCACGGACGCGGGCGGCAAGGTGACGGTGATCATGAAGCGGCTGGACGGGGGCGTGGAAATTCGCGTCACGGATACGGGGCGGGGCATCGAAGCGGAGTTTCTGCCCCACGTGTTCGACCGTTTTCGCCAGGCCGACGCTTCCATCACTCGCGCGCAGGGCGGCCTGGGGCTGGGATTATCGATCGCCAAACAATTGGTCGAGCTTCACGGCGGGACCATCGAGGCGCAAAGTGCGGGGCGAAACAAAGGGGCGACTTTTATCATTCGCCTGCCGTTGCCGCAGGTGCGAGGAGCCAAACCAGGGGGCGCGGCGACCAAGTCGGTTAAACCGTCAGCCGTGCCCATCGTCGGCAAACTGGCGGGTGTGCGCGTGTTGCTGGTCGAGGATATACGCGAAACGCGCGACGCGCTGGCGATTCTGCTTCGTCAGGCCGGCACGCACGTGACGGTCGTCGAATCCACCGCCGGCGCGCTGGCGGAATTCCGGAAATCGCGTCCCGACGTAATTATCAGCGACATCGGGCTACCCGGCGAAGACGGGCTTTCGCTTATGCGCCGCATTCGCGCGCAGGAGTCGGAACAAGGATTAAATCCCGTCCCGGCAGTGGCGCTTTCGGCATTTGTGCGGGACGAGGACCGCCGCAGCGCGATGGACGCCGGCTTTCAACAGCATGTGGCAAAGCCGGTCGTCATGGATCATCTGCTGACGGTATTGCAGGAATTGGCGAAGGTCACAGCGACGTAATGCCTTCGCGGATCGCATACTTGGTCAACTCGGCCACGCTGTCGATATTCAGCTTTTCCATGATGTTTCGGCGGTGGGTTTCAACGGTCTTGACGCTCACGTCCAGCCGCGCGGCGACGGATTTTGTCGCGTTTCCCTCGGCGATCAACTGCAACACCTCACGCTCTCGCGGCGAAAGCGCGGAGAAGACTGACGCCTTTCCCGGCGATCCGCCGCGGACATAATCTTCCACCAGCACGCCGGCGACCGAAGGACTCAGGTACACATTGCCCTTGCTGACCGAACGAATGGCGTCGGCCAGTTCGGCGAACGCCGCGTCCTTCAGCACATAACCGCTGGCGCCGGCTCGGAGCATCTCGCCGACCAGCTGATGATCGGCATAAGCCGAAAGTCCGATGACCTTGAGCCCCGCCTTGGCCGCCAGGGCGTGGCGCGTAGCTTCGACTCCATTCATGTCCGGCATTCGCAGATCCATGACCACCACATCCGGCCCCAGTTCCCCGATCAGGCGCACCGCGGTTCGTCCGTCGTCGGCCTCGCCCACCACCTCAATGCCCTCGGCCGTCTCAAGCAATGCCCGCAACCCCTCGCGAATCATACGGTGGTCATCGGCAAGCAAGATTTTGATCATTGATTCTACTCCCGGAGGCGGAGACGACCCTCCCTCCGCGGCGAGTATAACAGATGAGCGAGATTATGTGGATTTTTTCGCGTCGCCGGCATTCAAAAGAAATGATCGACCCAAACGATCCGGCATGGATGGATCATTCAATACACGCGGGCGAACGCGGCCGGCTTTTCGCGCAGCATGAAGCAGTTCGATAGGAACCAGTTTGCGGTCGGCATAAACGCCGCCCTAATTATCTCGATTAAATACCAACAAGCGGAAAAATGTTTGCATTGCCGGCCGTAAATAACGCGCCGCGATCTTGGTGGCGAGTTTACCATCAATTAACGCGATCCAGTCAACGGCAAACGCCACGACGACGGCGATGGCGCCGCCCCAAATCGCGTTATGGAGTTGCCACCATCCCTCGTACCCGCCGATGACGGTGATAACTACCCAGAAAAGAATCCCGCCGACGCCTGTCAGCACCTGAGGACGCTCAAGATCCCAGGTGTCGTGTGAATCGCCGTTTTGAAGGCCAACAAGTACGAGGCCCATGACTATTCCGGTCAGAATCATCCACCACGGCGAAATCCATCCGCCGATCATAAAACCGAGCAAGCCCGCGAACACGAGCGCATGGACGGCCAACACGCTCAAAAGTATTTTTCTCGCGCGAAAGCGATCGGCGGTTTCCTGGGATGTGGACCGATTGAGGAAATATTCCCGCCGGAAGTCTTGATCCGGACTCCAGCGACGAAGCGCCACGGATCGCAGCGTGACCCGGAAATGTTGGCGAACTTCCTCAAGGCGCGGGCCGGCCAGGTCGAGCCGCGACGCATAGGCCGCCAGGTATGCGCGTGCGTTATCGCAGGAAGCCGGCAGACTGCTGCCGTCACCGCCCGAGCCCATTGCCGCATTATAATCCTTCTGCTCGGTCTCGGCTTCGCGCCGCTTGACGAATTCACGGGCGATGCGGATCGACGAATGATCGCTTCGCAACCCTTCGAGTTCCTGCGCCGGCGCAAGTAATTCCTTGTACTTGTCGGCGGCGATGCACGATTTTATCCGCACGTCCAGCCACTCGACCCGGTTTATTTTTTCCGTGAGCTGTTCACGCAGTTTGACCACCGCGGCTCCGCCGCTCCGAGAAATCGACGGCTCCTTCAACCGTTCCCGCAACTTCATTGGAAGGGCATCGATTACGCCGACGGCGGCGGAATATGTTTGTTTGGCTTCAAGCGCGCCGGCGTTCCTGGCGGCCTCGGTCAATACGCCGCGGACGGCGGCTTCGCTTTCACGGATCGGCCCTTCGCGCTGGATCTTCGCCCAATCCCGATAGGAAGCGAGGCGCGGATCGACGGTATCGAGCATTTCGCCGGTGATGTTTTTACAGGCGTCGATGGCGAATTCCGCCAGCCAATCCGTCATCGTTTTTTGGACGGCGGCGAATTTTTCGCCCATTTCCTTGACCGCCGCCATCACGTCAATGCCGCACTCGCCGCAAAATCGCGCCCATATCTGGTTTGGCGATTTGCAGCCGACGCAGGGCGTCTGTAGCGGCGCCGCGCAGCTGGCGCAGAACTTTCGCGCGTCGGCGTCGCCGCCATGATGGTGGCCGCACGCGTAACAGACGCCGACTTCCAATGCGCGGTTTCCCGGCGACGTCGCCGACGCGGCGCCGCCCATTTTCGCCCGGCTGAGCGCCTTGGCCAGTTCGCCCTGCAGTTCCTTGACGGTCTGGTATCGCCGCTCTCGGTCCTTGGACATGGCAGTCAGAACGATGGCGCGGATCGGCTCGGGAGTATCGTCCGCCCGGAAGTGCCGGGGGTTTTGACCCGTTGCGGCAAAATAGAGCGTGGCGCCCAACGCATACACGTCGGCCCTGGCGTCGACGGTCGAGGCGTCGGTCTCTTGCTCGGGCGCCCCGTAGCCGAGCGTGAAAAGCCGCTCGCCCGGCATGGTGTTTCCGGCGTCAACCTCCTGCTTCTCCTGACGGGCAAGGCCGAAATCGGCGAGCTTGGGGCGATATTCGTCGGTTAAAAGAACGTTGGCCGCCTTGATGTCGCGGTGAATGATGCCGGCCCTGTGAGCCAGCGCCACGCCCGAGCATAAGTCTTCGACAAGCCGGATCGCGTCCGGCAGCGCCAACGGGCCGGCGCGTTTGACGTGTTCTTCCAAATTCAGCGGCGGGTTCGGCAAGCCCGCCGGCCAGTCGCGGCCCTCGGCGGGCGGTAGCGGGCCGGCAACGTATTCCATGCGAATCACCGGACCCTCGGCGTCTTCCTCGATGCCGTAAATCTGGATGATGTGAAAATGCGATAGCGCCGCCGCCGAACGAGCCTCGGACAAAAATCGCTCGACGACGGTATCGTTGTCCAGCAGTTCGGCGTTGATGCGTTTGACGGCGATAAAGCGATTGAGCCGCGCGTCGCGCGCCAATTGCACGACGCCCATTCCGCCGCGTCCAAGTTCGCGCACGACAGTGATTCCGGCGTCGGCGCCGTCAAATCCGCCGCCGAAGTTTGATCCGCTTCGCGCCGCGGGGACCGCGATCGGCCCGCGCGAGAGCGAATCGCGCCCGTTGATGGACGTGACGCCGTATTCCTCGCTGGATTGCCCTTCGGGCAGCGCGGCGCGCACGGGGCGGCGTGTAAGGCTATCCGCCACGGTCTGGCCATATTCTTCGGGAACATTTTGGGCCGGCGTGTCGTTGGACATAGTCTCCCTTTCGCGGGTCGCGGTTCACAGTCGGGCAAAGGAATCAATCTTTCTGCTCTATTTCCACGATCCGCATCTCCTTGGGCCTCTCCTTGTTCTCCAGCAGTTTGCCGGTGACATGCCCAATTTGCTTGGCGGCTTCGACCATCAATTCGTGCAGGTTGCCGCCGTGCTCGCGATTGAGTGCCATCATCTCGTCGCGAATGCGCCGCTCGGCGTCAACGCGATCGCTGGTGCTCTCCGCCCGCTTTGCGGCGATAAACGCTTCCTGCAACGCGGGGTTTTCCAGCATCAGCATCGGAAGCAGCTTATCGGCCGGCAGCGCCGCCAGTTGTTCCCGCCGCTGATGATCCTTTTCGGCTTTGTAGTCGTTGACCAGGCGGTACATCTCGAAATTTTTCTTGGCGAATTCAAGCTCGGCCGAGCGGTTTTGCAGATCGACGTCGGTGTCGAGCAGTTTCTTTTTGCGTTCGGCGGCGTCCTTTTGCTGCTGCCTGGAGATTTCCCCGGTTAGCTTTTGGTCTTCGACGACGCTTTCATTCTTAAGCTCGGCGATCTTAAGCACGTGGTCGCTTTGGATTTTGGCTTTGAGAAATTTATCGCGGATTTCGAGCGCCTCGATATCGATATCCACTTTCCCCGACATCAGTTCCTTCAGACCCCTGCTTTTTTCGACTTCCTCCGCGAGTTCGAGCTTTTCCTGGAACGCCTCGCTGACGAATTGGAACGCCGAAACACGCGTCATTTCCAAACCGTATTTCTGCAGGGTAACGCCCATCCGATTTTGAATGTCGCGCTGCAAGTCCACCTGGACCTTCTCGTCGTTATACATGCCCTCCGCCGAGCATTGCCGCACGGCCGTCGACACGACGCGCATTAATTCGAACCGCAACAGGGGATAGAGGTCGGCGAACGTAATCGTCTGCGTCGGCTCCATCAGTTTGCCGTCCACGAACTCCTGCTTGCCTTTCACATGGTCGAGAAACCATCCGATCATGCCGGGGCGGCTGGTCGTAAAAGTGGCGCTGCCGCCTGACTCGTCGATTTTGCCGCGGAAACGGTCCTCGAAGACTTCCTGCTGCGTCTTTGCTTCGCCGCCGATCGACCCGTCCACGCGGCGCGCTTCCTGCAATGCCGCGACCAGAAGGCGAGGGTCTTTGGGGCTGAATTCGATCTGAAGGCGCACCCAACCGAGGAAGTTATCGTTTGACCGAATGTCGGTCGTGCGAAGCGCGCGCTCCACGCCGCTCACCTTCAGCTTGACGTCGGATTTTCGCAGTTCGCGAAAATTCTGCAAATCAGTCGGCATGGTGCTGTTGGCATAAAGCGCGCTGATGTCGGGGAAGAGAAGCGTCGTCGCGATCTGCTGGTTGGGGATGGTACACATGCATGCGAAACGGTGCTGGCGATCGGGCGCCGCGCGTCCGGAACTGGTGACGGCGACCAGTTCCGACAGTTTATACAATCCCGCCTTTAATTCCTGGGGCTCCGCGAGGTGCGCGGAAATCAGGAACGAGCGCTCTTTGAATTTTGCCTGTACGGGCACGTTGCGGTCATCGCTGCCGTAGTAGTGCGTATGCAGTTTTCCGACGGAAACCCTGGTCAAGCCCTCGGCGCAATCGACGGCTTCATTGAATAATCCCTGCGCGCGCTCGGCCTGCTTAGCCAGTTTTTCAGCGGCGGCGCCTGCTTCTTCTTCAGTCATCGGTGACTCCCTGTTCGTTTTCAGCGAGATGATTCCACGATCGCGTTTTGGTCCAGCGGCTGACCGAGCCGGCGATATCGCACGCCATGCGGCGCCGCGCCGCCGCTCCCACGGTCCGCGTCGCATGCCTCCCACGCGCCGACATGCGTCGCGTCGTTTCCGCTCTGAGCCGAGACAAATAGTCGGGCGCCGGCATCCGCTGTGGCTCCGGAAAAGCACGCCCACAATGGAGAGGGCGACGCCGGCGCCAGAAGCGGGGCCGGCGTATTGGCATCACATAAAACATATGCGACGCGGCCGGCGAACGCATCGAGCCGGTGCAGAATCGCGCCCCCGACGCGGCGGCCGTCGCCCAGCAGCGTCACGCGCAATCGCATCACGCCCGCCAGGTCAAGTTGAGCGCCGTCGCCGACGCGCGCCCGCACGCCGGCCGGCAACGGCGCGTCGTCCATCGCCGATCCGCTTGAAGAAACATCCGTGGCCCAAAGCTGGCCCTCGGCCAACTCCAGGCGCAGATGGCTGCGGGAAAGTTTGCTCCAATTCTGTTCGTCGAACGGCGCGGGCCGCACCCACCAGCAGACATCGGCCTTTCCCCCGCGCCCGAACGCGGCGGCGCCGACGGCCAGCAAAGTTGTGGCGCTTGAGCCGCTTGCCCGAACATCGATCTGGACGAGCGAATGATCGCCTGCGCGCCACGTCTCATCGGGCCAGGCCGGCGTATTTCGAGGGACGAAATCGCTGACCAGAGCCTCGGGCATGAGCTCGATCGCGCGCCATCCCTCACCGGCGCCGTCGGTCTTGCCCACGGATTCGAAGACGCCGAACATTTCCTCCATCGACATCGCCGATGGAGCCGCCGACCCGCGCTTGACTTCCAGCCGCACGGTTCCCGACGAGCGCTCGATCACCACCCCATGCGCGCGCAATTCAATCCGCACGATCGCCGCCTCCGCGCCGGCTCGAGCCGGGATGACGCGAAGCGGCGGCAAATCGCACCGGCCGGCGGGGGCTAGACGCTGCGGCCGCAGCAGGCGCGCGCCGCGCTGCCAGCTGAGCTCGAGACCCGCGCGCAGCTCGACTGGCTCGGTCAATCCCTGGGCCTTCACGCGCAGCTGCACAATCCCCTGCTCGCCCACCCGTAATGGACCGGCGGTATACGCCAGCAGACTGACCCGCGACGCCGAGTGCTCGAACGACGACTGCGGGTCCAGGTCGATCGGGTGAGCGGCGCCAGGCATCGTCTTTCCATACCGGTCCGTCATCGATGCCGCGCCGCGACCGGCGGCCAGCGCCGACTTCTCGACGTTCACAAGCTCGCGCGACATGTGCCCCTGAAGTTGCGTAAACTCCGGCGCCGCGATGGTCGGCGGCTGTTGCCGCGCGATTGCCGTTTGTTTAATCAGAGCGGCCGCTTGCAGTAGCGGCGATACGTCTTGTTCGAGCGGCTCGCTCTCTCCCCGCGTGGGGGAGGACGCGCCCATGGGTCTTGCAGCGGGCGGAACGCCGTCTTGCGCCGATTGCCGCGAGCGAGACTCCTTTTCCCGGAGTTCACTGGCCGCCTGGAGCAGCGGCGACACATATTCCTCCTCTTCCTGCGGTCCGGTCTCGCCCGCGACGGGGGAAGGCGCCTTGAGCATCGTGGGCGCGGGCGCCTGGTAATCGGCGTTCGCCTCTCCGCACGCCGGGCACTTGGGCATCGACGTCGTCAACACGCTTCCACACGATTCGTTTGGACAAAAAAACGAAATGGCGCCGCATTGCGCGCACGGCTCGCCGAACTCCGGCAATGCCGCGTTACAACTTGAACAAATGTCGGTTGCCGTATTCATGCGCCCCAAATCGCTAAGAAGGTTGCGAAAAAAACATGATGTCAAAATCGCCTTTGAATGTCCAATAAAAATCCCGATTCGCGATCATCACGAGCGTGGCGATATTTTTTGTCAAAGCCGCGTCCGCGAGGCGGCTTACGCGCATTTGGGAGCCTTGAAAGAGGGCGTTTTTGCAAAATGACGGCCACTTGCCTCACAACGGGGGCAACGGCACGATTCCCTCGCGGCGACAGGCCTTGATGTCGATGAGCACCACAAAATCACGATCCGTCGTCCTGCCCTGCCGAAGCGCGTCCAATCGCTGCTCGACATAGGCTCGACCTGTTTTGCACGCCGATTCGAATCCTTCGCCGAAGGTCATGTTGACGGAATTCAAAAACTCGATTTTTCGTCCCGCATACAGGCTTTGCGCTGACTTGTCTTCGAGCAGATTTGTGGACATTGCGCCAAGGCCCGGCCCCTCCTCGGTCATGTAGCCGACGAAGGCGTGGCCATAAATCAGGACGAGCAGAGGGTCAACGTTGATCTGCTCGAGCATCGACGCCAGCAGCACGGTCAGGTCCAGGCATGTCCCGCGTCCGTCGGTAACGACGTTGTTGGGAAACCGTATTTTCTGCCCGAAGCTACCGTCGGCGGCGAGGAAACTGGCGGGGGGATTGATGTAATTTAGACCGATTCCGTCCGGTCCGAGCGCATCGTGCAGGCTCGCGACCTGCTGCCGCACGCGTTCGGGGCGGGACCGCATGCCTTGGTAGCCTTCGAAGGCAGTGGTCCCGAATTTTTTTTGCTGCAGCGCCGCGGCACGCTTGATCAAGTCCTGCACCGCCGACTGGTTCGGCCACACAAACGCCGCCAGCGTCCAATAGGCGCCCCAGATCATCGGCCAATGGGCGTAGGGCTGAATCTTGACGTCGATCGTACGGACGGCGATCGTCGTGGCGCCGTCGATCACCTCCACGGTGATCGCGTCGTTGGTCTGCTCGATAACACCGCGCAATGCCATGTTGAACAGCGGAAGACGAATGTCGGTTCTCGTCCAGACGTCGCCCGGCGGAAGGCGGCCTACGGATTCGGCCCATTCGCCGATATACTGCGATCGACCGCCGCCGATCCGCACGCGCAGATTTGTGTAGGCGCGGGCCGAGCGATTGCGGAACGACAACTTCGGAACGGTCGGCAAATGGACGTGATCGAGCAGCGCGTTGATCGTGTCCACGCATATGACGGTCAGGCCGGCGGGATCGGCAATTTCCTGGGGGCGGGTAAACGGCGTTTGAGAGCGATCGGCGAGGCCGCGCCCCGCCGCCGGGGTTCGGTTCTCGCGCGGCTCGGACATGCCGGGCAGTGGCCGGCTTGGCGCGAAAGAATCGCGAGGCTGATCGGGCGCCGGCCGCCCCGATTTCCCCGGCGATTGAATCGCCGCGTCGATTTCAGCGTCAAGCCCTTCCAGCATCGCGTCCAGCTCGTCGTCGAGGCGGAATGGATCTTTGGGATCTTTTTCCTTCACATACGCTCCTTATTCCAATAGACACGATCCGGACGATCCTTTCACGAAGTTACGGCGAGGCGCGCATGTCCACTTGAGCGCGGCACGACGAGCACCGCCTTGCCTCGGCGCCGCCGGCGGAGCCGCGAAATTTTCGAAATTTCCCAAGGCGCTGAAACAGATCGTTCCAATGTGAAGTCGGGAGACCGCCGATCAAGGGGCGCGGCAATATGCCCGACCCAAACAGCGCGATCGGCCGGCTGGAGAAGAAGGCATAAAAGCGTTGCACGCCGGCAGGCGGGGCGGCCTTCCACACGAGTTTACGGCTCGGTCCTTCAAGCGTTATCGTCTGGCGCCCCGGGACGGCGAAATCCTGCATTACAAGATCGCACATGCCGTCGGCGCCGAGCGAAAGGAGCGTGCAGAACGCCGACTCGTCCGAATAGAGCCGAAGCAAAAAAGCGTCGCCAAAAAAAAGAGAGGGGATTTCATTTCGCTCGACCGCGTCGATGGCCGTAACCCACATCTTGGTGGTGAAGTTACTCGTTTGGTCGGCTTCGCGATCAAGTTCTTCCCGATCTTTTTTCCGAAGGTCGCCCTGCGATCGCGGTTCGTCCGGCGCCGGCGCGACGGAACGCGCGGGTGAGGGCGCGGGACGCGCGGCGCCCCTGGCCGGCGCCGGCGGGTCCGCCTCAAGCACGGGCGTCGGACCATCCAGCGGCACCCGCGTCCAGGTCGATGAGCCCATCGCCGCCGGGTCGGAGCGCGCGTTGATGGTTGTTGTATTGCCCACCGAATCGCCGCCGGCGGTGACATGGATATTCGTTACGGTCGGCGCCACGGCGCGGAGGTCGATCACCGTGAACTCGACGCTGTTGTCCGCAAGCTCATAGGCATGGGCGTCGTTTCCCGGATCATTAAGCCGTTCCACGACGATGCGCATCGACCGCATTCCAAACGTGCCGGGCTGCAGCGGGACGACATCGATGCCAAATTCGCGTTCGCAGGCGACCGGTCCGAGCACGACCGACTTTTGCAGATCTTCCCTGCTTGCGCGAAGGGCGACGCCGACGCGATCAAGTGCGGCAAACACCGTGACGCGGGACCGGGGCCCGGCCGGCGCCGCGAGCTTGAATTTTAGACGGTGGACGTGGTTCACGACGGCATTGGCGCCGACCCGGTAAAAAAGCGCGAGCGGGCCTGTCGCCGGTTCCTCGGCCGGGATGGCGGGTGGGATTTGGGTTGAGGAGCCGATCTCAAGTTTTTGCATGACCTGATCCGGTTCAGGCGGATCGCCGGGCCAGCGGTAGCCGCACACGTCGCAGAACGGGCCGACGCGGTCTTCGCCGCAGAGGGGACATTGCGCGTCAGGAGTCATCGCGCCCTCGCGAGTTTGGGAAACATCAGGACGGCTCCGTCGGCCCCGATCGCGACGAGTTCCGTGCCCTCCGCGCCGCCGGCGAGCGCGATCACGCCGCCGTCGCTAGTGGCGCCGCCCGCGTTGAGCGGCTCGCTCCAGAGGTTGGCGCCGTCGGCGGCGCGAAGCACCGTCAGGACGCCCGCGTCGTCTCCCACCGCCAGCAGGCGACCGGCGTCGAAATAACAAACCCCGGTGAGAAACCGGCCAGCAAGCGTCGCGCTATAGACGACCGAGCCGTCCCCGGCGTTCAGCACGTTAAGCCGATTTCGTTTCCCCGCCACCGCGATGCGCGAACCATCGGGGGAAAGCGCGACGGCATTGACCGACACGCCCAGTTCGAACGGCCGCGGCCAATGCCGGAACCCGGCGTCAAACAGCGTACAGCGCACGTCGCCGTCACGCCCGGCCGATACGACACCCGCCGCGTTCATCGAAGCACTGGTGATGGCGCCGCGGTGCGACGCCAAGCCGCGCGGCTGGGAAAGCCATTGTCGCGGATCGCGTTCCTTGGCCGGATCGACGCGATACGCCTGCAACGAGCTTCCCCTGGCGGTGAGGACGGCGCGGCCCTCTTCGCCGGCGCATAACAGTTTTTGGCCGCGTAAATCCGTCATATCAACGCGGGCGTCGCCGTTTATCTCGACGGCGGTGACGCGCCCTGGTCTTTGAATCAGAAACGAATCGCCACAGACGAGCAGCCCGTCGATTGGTTCATTAAGGCAGCGCGGTTTCCCCACATGATCGTATGAAAGAGACTGAACGACGCCGTCGCGCCCTCCGACGTAAATGCGCCCGTCGGCGCCGATCGCCGCCGCGGCGATCGATCGCGTCAGGGCGACGCGGCGGACATCGCCGTTGGTCAGCGCGCGAGGCTCGACGAAAACCGCCGCCCGCTCCGCCGCGGGTTGGGCCGGCGGCGGGGTAACTGGATGACGGGCGTTGTAAACCTCTTCGGCGATGTCGAGGATTTGCTCGCCGGTCATCGGGGCATAGCGATGCTTCAGTCGCGGAAGGGCGCCCAGCAACGCGGTGAGCGGAAAACCTGCGTCGGCCGAGGCGTTCGGTTGCAAGTCGGCCATGGCGCGATCGATATCGTGGCGGAGAAAATGGTTGACCCGCGCCGCGATTTCATCACGCCGCGCCTGTAATTTCCGGACGATATCGTCCCGCTTTTCGTTGAAGGACGTTTTCGACGCCGAAAGGCGCGCCGTGTCGTTGCGCATGCGCAGCGATGCGTCCAGAAATTGCAGCGCGACGTTTACCCGGGCGTCGCCGACCAGCGCGCGCAGTTCGCTTGGGCGCGTGAAGGGATTGGCCTCAAGCGTCCGGGCGACGGCGTCGCCTAGTTCACGCCGCAACCCATGCACTTCGTCGCTGGACTGCACGAGCGATCGCTGCAGCCTCCCCAGCGCCGAAAGCGCTTCCTTTACCGGCGGATGTGTGCCGTTTTCCACTGATCCGACAAGAGCTTCGATCCGCGCGAGATCCGCGCAGTCGGCATGGTACTGCCGCACGGCGTCTTCGTCGCCGCGAACCGGTTCGGCCGGGGAAACGACCATCAGATCGACGATGCCCGCCCAGTCCGCCGAATCCGCAACAGGGGCTTCAGATCTCGGTTCATCGCGAAAAACGGGAGCCGGAGTCCGCGAACCACCCATTCGCGGCGGGCGCAAAGGCAGCACCACCGGTTGCTCGTCGCAGATGAGCACGGGCAATTGTTCGCTGGCCTCCCGGTAGTCCCGGCGAGAGGCGTTTTTCATGCGCGCCGTCACCCGGTCGATTAGAAGGGGCAGTGCGATTTCGGGACCGGATTCCTCGTTCAGTTCCCCCAGCAGGTTGTGACAAAACCAGCTATTGCCGGCGGCGGCATATTCGAAGGAGCATTGGCCGGGGCCGCACGCGCTGATCCACGCCCGCCGTGTTTCATGGCCTCGAACCGCCACCCCCTCTTCGACCGGCTCGAACGCAAGTCCGCGCGTCACGACGGCGCCGGGCGAACCGTCGAGCGATCGGGCGCCGACGGTGGGGTTGTTTCGACACGCGTCAAGAATAATGATCTGCTGGCCGGCGCCGAGCAGGGAACACATGCTCCGCACCTCCTGCAAATCCAGCGCGGCCTTCCGCAGTTTGCGGAGCTCGCGATCGTAGGGGCTGTCGCACCCCAGCAAAAAATGCTCCCCGGCCTGCTCGATGCCGTGTCCGGCAAAATAAAACAGGAACGCGTCGTCCGGCTGCATCCCCAAATTGCTGTACACTTCGAAGGTGTTGATGATGTTATTGACCGTGGCCAATTTCTCGCCGCGGCCGTCGCGATCGCCGGTGAGGATGTCGCAATGGACTTCGTCGAAATCGAGGCGCTCGTGGATAAAACGCTCCATCGCCCGTACGTCTCGCACGGCGGTTTGAAGATTTCCGATCCGCGAAACCTGATACTTGTCGATGCCGACGAGGATGGCGTAAAGAAGTTTGGGCATCGCGTGCTTTACAACCCGTAGCCGCAGACTTTGCAAAACGTAGAATCGGCGTCGCGCGACGCCTGGCAGCGGGGACAAGTGGCCGGAGCGGCGGCTTCGGGGGGAGTGCGGCGGCGGGCGGCGCCTGCGGCCACGTCCGCCATGCGATCCATCGCGTCGCCGGCCATCGATTTGATCTCGTCGGCGTGTTCCCGCTCGCGAACCCGCTCGTCCCCTTTGGCGCCCCCGATGGTCTGCAGGACGCCGGCCATGAACTGCTGCATGTTTTTCATGTTCTCCGACGACGTGGCCAACAGGCGCTCGTAGAGCTGCTGGTTTTCCCCGCCCTGACGAGTGGCGGCTTCGGCGCGGAATTTTTCCGCCAGCGCGTTCGCCACCTCCGGCGAATCTTTCGCGAACAACGCCACGATCTGCCCTTCGCTGAAACCGGCCAACGCCTCGGTCTTGCGCAAATCCGCCGCCAACCGGGCTTGCTCGACCTCCGACAGCGCGCGCACGCGATCGAGTTCCCGGCCCGCGGCCGCGGCAAGCTCCTTTTGCTTCAATTCCGACGCGATCGCTTCGCGCTCCAGTCGTAGCCGCTCGCTCCGATCCCCTTCGGCCGTCCGTAGTCCGTTCACCGTCGACGCCAGATCTACTTTCGCGCGAAGCTGGCGCTGCCTTTCTTCAAAATCGGCTCCTTCGATTTGGCGGCGCACGTCGCGTATCCCCGCTTCGCCGACGACCTCGGCCTGGTTCTGCGAACGCTCGTGGTCCTTGAGCGTCGCATGCGTGTCAAGCTTGTGCGCCACCTGCCGCCGCTGCTCGGCGCGCTCCCGCTCTGCCTCGGTTTCAGCGCGCTCGCGGCGGGCCGAGTCGATCGTGCCGGTTCGCTCGTCGGTCTTGAGCACACGATGAAACGCGTCGGCCTCGGTTTCCTCGTGCAGTCCGCTCTTGTCGCGGATTTCATCGCTCTGACGCCGGGCCCGCAGCATTTCGCCACGGCGCTGAATGTCATATTTGGACTCGAGGTCGTCGACCTTCTGCCCCAGCGCATACCGTTCGCCCTTGGCGCGCAGCAATTGCTGGTACGCCTCGCCCCTGGGCTCGAACTTGAACGCCCGAACCTCGATCACGTCCAATCCCAGCGCGTGGAGCATCCGCCCGGCGTTGCTTTGGATCGCGGCCTCGAGTCGCTGATGCATCGCCATGTCCCCCATGACCTGATCGAGCGTCGCCGACTGAAGTTGAGACGCGACGATCGCGTCCAACTTTCCGCGAAGCTGATCGGCGAAGTCGTCGAGCGAGACCGACGTCTGTCCCTGCATCAGGTTCTTGAATACCGCCATCGGGTCGCGCACCTGCACCGCCAGTTGCACATATGCCTTGACCGGCACACCCTCGGCGGTTTGGGATTCGTCAAACGTCACGGCGACGACGTTTACCCCCGCGCTGACAAGCACCACCGAGGCGATTTGGTCGAGTCTGACTTTCGACCACGGCCATCGCCATGATCCCGACTTTGCCGTGGCAAAGCTGTAACTTCCGCCGGTGACGGTAGCCTTGAACTCGCCGTTCTGGAATATCAGCGCCAGCGTATCGGCTTCGATGATCAAACCGGTATTCAAGGCGTGGTTCAGATCGCTGGCTTCAATTCGCTGGGCGAGCATGCGAGCATCGCGCTGCCAACGGTTGCGCGATGAAACCACCCCCTCCGTTTCCGGGCCAATCGTCAGATCGGCATTGCACTCGGGACACCGCTTCCGCATCGCCAAGAGCTTGGCGCCACAATTACGGCACGTCGTCGTGAGGATTGCCATACCGTCGCTCCCTGCGCACCCGTGCGGGCCAGTTCACGCCGACCCCACGCGACTATAAATGAACCCCGGCGTTAGATGGACCGTCGGGCGCCCGATCGAGTTCCCTGCGCCGACGAGCATATACACTCTTTTGCCGCGTCGCAACAGAAATTTGACAGTGCCAATGATTGAAGCCGACTCAAGCAACGCGCCTCGAGAGTCCTGCGGCCGACCACATAAAACCGCCCAGACGCGACGTGCAAAACGGGGAGCGGCCTACGCGGGATTGGGCATGTCCGCCCGCATGGTTGACTCGATTCGCGTCAACAGCGCCTCAACGCGATCCGCAGGATCCGCCGGCCGATCCCCGATGGAGTCGCCCTCGCGCATTTGGCGCATCATCCTCTCGATGCGATCCGGATCGGGCGCGTCACGGTCCGTCCCGGGGGCCTCGAAAGAGAACTCGGCGCCGGCGTCGATCGCGACGTCCAGCGCGTCGTTAAGCGCTTTTGCCCGGGACATCGCCTCGGCAAGCTTGATCTGGACGGCGGCGACATCGTCGGGACTCGCGCCGTCGAGCATCGAATCGGCGATGGATTGCACCGTTTGCAAGAATGCGTTGCCGACCGTTACCTCGTCCCGGCGGATCGAGAGGGCGTCGAGTTCGAGCAGGTATCGCTCCCAGCGATTGCGGGCGTCGCAGGCGCGCACCATCGACAGCGCCAAGCGGCGGAATCGTTCGCGGTCGCCGAGTTGCAGCGCGCGGCTGCCGAGGCGCCAGTAGTCGCGCTCGACAAAATGCGATCGCTGCAAGTACGACTGCACGCGCCCGCGCGCCTGACGGATGCGTGCGTCACGCCGCATTTCCCGATCACGGCGGGTAGTGAAGAATTTCATTGGCCGGACCTTTCTGTATCGATGGACGCAAACGCCTCGTATTGCCGCAAACGCTCGGGCGTCGTGTCGGGCGCAATGGCCGCGAACGCGGCGAGCAATTCTTCCGTCCTGATCGGACCGACCGACAGTTTCCGATCCGGCGCCAGCTCGAGGAGTCGCGGGTTCATTCGCTTCAGCATCATCTCAACCGCCGCGCGCACCCCCGTCGTGAGTTGCCGCCCGCTGCGTCCCTGGGCCGCGTGGGTGACGGCGTTCAGCGGGCCGTCGCAGGTCAATCCCTGACGGCCAAGGACGGCGGCGATCATCGCTTCCCGCGTCGACGCGTCGGGTAGCGGAACGAATATTTGCCGGCCGAACCGACTGAGCGCGGCGGCGTCGAGATCCCAGGGCGCGTTGGTGGCGGCCACGGACAAGACCGAACCTCCGCACTGCATGAAGTCGCGCACTCCGGATATTTCGGTGAGGAGCGTGGCGAGCAGGCGCCGTTCGGGTCCGGTGACATCCGCCGCGCGGTCGCGACAGAGCGCGTCGATTTCGTCGATGAAAACCACCGCCGCCGTTTCGCGGCGCGCCTGGCGAAATAACTCGGCGGCGAGGCGCGAAGATTCCCCAAACCATTTGCTCATCAGGTCGGAGGCGTTAACGAGAAAGAACGCGCATCCGCGTTCGGCCGCCGCCGCCGCCGCGAGCATCGACTTGCCCGTTCCGGGCGGCCCGTACAACAGGATCGCCGGGGGCGGATCAAGTTGTCGGCCGCCGGCGGCGGTGGCGGTTAACAGCCGCAGGGACAGTCTCAGCGCCGATTTAGCCGTGTCGTGCCCGATGATCTCCTCCCAGCGCGTCTGTCCAACGATGCGCAAAGACGCGATCCGCCGCGATTCTTCCGAAGCCGCCTCCGTCGCGGCGGGCGGATCCGTCGGGTCGCTCGCGCCGGACCCGGCGGCGCGGAGCATCGCGTCGGCCATCCGCTCGAGGTTCGCGCCCGCCGTCGAGAACGCGCGAGCCGAACCCGGCGGGGCATATTCCGCTTTTCGATACTCGAGCAACGCGGCCTGGCGATAATGCTCGGCGGCTTGGCCGTGCAGACCCTGCCGACGAAGTGAATCGGCCGTTTCTCGCGCCCGTGTCGCCGCCATCGATAACGGCGTGGATAAATCGATGCGGTTCACGGCGCCTCCCTCAAACCCCGCGCGGTCTCGGCGGGCTGTTTTGACGCGGCTCGGTCAAACGACACGGCACGCGCTTGCTCCATTGCGCGCACGATTTCCTGCAGATTGGCGTCGCCGGAAACGCCATTGGCGGCTTCGGCAATGTCGTCGGCGCCGTCGATCAAGCGCGCCAATCGATCGAGTTTCTCTGTTTCAAACGTCCCTTCGACGGCTGCGTCTTCCAACAGTTTGCCCAGATCCTCGGCCGACACTTCGGCCAACACCGACCCGATGCCGAGGCTCTCGAGCAAGCCTCGCGTAGTCTGTAGCGCGCTCAGGCCATCCAGCACGTGCATGTGGCGGTGGATCAATTCCATTCTCCGCTGCATGTGCTTGACGGCGGCATCCAGCCGCTGCATGCCGCGGGCGAGGGAGATGCGCTCGGCTTCACTGTCGGTTTGGCGGCCGCGTTCGAAAAGCGCGGCTTTGTAATTCTCGCGCTCGTACAACTCGCGTTGTGTTTGCTGAAGGATTTGATCGAGTCGCACGTGTTCGCGGCGCAATTGGTCGGGAGTCAATCGCTTCAAACGGCGTATCGCGCGGCCACGTTTGCTGAGCAGTGTTGGGAGTGACATACAGGCTTCCTTCTGTGAAGCCCTTAGTCGCGCCGACGCAAAACCTTTCCCACGCCAGTGATGACTTCCGTGAAAAATTCCGGAATCCTCGCGACGGCGTGGAAAATGGATTCCGCATCAGCCGCGCCGAAGCGCGCGGCCACGTCGTTCACGCTTAGCGCCGGGCGGTGCGCGAGTTCGCCGCGCGCCCACTCCGCGGCGGCCGCAATCCAGTCGGCCGAGGGTTCGTCGTTGATTTGGTCCACCCAGCGGTGCGGGATTCGATCCGTGTCATAAAGAACGACGTGAAACCCCGAGCGGGCCGGTTGGCGCCGCGCAAACACCTCCGCGTCCCATCCGGTCGGGCTGGCTACAAGCACCACCGTCGATATGGCGCCCCGTCCAAAATCGGTTAACACGCCGGACAGGGCGCGGTCGAGCGCCGCCCCATCGGACGGCGCCGTGTCGACGCCGCCGGAGAGAAATCGCTCATGCCGCGCCGCGATAATCGCTTCCACGCGAACGTGTGGACCGTACTTGAGAATTGCGTGCGCGCGAATATCCCAGCGGCGTCGCCCGGCAAGCGCCATCGCGGCGTGCCGGATGTCGTCCTGATTATCCACATCGACGCCCGGCGGCGCCGCCGCGCTGAAAGATATTCGTCGCACGGCGTCAAACCATTCGGATCGCCGCCCCACCCAACGCTCGGCCGCGGCCAAAAACACGGTCCGGTGTTGAAGCGCGGCGGCAAGATCGACCGGCCTCGACGACGACGTGCCGGACGAAGTCACCGCCTCGACGCCGCCCAACGCCGCCAGCATTTCGTCGGCTGACTGGAAGCGCGCGGCCCGATCCCGATGAAGCGCGCGATCGAGCAGCGAACGCAAATTCGCCCGCACGTTCGGCGGCGCGTCGAACGCAAGAGATTGGCCCGGCGCCGGCAACTCCCCGGTCAGCATCTGATGCAGGCAAACACCCACGGCATACAAGTCGCTTCGCGGGTCGTGCCCGTCATGTCCCGCCGCCTGCTCAGGCGACATGTACGCCGGCGTGCCCGACACCCCAGGCGGTCCGTCGGCCGGTCCATCGCGGGCGATGCCGAAATCGAGCAACCGGACGCGATGAGGCGCGTCGGCGCCGATCATAACGTTGGATGGCTTCAGGTCGCGGTGAACGATGCCGGCGGGATGCAGCTTGGAGAGGGTGGTCAATATCTCACGGGCGATCTCCACCGCCGCGCGCCAGGGCAGCGTCAGCGACGCGTCGAGTTTTGCCTCCAGGGTCTGTCCTTCGATGAACGCCGATACGATAAACCCCAATCCGGTGGCGTCATCGACGCCCGCTTCGTGAATCGCGACGACGCCCGGATGATCGATGGCGGCGCACGCGCGAGCCTCGCGCAACACGCGTTCGGCAACCGCGGCGGCGCCAGCCATGTCAACGACCTTGACCGCGACTTCGCGGCGCAGCTTCGCGTCCCAGGCACGAAAAGTCGTTCCCATCGCTCCGCGCCCGACGACCGCAAGCAGATCGTATCGATCCACGCGCGCGATCGCCCCGGCGACGGCGTCGGGCGGCGGTCGCTGGACCGAGCGACCGCCGCGAAGGATTCCGCCGCCGGTCAAGTGAGGGAGAAGGTTTGCCGGGGCGGCGCCGTCGCCGGCATGCCAGGCCACCGGGGGCGGCAAATTCAACGGGTCGCCCGCGTCAAGCGCGTGGCGGCAAGACCTGCAACTTTCGACCGCTTCGATGGCCTCAGGGTCATCGTCGGCGCGGTCGCCGTGCGCGAGCGACTCCACTGCCGGTCGGAGGCAACGCAGGGGGCGATCGCAA
This sequence comes from Tepidisphaeraceae bacterium, assembly GCA_035551995.1. GTDB lineage: Bacteria > Planctomycetota > Phycisphaerae > Tepidisphaerales > Tepidisphaeraceae > RYN-428. Next base: position 40,367 of record DASZME010000015.1, read on the forward strand.
TCCGCCGGTGTGTCAGACGTCAAGGGCGTTCACCTCCGCGCGCAGCCGGTCTTTCACGCGCTTCTTAACCACATGCAAATTGCCGATTCGCACTCCAAACTCGGCCGCAACTTCCGTCAAAGGCCGCATCAGCAGGTAAGCTTGTTCAAACATGGCCCATGTCTTTTCGGATACGTCGGCGCGCACCCGCTCGCAGGCGATTTCAAATACCCGCCGCCTCCATGCCTGCTCGAAAACGTCTTCCTCCGCCGCGGCAGGCGCGGCTACAAGCCGCTCGGCATGCTCGGCGCCGCCGTCGGCGCGCGGCTGAACGAGTCGGCGTTTGAAATACCTCAAAGCGGCGTTGCGAACGATTGTTTTCACATAACCGCGAAACGACCCGACCGCGCGGTCGTAATGCCAGTCCGCCAGCCTGCGGTAAAGGATGATCAGCACGTCCTGCCGGAGGTCGTCCACGTCGTCGGCGGCGACGCCCATCTTCCGCAGATAATGACCGATGAGCGGGCCGTAAATCGCGAAGAATTCATCCCAGCGCCGCGGGTCGGCATTGCCGCGGAGCGATTCAAGAAACGTCGCGCTGGTGCCGAGGGTGTTGCCGGCGCCGGAAGGGGGCGGGTAGTCCATGGGAAATCCCGTCTGAGGCCGGACTATAGCGATTTGCGAATTGGCAGGCAACGCGGAGCCCGATTCACGCGGAGCTAATCGTCTATTCATGCTCGCCCGTAGTTCGCTCGCGTGAATTTATTTCACGAGGCGTTCCCGGCGCCAACTCGATGCACCAACGCCCAAATCGAACCCCGTTGAAAGATTCTTCCCGGCGGTGGCTATGAGCCTGCGATCGTAACCGGCGCCGCAAAATAGATTCGGCTTGGCCACTTCGGCCTGTCAGGCGCCGAACGGCTTGAGATAAGGAAGGACCCATGCGCACCTTTGCCAGACGTCTTCCGCGTCAGACCGATAACCGGCGCGGCGGCAACAGCCGGCAGCCCGTGGCGGGTTTGACGATCGACCGAAAGAATCCTGCCGCCGATCGCGCCTCGCGCAATGACCGCGTCCAACGGGGATCTTTGCCCCTACGGACAAAAGGCGATGTCCTTATTCTCGGGGCTGGCGTCGCGGGGCTGGCCGCGGCGCTCGAGCTATCCGCCGCGGGATATTCCGTCGAGGTTATCGACCGCGCTGCGAACTTCGAGTCGCTCATTGCGGTTGCCGGAGGCGCATCGACGAATTTCACGCTTAACCGGGCGGGCAGGGATGTTTGCCGTCAACGGCTTGGCATCGATCTGACCGAGTGCGGACAGCGCGCCAACGGCCGATGCATCAGAGAGCGTGGCCGCTGCCACTACTTTCAATACGGTTGTTCAAAGGAAGACTACCTGCTGTCTGTACGCCGCGCGCCATTCGTGACGGCAATGGTCCAGGCGGTGGAGGATCAGCGCGTTCCAATTGTCTACGGGCATGAATTGCTGTACGCTGACGCCCTCAACGGCGAATTGATCTTTCGACATGACGGGAAATTGGTCGTTCGAAAGGCGCGACTGATGCTTGCGGGCGACGGCGTACACAGCCTGGTGCGCGACGCGATCGCTCAACGCCGCCTGGGATCGATCAGCAGGAAGCCGAGCGGATTCGCCTACGTCAATGCCGAGATCCCGGCCAATATTGCCGTGGCACATGGACTGGCGCCAGACTACATCCATTTCGCGGGTAAGCGCGGCGTGATGGCGATTGGCCTGCCAAACCGCGATCGGTCGATTTCACTCGTTATTGAGGTTCAGGAACCTTCCGGCGGCACGCATTTGGACCCCGCTTCCATCGCGGGCCTGCAACACACTCTGGCTGACAACGAGCTTGTTTCGCTGGTCCCGAACCTCACGGCGCAACTGCTCGGCAGAAGAGTCCGGCAATTTACCTGGGTCTCGACGGATGCCTGGTGGGCGGGCGGGGCGGCCTTGATTGGGGATAGCGGCCTTTGCATGCCGCCCTATCTGGGCGCCGGCGCCAATACAGCGCTCATCGCCGCCAGTATCTATGTGGATTGCATGGTGGCCAGACCGGAATTCGAGTCGGCGATGCGCCACTATGAACGTTGCATGAATAAGCTTTCCAACACCCTGAAAACACTTGCGGAAGCGCACGAGCGAATGATCGGGCGTGGCCAGTTTGGCGCCGCGCGGTGGAGAATCGGGGAGAGAATCTCGCGTCTGGGCGAACGTTGCCTCGGGCGCCGCGGCGCCTACCAGCGCCTGGTCTGTGATTACCCCGCGTGGATACTTGAGCATTGCATGGAGGTAGTCGACTAAAGAGCGTATCAATGGAAAAATCGACGGGCGAGCGTGTCGGGCGCTCTGGGACCGCTATCCGGATACCGACATCAAAACGTCAAGGCTGATGAACTGGCCTCGCTTTGGAAAGATTCGCTAGATGAAGCGTTCGGCGTGACTTACGATCAAAGCGGGCGAAGGGGTTCGAACCCTCGACATTGACGTTGGGAACGTCACGCTCTACCAACTGAGCTACGCCCGCACGCATGGCAAGTGTATCTTGCATCTGATTCTGGTCAACCCCTTATAAGAAATAGACCGGATTCAACATGACTTTGAGGGCACGATACGTTAATGTGACGGCTCAGTTTCCGAAAGGACACATTTATGGGACGCGCAACGCGTGCGGCTTTGCCGTGGTGGGTAATCGGTCTGTCGGCGGTGGTGGCATTGCAAGCCGGGGTTTTTGCCGATGGGACGCACAGCATTTTTGACGATAACTGGACGCCGACGCCATCGACGCCGGTAAGTCCGACGCCCAAGCCTTCGCCGACGCGGGAGCCTGCGCCGACGCCGACGCCGGCTCCAACCCCCGCGCCCGAACACAATCCGCCGACGCCCGCCCCCAAGCAAACCGGCGTCAAGCCGGCGCCGGTGACGCCGGCGCCCACGCCCATTGCAAAGACGCCGGCGGTGACGCCGGCCCCGGCGACGCCGACGTCGACCAAATTTGCCCCGCCGGACGTCGCTCGCCAGGCCGAGACGATGAAACTGGTTAAAGAGGTTTTCCAGAAGGAGTATGCCGAGAAGGCGCCGGCGGCGAAGAAGGAACTTGCCCAGGCCCTGGTCGGCGAAGCGGTCAAGATCAAGGAAAATTATGTCGCCCGCTACGTCTTGCTCAACGAAGGATATAAGGCCGCCCTGGCCGCCAGCGACGTGGAGGACTGCAAGACGGCCATCGATAATTTCGACAAATATTACACGGTCGACGCCACGGCGATGATTATCGATACGTTTGCGAAGCTCAGTTCCGGTCCAAATGGGCAGAATGCGGACCTGGCGAATTGGGGCGTGGAAGCGGTGGAGCGAATGATCGCCGACGACGATTATGCGCAAGTGCGCAAGCTCGCGCGGGCCGTGCAGGCAAGCGTTCCGCAGGACGCCGACGCGTCGATCCGCGAACGGCTCAAGGCGGCGGAAATGCTGGCCGGGGAATTCGAGCGGGTCAGGCCGTCGATGACCAAGCTCAAAACCACGCCCGATGATCCGCAGGCGAATCTGGCCGTCGGAAAGTTTTATTGTTTTTCAAAACACGATTGGGATCGCGGATTACAGATGCTCGCCAGGGGATCGGACCCGCGGCTCAAGGATCTGGCGCGGCAGGATCTGGTCGAGCCCAGCGACGCCCTCGCGCAGTATGCCCTCGCCGGCCAATGGTGGGGCAAAGATAAGCCGCTTTTCCCCGGGATGCGCGAACGGGCCATCTACTGGTACAAGAAATCGGCGCCCAATCTGTCGGGCCTTCAGAAGGTGATGGCCGAAAGACGATCGACCGACGCGCCGCCCGCCGAGGCCGAAACTAAAACCGGCGGCGCGAAGAATATGCTCGGCGAGATGGTTGATTTCTCCGGCGCCAAAGCCCCGTCGGGCATCGTGAAGCTGAGCCGGACTCCTTATTACACCCCCAATGAGGTCAAGCCGCCGTTTAAGCTCGACATGATCGTCAAGACCGATTCGGTTCTGATTCTGCGGTACGAGCGCGGTTACGTCGAATTCAACTTTGACCCGACGCAAACCCCCGTCAACTTTACCGATCCGCGTACCTATGACGAAGGCGGCATCGTGGACAGCACCGCGCTTGTGCCCAACCAGTGGACGCAAATCACCTGGATCATGACCAAAGATACGACGTCGATCTATGTCAACGGCAAAGAGCGTCTGAGCTCCAGGGCCAAGTATGTCGGCTTATCCGGGAAATTGGAGTTTTACGCCACGCACAGCCCAGTGGAGGTCAAGTCGGTGACGGTCGTGCAGGCGCCGGGAAAATAGCGTTTTTTTCACGCGGCCTGCGGCAGGCGCGCCTGAGCGCACAACTCCAGAAGCGCGTTGGTCGCTTTGGAGATCACCTCCGTCGAGACGGTATCCTTCGCAGCGGATTCCAATTCCGAGGCGGCTTGCGCGATCGCGTCAAAGCCGCAGTTTCCGGCTGTACCACGCAGCGAATGGGCAAGTTGGCCCAGGCGATGACGGTCGTTGGAATCCAGCGCCGTCTGGAGTTGCTGGGCGGATTGTTCCAGTTCGGTCATGAATATTTGCATCACGCGGGCAAGCCGCGGATCGTAGTTTCGGCTCTCGACGGCCTCCTTGTGCCGCAGGTGAGAGGCGATCATCTCCATCAGCTTCGGCCAATCGATTGGTTTTGTGACAAACGCATTACAACCGGATGTCATGCAATGATCGCGGTCGGCGGACATCGCGTTGGCGGTGAGCGCGATGATCGGGAGCTTGAATCCCATATTGCGCAAGTGCATCGCCGCCTCGCAACCGTCCATTTCCGGCATTTCCATGTCCATGAGAATCAGGTGAAACGGAACGCCGGACTTGGCCGCCGCCGCCGCCAACTCGCAGGCGATCTTTCCGTTTTCCGCCGCCGTCACTTCCGCTCCCGCCTCGGTGAGGTGGAGGCTGATCAGCTCCTGATTCGTCAGGCTGTCCTCGGCAAGCAAGATTCGCCCGTTGATCCGCCGCGGCGAAATTTGCGGGCGCTCGGGAAGGCGCTGGTTCCACTCCTGCGGCTTTTCGAGGATGCGCACGGCGTTGAGCGGGCCGGTCTCGACTTCCGCGGTGAATGCGCTGCCGACGCCGGGCTGGCTGGCGACGGTGATATCGCCGCCGAGCATTTGCGCGAATTGCCGCGAAATGGTCAGGCCCAGGCCGGTGCCGCCGAATCTGCGCGCGGTGGAGAGATCGGCCTGAGCGAATGGCCGGAACAGTTTGGCGACCTGCTCGGCGGTCATTCCCACGCCGCTGTCGGAGACGCGGAACTGGAGCCGCGTTTTTCCCCCTTCCAGGCTCAGCTGAACGACCACGCGCACCGCTCCGCCGCGATCGGTAAACTTGATGGCGTTGGCGGTGAGGTTGGTGAGCACCTGCCGCAGCCGGTTCGGATCGGTGCGCACCGTCTGGGGGCATGGGCCGACGTACTGCGCGTCCAGCGACACTCCTTTTTGAGCGGCTCTTTCCTTGAGCAGCGAGAGGACGTCATCGACGATCGCCGTGGGCGAGCAGTCGATTTTCTCGATCTCCATTTTGCCCGCTTCGATCTTGGACAAATCGAGAACGTCATTGACGATATTCAGCAGATGCCCGCCGTTGTGGCGGACTTTTTGAAGATAATCCTGGCGTTGCGAATCGGTGAGATTGGGCCTTACCAGCAGATCCGAGAATCCGAGAATCGCCGTCAGCGGCGTGCGGATTTCATGGCTCATGCTGGCCAGGAAAGTGCTCTTGAATTGATTGGCCGATTCGGCGGCGGCCTTTGATTGCCGCAGGTCGGCCTCGCCCCGGCGAACGTGGGCCTCGAATTCCAGCACCAGCGCATAACTCAGCGCCAGGGCCACCAATACCGCCGCCGCCATTCCGAAAAACGCCCAGGTGCGATGGCGCGCTTCATTCGCCGCCGTCGCGAGGCGCTGGCGGAGGATAAAACATTCCTCGGCGCGCACCTGCTCGAAGAGGTCGCGGATCGGAGTCATCGTGTCGATCGTCGCCGTGGGTTGAACGGCGTCCGCGACGACATCGACGCTTTTGACCGCGCTGCGATCGGCGGCGCGCTCCAATCGCCTCACCTCGGCGGAAACGCGCGAAGCAAGTTGGGATACGCTCTCGACCAGCGTGGAGCTGCCCTCCGCCAGATCGCGGATGGCACGCAGGTCGCCGGTGGTTTGTTCGATCGCCAGGCGCATCCGCCGTTGATGCGTTGCCGCGCCAGTGACGGCGTCGTCGCGGCTTTCGACTTCGGCCCGTTCGAGATAACTCGCCGCGTCGGCGAGTTTCGCGAGAACATCGTTGGCCGCGGCCACCTTTTTTCCGCTTTCGATCAACCGGTCGGTGCTTTTATAGGCCAGCAGGCTGACAAGGATGAACAGAATCAGGCTCAGCCCGAAGGCCGGCGTGATCGTGGTATGGAGGCTCCTCCTTCGCGGCTTCAGGAGGGCCACCATCGCCGGCCATTCTTGTGACTGGTCCATCAGCAACGTCCCATACACGAATCGGTCCTTGTTCCAAAAGACCACGCTTCCGTATGGAAATCGGCCGAATTCAACGAAGCCTTTATTGGCGATGGAAGGTTATGCCGGTTGGGATGGTTCTTCCGACCGGGTCAGGCCGTCTGATCGACGATCGACCCGACCGGCAGATTTTGAAAGAGGCTGCTCGCGCTGACGGCGGCGCCGCTTTGTGAATCCTGGACGGCGGCGAGAAAATCCTGGTGAAACTGCTGGGGATCAATCCCCAGCGACTGAAGACTCTGGAAAAAAGCCTGCGTCGCGCCGCCGCTCGTGCCCGTCGCGGAGGAAGACGCGGCGCCGGTGGAATCTCCGTCGGCGTCGGGAGTCGTCGTGCCGGAGGCGACTTGCGGGGCGGCGCCGGACGTTTGATTCTTGAAGACGCTGGCGATCGCGTCTTCGATCGTTTCGTTCGGATCGGTCGATCCGTTCTGTTGCGCGGACTGCAGGGCGCTCGTGACGGCTTGCTGAATCTGTTGAAATAACTGACTTTGCCCCCCCTTTCCGTGTCCATGATGGTGATGGCCGCCCTGCACCGACTGACCGGAATCGGTCGCCGACGCATCGGAGGCGGCGCCGGCGCCGGTGGTCGCCGTGGCCGGGGTCGTCGCTTGTGACTCCGTTACGCCGGATAAATTTTGAAGATACGAATAAAGCGAACTTCCGCCGCTAATGCTCGAGATGGATGACATTCGTGAATCCTTTCAACTGTTTTATCCTCTCCCGGGATCGATCGCATCGGCTACGATCCAAGCTGTTGTGTATTTATCGTCGAAACCCCGTTGGCGGGATGATCGATTTTTTCTAAAGTGGCTACGCCGAACTCCATGGAGGCAGCGATGCGGACTGTTTTTAAGATTCTCACGCCGGTCTTTTTTATCGCTTTTTTCGTCCCGGGCGGTTCGGCCATGGCGCAGGCGCCCCAGCCTTATCAGACCGTCGCGCAACCCTCGACGACCTGGCCGCTGATGTTGCAGGGCCCTTCCGGAACCATCCAGATTTTTCAGCCGCAACCGGAGAAGTTGGAAGGCGATAAATTGACCGCCCGGGCGGCCGTCTCATTGACTGCGCCGGGAGGCGTCGAGCCTGTTTTTGGAGCGGTCTGGCTGACGGCGCGCGTCGCGACCGATCGCGATGCGCGAACCGTCACGATTCTCGATTTGACTGTTCGCCGCACGCGCTTTGCTCAGGAGACCGATCAACAGAATCAGCTTTCGCAGGTCTTGCAGCAGCAGTTGCCGCAGATGCACATCACGTTTTCGCTCGATCAACTGATGTCGAGTCTGGACATTACGGAGAAAGAAAAGGCGGCCGCCCAACAGCTTGAGGTGACGCCGCCGAAGATTATTTTTACCCCGGCCCCGGCCACGCTCGTGGTACTGGATGGGCAGCCGCAGCTTCAACCGTCGCCGAATCAGCCGGGATTGATGCGCGTGGTGAATACTCCGTTCATTATTTTGCTCGATGAGACCGCCAAACGATACTATCTGAAAGCGGGGGATTTCTGGTATGTCGCCGGCGACGTGATGGGTCCGTGGACCAACGTCGGCTCGATTCCGGCCAACGTGCTTGCCGAGGGCAGGGCGCTAACCACCCCGCCGCCGGATGCCGCCCCGGGCGCGGGGGCGCCGGTGGTTCAGCCGGGCGCTCAGCCGAATCCTGGCCAGATTATCGTTTCCGAAGAACCGGCCGAGCTAATTTCGACCGACGGGCAGCCGGCTTATGCGCCGCTGCCGGGCAATAATCTTCTGTACGTCACCAATACCCAGGCTGACGTGTTTCTCGATCCACAAACGCAGCAGACGTATGTGTTGCTGGCGGGGCGCTGGTTTACCGCGCGATCGTTGCAGGGGCCGTGGACGTACGTTTCGTCCGATAAGCTTCCGCCGGCCTTTGCGCAGATTCCGCCCGATTCGCCCAAGGGGAATGTTCTTGTATCGGTGGCCGGGACACAGCAGGCCAAGGATGCGAGGTTGGATGCCCGTGTGCCGCAGACGGCGGCGGTCGATCGAAACGCGGGCCAGTCATTGAACGTCGTCTATGATGGCCAGCCGCAATTCGAACCGGTGCCGCAGACGCCGATCAGTTACGCGGTCAACACGCCCGATGCGGTGCTTCTGGTGAACAACCGGTACTACTGTTGTCATCAGGCGGTTTGGTATGAATCGGGAATCGCCGTGGGTCCGTGGTCGGTGTGCGTGTCGGTGCCCGACGTTATCTACACCCTTCCGCCAAGCTGCCCCGACTACTATGTTCGATACTGCTATGTCTACGACGCCACGCCGAGCGTCGTCTACTGTGGCTATCTCCCCGGCTATACCGGCTGCTACGTCTATGGACCGACGGTCGTGTATGGCACCGGCTATCGCTATCACGGCTGGTACGGTCATGAATACTTCGCCCGACCCTACACCTGGGGCTTCGGCGCCCGCTATGACCTGTCCGTCGGCGCCTGGGGCATCGGCGCCCACGACCGCTGGAATCGAAGCTGGTTTGTCTCCTCCGGCGTCACCCGCGGCTGGTGGGGACCGCGCGGCTTGATCGATTATCATAGTTTCCCGCACGGCAATGTGCGTATCGTGAATAACGGCTATATCAATCGGCTCAACGTCTACAACCGCACCGACAACATCCGCCGCAATGTAGTCCTTAACCGCAATACGTACTATCACAATGAGCCTGCTCGCAATGAAGGGGGTCGCAATGAACCCTTCCGACAACCGGGTCCGGCGATTCACGCGCCCGCCCGCCTGGAGAACAATGTTTACGCCGGGCATGACGGACAGGTTTATCGCCGGACCAACGAAGGTTGGGAGCAACACACAGCCGGGGGCTGGTCGCGGAGCAACACGATTCCCGAGGCGCGACCGGCGGAGCATATTCAGCCGCATGTAGAGACGCCGTCTCGAATTGAGCGGGAGCCTGCGCGGCAGCGCCCGGCGGAAGCGCCGGCCGCCCCGCGCGAGAATGAGGGCGCCCGCGGATTCGGCGGCCTCGAAGCCGAGCACGCCGCCCGCGAGCACGGCGCCGAGCGTGCGCGCGGCAGATAAAGCCGTTGGTGGTTTCAGCGTCGCCGAATGTGATCTCGACACCACCGCCGTCGATGTTCCTTCTCTCTCCCGGTAGCTGCGGGAGTTATGGTGTGAAGGCTTGTCGCCTCGCATTGAGAATTTTTTGCACGGCTTCATCCCCTCCAAACGCCGGGAAATGCGTCACTTCCGCCGACGCGTTGCGTCGGCGGCCGTCGCCGCTATTCTGCATTGAATTGCCTGGCCATCCGAGGGAGATTCCGATTCTGACTCCGACGACATTCCGCGCATGCTGCCTGCTCGGTCTCGCGACGCTTCTTGTTTATCGTGCCGTCCGCGCCGAATTCGCCCCGTCGCCGTCGGCATCGCAGCCGACAACCAAGACCGCCTTGGCGATTCCGCCGGGAGAGCAGGCATTTGATCCCGATCAACATGTGCCGATCGATCCCTTTGGCTCGCGAAAAAAGCTCGCCGACGCCGGCATCACGCGCGATCCGTACCTGGTCGTCGACAGTTCGCAAAACTTCGTCGGCGGCGTCAACACCCGCAGCAACAATTTCCGCGAGCGCTTCAACCTTCCGATCACCATCGACGCCGAAAAACAACGCCCTTGCCGCCGTCACCTGGACCGGGCCGCTTCTCTTTCGGCCGATCGACGAACTGGGCCTTGGCGCCACCTACGCCCATTTCAATCGAGCCGACGAAACACGGTATAATTATGAGCTGGCGGCGGAGGTCTTTTATCGCGTTCGCGTCACGCAGTGGATCAGCTTGAAGCCTGATCTTCAATATATCATCCATCCAAGCGGATCTGGAGCGTTCGATGAACCCGATCGGCACAACGCGCTGGTCGCTTCGTTGCGCCTGGAAGTCTCTTTTTGAGAAACGAGTCACGACCGTTATGCCAAAACAACCCCACGCCCCTCCCGCGTCCTCCCTGCTTTGCATCCTGTGCGCACTCTGCTCGATCGCCGTTTTCGCCGGCGGTTGCAACCGTAAATCGGCTGAAGAGGAAATCGTCGTCTACTGCGGCGTCGATGAGCCGTACGCCAGCGAAGTGTTCAAGGACTTCGAGAACCAGAGCGGCTTGCACGTCGCCCCGCAGTACGATATCGAATCGAGCAAATCGGTCGGACTGGCCGGAAAACTGGAAGCCGAGCGCGATCATCCGCGGGCCGACGTCTGGTGGGGAAGCGAGGCGTTTCTCAGCGTCCGGCTGGGCAATGAAGGCGTCCTTGCCGCCTATCGGTCTCCCGCGGCGTCGGATATTCCGGATCAATTCAAAGACGCCGACGGCTTGTGGGCCGGCGCGGGCCTGCGGGCGCGCGTGCTGGCGATCGGGCAAGGAAATGATACGCCGCCTTTCGCGATCACCGGCATCGCGGACATGGCTGATCCGCGGCTGAAGGACAAGGTCGCGATGAGCCGGCCCAGCGCCGGCGCGACTGGCGCTCATGTCGCCGCCATGTACGCGACGTGGGGGCCTGATAAAGCTCGCGAATTTCTCCGGAAGCTGCATGACAACGGCGTGCAATTGCTCGGCGGAAACGCGGAGGTGGCCAATCAGGTCGCCGACGGCGTTTACAGCGTCGGCCTCACCGACAGCGACGACGTGGCCAATAAAATCGTCGACGGCGGAAAAGTTTCCGCCGTCGTTCCCGATCAAAACGGCGAAGGAACTTTGGCCATGCCCACGACCGTCGGACTGGTCAAAGGCGCCAGGCACGAGGCGAACGCCAAAAAGCTGATCGATTTTCTGCTTAGCCGCCAGACCGAACAAAAGCTGATCGACATGAAGTTCGCCCGCTGGAGCGTGCGCGGCGGCGCGGGCGACAGCCTGAAGGCGTTTAAGGTTGACTACCGCGCCGCCGCGAAGGTATATGCACAGGCGCAGCAAGAGGCGACGGCGATTCTCGAGGGAAGAAAGCCCTGAGATTCATCGCGAGTTGCGATTTGCCGTATCGTTTCTGCGTTAGTTGTTCATGAGGCTGCGGCCGGCCCGAAGTTGATGAAAACGACAGGCGGTTTTTGTTAATTGTTTCGGGAACAGCGGTCCCGCCTGCGGGGCCCGTTTCACGAGGGAAACTCGCGACCCCAGATGAGAAACGCTCTAATCCGATGATAGCGCCCGATGATTTTTTTGCCGCGAAATTCAAGACCAACAAATGATGGCTCCCGATCCTGCATTCGTCCCCGCTTCCAAATCCGCCGATGCCTGGTCCGCGCGGATCACCGCGGCCCCGGCGGTCGTGATTGTGCTGCTTTGCAGCGTTCTTCCGCTGCTCTGGATGTCGGCGGTTATTCTCGCCAATCCAAACGTGCGGGCGGAATTTTCGCTGGACGCATTTCGTGCCGGTTTGTTGGGCCGCACGCTGGGATATAACGCCGCCGCCGCGGTAATCGCCACGCTCATGGGCGTTCCCGCCGGCTTTGTGCTGGGCCGCGGCCGGGGAATGCTCACGAAAGTTTTGTGGGTCATTATGCCGGCGGCCCTGCTTCTCCCCTCTCTCTCCTATGCGTACGGATGGTCGCAATTCGTTCGTATCATCAAACCCGGCCTGCGCTGGCTCGGCGAAACGGAATTTCACGTTCCCGCCGTCGCGTTTTTTCACCTGAAGGCGATCGCATTCCACCTCCCGATTCACATCACGTTTCGGCCCAACGGAACGGCGGATGTTTTCCGTTGCATCTGGTCGCTGGGATCATGGCTGTGGGCGGTACCCGCTGGATTGGTCGGGCTATCCCTTCGCCGAATGGACACCGCCGTCCAGCAACAGGCCGTGCTCGACGGCGCCCTGCGGCGCGTAACGTTTCGCCAGCTCAGGGGACCGATCATCGCGTCCATCGCCATCGTCACCGTGCTGGCCACGCAGGAATTCGCCGTCTACGAACCCACCGGCATCAGCGTCGTGGCGACCGAAGTTCGGATGGTGTTCGATACCGGCTCCATCAGCTCCCCGGACAATTCCATCGCCGCGGTCAATCCGCAAACGCAAGGGGGCGGGATCAAATCGCCCGAGCAACCCGCCCGCGCCGCCGCCGCCGTCGCGACCGCGACCCCGCTGCTGCTGGCGACGGTGCTGCTGGCCGCCGTCGCCGGATGGGGCGCGTCGCAGGCGTCGGCGTCCGACACGCTCACCGTCGGCGACTGGCCTCCCATCCTCGACGCCTCGCGCTGGACCACCGTCGTCACGCTGCTTCTGATCCTTCTCAACGTCGGCGTTCCCGTGGCGTCGCTGATCGGCTCTCTCCGCAACGGCATCTGGGGACTATCCATCACCCGCATGTGGGACGAGTTCGGCCCACAGGTTCAGGGCGCCATGCAGGTCGCCGCCGAGGCTGCGGCGCTGGCGACGATCGCCGCGATGTCCGCGTCGGGAAAATGGACGCCCGGCCTGCTCGCCCTGGCCGGCGCCAGTTTTCTCGTCGGGGGACAACTGCTGGCCATTGGCCTCATCCGCATCTACAACCGCCCCGGACTTGCCTGGGCGTATGACTGCTCAGTCGTTCCGGTGATCGCCTATCTGGGTCGTTTCGGATGGCTTGCCCTCACCGCCGGTCGAGGCGCCTGGTCGCGCCCGTGGCGCGAATTGCGCGAGGTCGCTTCGGTCGATGGCGCCGGCGCGTTGCGAGCCGCCGCCTCGGTCGTATGGCCGCTCGCGTGGCCGACGCTCCTGGCCGGCGGACTCATGGTCGGCGCCCTCTCCCTCACTGAAGTCCCCGCCACCGTCTTGCTCATGCCGCAACGGCCGCAGGTGCTCACGCCAACTTTGATGACGTGGGTTCACATGTCCCGTTACGATCCGATGATCGAAGCCTCGCTCATGATGATGATGACGGTTCTCATCCCCGCGCTGGCGGCGGTGATTCTCACCGGTTTGGGCTGGCGCCGAACCCGCCTCAGCACGCTCAATGTTCCAGTTGTATCACCTGACTGATTCCGTCCGCTCGCTTGATCGACACGCGCTGATCCCCCACCGTTAACATCACCGGTTTGTCGTCGTCCGTGAAATCAGTTCGCCGCACCAATAAGCGATCGCCCAGTTTCAACCCCGACACGACCGGCCCCGCCGATTCGGGAATTGCAAACGTCACCGGCGTCCCCTTGTCCAGAAACGCCTTGTATTGGAGCGACGCCGCGTACACCTCCTGTAAAAGCCGCAACTCCTTCGGCGCCTCGGCGTCATTGCAGAAAATGAACATGCCATCATGTCCGCGAAGAAGCATGTGCCAGAGAAGTTCCTGGTACGTCTTCTCGCTCATCGGCTTAAAATTCGCGTCCGGCGTCTTGGGGGCGTCCGTCACGCCCCATCTCACCCAACTCACGATCGGGACGTCGCCCGGCGTGCTTTTCCCCACGTTGCTCGCGTTCTGCATTAACCCATGAAACCACCGGTAGTCGGTATTGCTATCATCGTAATATTCAAACGTGCGGTACCGCGGAAAAACCACCGGCATCGCATACGTATACCCCGTCAGCGGAAACTCCTGAAACCACGGCCGAAACTTCGCGTGATGATCCGCTTTCAACTCGATCGCCGGCGGCGGCGGAACCTTCTCGAAAAAATCATACCAATAGCGGAATCCGTCGTTCGGATAGACCCCGTAGTTGCCGACGAGAATCTTCGGAAAATATCCTCTGAGCAGGTCGGCATACACCTTCTTCTGCATATCCGCGCGAACCGTCCGCACCGCTTTCTGAAACGCCGGGAAACTGGTATCCAGGTCCTTGATATGTTCGCGGCAATGAACGCATTTCTTACTTAACTCCCACGCCTCGCCCCACTCCAACGGCCCATCGAATTCCCAGTCGGCAAAGACGAAATCGACGTCCACCCCGGCGTCCTTGTACCCTTTCGCGAAAAAGTCGATCTGTTTTTGAACCGCCGGATATCGTCCTTCGACGGCAAACGGGCAGCCGAGTTGCACGAAGGTTTGCGATTTATCGAAAAACGGTTTCCCGTCGGCGTCGACGTGGGCCGTTGATTTATCCCCGTTGTAAAAGCCGCTCATCACGCCGACCGCGCTGATCGCGACCGGCAGCCCGAGCTTCTTTTGCAACCGTGCGATTTTCAGTCCGGCGGCGAGGCTCTTGTCCTTATCGCCGTAATTCCAACTCGCGAAGGCGCCGATGCCGCGATCGCCGAGTTTCCCAAGGAACGCCTCCGCCGCCGCGGCGTCATCCAGCGGAACATCCTGCGCCGGCCATGCCAAAATCGGCAGCCGATCCCCGCGCGGGAATTTCAGCGGCTGCGTCGCGTCGATAATGGATTGAAGAACTTGCGCCCGCGTGAGCTTCGGAGGCGTGGGACCCGCGGAAAAAACTCGCGAAGCGAACAAGCCGCATATCACCAGTGCAAGCCATGGTCTCAATGCGAAAGGCGCGATCGCATATCGCATAAGTCTCCGACGATCACGCGACGCTACAAATTCACCTTCGCCTCTTCTGCGGCAATTTATCGCCGAATCCTGAATTTTCATGGCCTCGCCTTTAGTAAAATCCCTGGACATTCGCCCATCCATTGCATCGCCGCTATTTCAGGCGACGCTTAATACCAGCGCGCCGAGTCCGAGTCTCCATCATGGTTATCGTCGACAGCATGCGTCATCGATTCCAGCATTACTTTCTATCCCAAATCGGTCGCCTCGATATCAAGCGACTCGCGTATCCGTCGCGTCACAGTCTGTGATAATGATCGAATTGGCTTTCGTTCGTCCATCTCCGGTGGCTCGGATACATCGTAAGCACACGTAGAAATTCCGTTTCAGCTTGCGGTTTCGCGTCCCATACATATGCCTGCGTCGCGGCCACGCCGAAGATTCGGCATCGGGCGGCATCGAGCTTATCCTTCAAGTCCCAGCGCAACGCCTCTTCGCCCGCGAAATCCGACCATTGCTCGACAACGCGAAGACGAATCGCCCGCGTCTGAATCTCCTTGCCGAAATCGACGTATCCGTCCATGTACCGGCACATGTCGCTGGTCTTGCCGATGTAATGGGTACGGCGTCGCTGGAGGTAGGTCTTGACGCGCGTCCATCCAGTGTTTGACGTAATATCGATATCGCCGGCGGCGCCGCCGGTATAGACGTCGATCTCCGTGCGGGCGCCGTCGATTTCCTTGAACGCCAATCCGCGGAACGCTTGCGGCGTCTTCCATTCCAATTCATAGATGCCAGGATCGACGTCGCTTAACGGCTTGTCGCGCCGCGCATCCCATTCGCCGGCCTTGTCGACGACGCCGGAGTTTACATGCACCGCCGCGGCCGGCGCGACGTTTTCAAAACGCCGCCCGATCATCTTTAAGCCTTCGAGTTGGCCGGCCCAGTTGGATTCGATCAAGCCGGTGTCGTCGTTTTTGTCGGATTTAAATTCGATTTTGGCGCCGAGGGGTTGACGGCTGTATTCGGCGGAGTCGTCGGTTTCGTTGAGCGGGTCTTCGTCGCCCCGAATAAAAGAGACGCGCAATGCGCGCGTCAGGCAGTTTTTGGGCGCGGTGGCGGCGTCCCAATTTGCGGTCGGCTGTGTTTCAAAGGATTGCCATTGCCGGGGATCACCGGCGTTGGGCGGATAGGGCGCGTCGGGTTTCAGCACGCTCAATTTAATGTGCACGTCCGGATTCATCGGCCGGGGCAAAACCACCGTTCCGATCGCCACCGGCTTGCGGAACGTCATCATCACATGATGCCGGGGCGATCTGCCCGGCATCGATTCGATATATTCCAGAAACTTCGATCGCGGCGGGAGCGGCGCCATGCGGAAAAGCCCCATGAAGTCCGCCCGCGGATCGGGAACGTCTTCGTTGGCGAACCGCTCCTTTCGCTTGACCGCATAACGCGGGTAACAGTTGTCCAGATCGGCGTCGGCCTGAGCCGCCGGCGACGCCAGCCAATCCGTCGGCGCGCTGACCGACACATACACCTTATTGTCAAACGCCGCCGCCCATTGCGAAGCGCGCTTTCGGCTTGCGGTCTGGCGGAACTGGGCGAGTTCGCGAAATTGATGCGTGGCGATATCGACGGCAAAGAGCCGATCGGTCAGCACGTCCACCTTCGTTTCATCCGGCAGGGAATTGTTGAAGCACATCGTAAAGACGGTCTTCCCGTCGGCGGCCATGATGTACGACCCCGCCCACGCGGCAAAGGAATTGATCGCCCAAAGCTTCTTGCCCCTGAGATCGCACGCCATGAAACAGACGCCGCTCTCGCAGACCGGCGAGCCAAGAAAAACCGTGTCGCCGCTGACGGCGCCGGCGCGGGGCGACGACTCGTCGGCCATCCATCCGCCAGGACCGCTCATCCCGGTGAGCCATGGGGCGTTTTCCGGCGAGTTTTCATGGACGTTGGGATAGCAGGTCATCTCATATTTCAGGCCCAACGGCGGCGCCGCCAGCGCCTTCCACTCGTACACGCCGGGCGGCGCCATGTTCCCCAGTTCGTCCTTGAGGTCCCATCCCGCGACGTGCTTGCCCCTGGTCATTTTCTCGCGCGCGAACAAATTTCGCACGCGATGCCCATCGGATCCGTTGACCACCATTGTCGCAAGGCCGTCAAAATCGAACGCGTAAGGAATGCCGATCGGCGGCAAAGTCGCTTGGGCCCCGGTATTTTCCGAACGCGGAATCGGCTGGTCTTTCAAGTCCGTCAGAACGTGAAGCCCCAGCAGGCGCGCGATCGGCCCATCGGCCGTCGCCAGAATATTGATCCGAATTCCTCGCGTCGTCACCAGCCGGGAGAATTGGATCATCCGGCCATAGCCGGCAATCTTGCGGCTATCGCGGATGGTCTTCCAATCCATCTCCGTTCCGGCGCGCGGGCTCAGCGAATCGGGGCCGACGTAATATTCGACATCCAGATCGGTGAAGTTATCCGACATCCAAAGGGCGCCGACCGTTTGCGGCTGGCGCCAGGTCAACATCACCCAGCTCGGCGCGAAATCGGAAATCGGCGGCCGATGCAGCAAGCCCTTTGAATCCGTCCCGTTATTTTGCCAGTAGGGCGATTCGCCGCTGGTGATGTGAGCGGTGAGGTAATAGCCGGGCGCGGCGCCGGAATGAAAGGCAACATATTCGCTCTCGGCGAACGCCGATGCCGACGGCGTCAAATTGTACAGGCGACTCTTCATCACCCGCAGCCCGGCCAGCCGCGATCCCCATTGAGGCGCGGGGTCGGTGAAGAGTAGCGCCTGCGTGAGGGTTCCCGGCGCCAGGGTCGCCACCGCCCCGCCGGATTGATGCGGAGGAACGTCGATGGCAAGCCAATCCGTCGGATTGATCGACTTGACGGGGAGCCCTACGCCGGGCTTCAAAACGCGCAACGTCGTTACCGACCCGGCAAACTCCACCGTCCCGGCCGCGACCGGCTGCTTGAAAACCAGCAAATATTGTACAGGCGTGGTATCGGCGTCGGATAGTGGCTTGGGCGCCAGCCAACCATGATTGAATGGGGCGGTGGCGTTCAACACGTCCAGCAGAAATTCCGCCGCCGCCGGCGTTGATATCGCCCCGCGAATCACACGACAATTTGCGACGTCAACGTCGTTCATCGTCACGGCCGGCGTAGCGATTTCGTCAATCGGCGCGGATATGGCGTCGCTTGCGAATCCTGGCGCGACGATGGTGAAAACAAGAGCGGCGAGGAGGCCGGTCAACGATTCAATATTCCGCCGCCATGTCATTGGGAACCTCGCTTGAGGTTGTTACCGATGACGGCGAAGCGCGTTTAGGTTCTGGTCGCCTGATTGAGTGTCAAGCGTCTCGAACGCCCGCGAGAGTCTTGACCTGCGAACGAGATTCACGACCACGGATACCGCGGATGGTCGTCACGGAAAAGGCGGATCAATCCATCGCCTCCTGTATCATCCGTATTAGCCGCGGCGCCCGTGTGGTTGTGGTCACTAATCCTGTTCTCGTTCAGTTGGCGCGAAGTTGGCGTGGTTCTCCCATCTCCAGCGGTCCGAAACTCATAAGGCCGAGCCGTTGAAGAAGCACATACCAGACGAACAACGGATTATTTCGAAGATATCGTTTCCAAAGCCGGCGCGGCTCGGTGATAAGGCGGAAGAACCATTCCATGCCGATGCGCTGCATCCAGTGCGGCGCCTGCGATTTCAGGCCGGCGTGGAAATCAAACGCGGCTCCGACGCCGATCATGACCGGCGCGGCGATTCGTCCGATATGGGCCGACATCCAATGTTCCTGCTTAGGCGTGCTGAGTCCGACCCATACGATGTCGGCCTGCGATCGATCGATGGTCTCGACGATCTGCCGATCTTCCTCGGCGGTCAGCTTGCGGAACGGCGGGCAGTAGGTCCCGGCGATCTGAAGGCGCGGAAACTGTTCGCGCAATTTCTCGGCCAGCAAGTCGGCCACCCCTTCGCCGCCGCCGTAGAAGAAATGCCTGGCGCCCCCCTTCACGCCGGTCGCGGCACAGACCGCCAACATCAGATCCGGACCGTATACCCGTTGCACGTGCTTGTTGCCGGCCAGGCGATTCAGCCAGACCATCGGCATCCCGTCGGGCGTAACCATGCCGGCCGCGTTGTGGATTGCCTTGAGCGCCGGATCGCTTTGGCTTTCGATGACGCCATGCACGCCGGTCACGCAAACATAGTGCTTGCTGCGCCGCTCCACCCAGCGGGCGATGGTGGCCAGCGCGGAAGCCATGTTGACGGCGCTGATTCCGACGCCGAGCACATCGCATCGAGCCGGCGGAGCGTTAAGATTGGTGTTTACATTTCGTTCCATGCTCCATTATGCAAAACGATTTGGATCGAGGCGAACCGCCCGGCGGCAACCCGCGCTATAAAAACATTTGCGGACGTGTTTTCCATCTTCCCTAATCTGGCCAGACCGCGTTAACGTGAGCGTTGATCAGCGTTTTGATGGTGTTGTCACCGTGAGATTTTGATGGAACGTCGCTCGATCGCGATTCACGGAACGGTGCAAGGCGTGGGCTTTCGCCCATTCGTCTACAATCTGGCGGCGGCGTTCGATCTCGGCGGCTTCGTCCGAAATTATACCGGCGGCGTCACGATCGAGGTCGAAGGTGAATCGCAGACGCTGGATCAGTTTATCCGCGCGATCGTCAGTAACCCGCCGCCGCTGGCTCATATCGAGCGATGGTCCTGTGAACAGCAACCGCCAAAAGGAGATCGGCATTTTCACATCGCGCACAGCGCGATCGAGCCCGACGCGCCGATTGTGATCGCCGCCGATTCCGCGACGTGCGAGTTGTGCCTGGCCGAATTATTGGACCCGCGCGACCGCCGCTATCGGTATCCATTCCTAAACTGCACAAACTGCGGCCCCCGCCTGTCGATCGTCACCGGCGCCCCATACGATCGTGAACAAACCACCATGGCGTCTTTCGCGATGTGCCCCCTGTGCCGCGCGGAATACGAAGATCCGACCAATCGGCGATTCCACGCTCAACCCACCGCATGCGCCGTTTGCGGGCCGAGTCTTGTCGCGCTCGATGCCGGCGGACGGCGCATCGATACACCCGATCCACTGGCCCATTTCGTGGCGGCCGTTCGGGCGGGCAAAATCGGCGCGATGAAGGGCCTTGGTGGTTATTGCCTGATCGCCGACGCCGGCGATTCACAAGCCGTCGCCCTCTTGCGGCAACGAAAGCATCGCGAGGAAAAGCCGCTGGCGATCATGGTCCGCGACCTTGCCGCCTGTGAAGCGCTCTGCGAAATCGACGCCGCCGAGCGACGGCTGCTTCTTTCCTCGGCCCGGCCGATCGTGCTTCTGAAGAGACGGGCGGGAATGGCTGGGCTGTCCGATCAGATCGCGGGGGAAAATCCGTGTGTCGGCGTAATGCTCCCGTATACGCCGTTGCATCATCTGCTGCTCAACGACGTCAGTGGCGTTCCCCTCGTCATGACCAGCGGAAATCGCCGCGATGATCCGATCGCGTACGAAGAGGCCGAAGCGGTCGAAAAGCTCGCGGGAATCGCCGACGTTTTCCTCGCGCATAATCGCCCGATCCACGTTCGCTGCGACGACTCGGTCGTTCGCGTGACCGGCGCACATGAATCGCCCATTCGGCGGTCGCGCGGATACGCGCCGCAGCCGATTCCGCTGCCGATGGAATGCCGATTTCCGATTCTCGCCGTGGGCGGTCAACTTAAAGCGACCTTCGCTCTTGCAAGCGATCGCCGGGCGATCGTCAGCCAGCACATGGGCGACCTGGATCATTTCGGGGCGTTCACCGCGTTTGAAAAAGACGTTGCGCTCTACGAGCGGCTTTTTTCGCTCCGGCCAAAACGGATCGCTCACGATCTGCATCCCGATTACGCCTCCACGCGATACGCCCGCCGGCGGCAATCCGAACAAGGCATCCAGACCGTCGGCGTTCAGCACCATCACGCCCACATGGCAAGCTGCATGGCCGAGCATAAGTTAAATGAGCCGGTCATCGGGGTCACGTTCGACGGAACCGGTTTCGGAACGGACGGGAAAATCTGGGGCGGGGAATTTTTAGTCGGCGATTATCGCGGATTCAAACGTGCCGCCCATCTCCGTTATGTCGGTATGCCCGGCGGCGAAAGCGCGGTGCGCGAGCCGTGGCGCATGGCCGCCGCCCACCTGCTTGACGCCGCCGCAGCTTGCAACGCGTTCGAGCGGCGAATCGACGCGTCATCGTTGCGAACTGTCCGCAGAATGGTCGAGCGACAATTCAATACGCCGTCCACTTCCAGCGCCGGCAGGTTGTTTGATGCGGTGGCGGCATTGATCGGCGTTCGAGATCGCGTGAGCTACGAAGGCCAGGCGGCGGTCGAACTGGAGTGGCTCGCGAACAAGGCCGCACCGAGTTCCGCCGGGCCTTATCTCGCGGACTTGCCGGATTCCCAAGCCGGGGGCTTCGCGGCCGGTTTCAAAACCGAAGACCGGACGAGGGCGTCCCTCCCCCCGGCGACGGCCGACGCCGAACCATGGTGGATCGTCGATACGCGCCCGCTGATTCGGGCGGTCGCCCGCGACATCGACGCCGGGGTTGATTCGCGAACGATCGCCCAAAATTTTCATTCGACATTAAGTGGCACGATCGTCGATGTGTGCCGGAAGATTCGCCGAAGAACGGGGATAGCCAAAGTGGTTCTGAGCGGCGGCGTCTTTTTGAATGCGCTGCTTGCCGTCGAGACCGAAGATTCGCTCGGCGCCGAGGGTTTCGATGTATATCGACACCGCCTTGTTCCGCCGGGCGACGGCGGATTGAGCTTGGGCCAGGCGGCCATCGCGGCGAGTTTACCGGCGTCGCCAAACGCTTAGTCGTGGACAAAAGGAGTCTCGAATGTGCCTGGGTATTCCGGGAAAAGTCGTCAAGACGTACCGCGAGCACGATGTGCTTATGGGCAAGGTCGATTTCAGCGGCGTGCTGAAACAGGTCTGCCTTGAGCATGTGCCGGACGTTCAGCTTGGCCAATACGTGCTTGTCCACGTTGGGTTTGCCCTGTCGAAAATCGACGAGGATGAGGCCGAGAAAGTCTTTGAGTTTCTGCGGGGGATGGATCAGTTGGACGAGTTGGAGGTTCCGTCGCCGGACGTCGGTCCCCCTTAGCGCGGGGCGCTTATTTTCATGACGTCGCCCTTGCCGGAGATGTCTTTCATTTGAGAACAACGAGGACCGACCAATGAAATACCTCGACGAATACCGCGATCAGGACGCCGCCCAAAAACTCGCGGCGGCGATCGCACAAACCGCCACCCGGCCATGGGTGATTATGGAAGTTTGCGGCGGGCAAACCCATACCATCGTCAAGTACGGCATCGACGCCATCCTTCCGCCGGACATCGAACTCGTTCACGGTCCCGGCTGCCCGGTCTGCGTGACGTGCCTGGAGATGATCGACCGCGCGCACGCGATCGCTTCGCGCCCGGACGTCATTTTTTGCTCCTTCGGCGACATGCTCCGCGTTCCCGGCTCGCATGGCGACCTGCTGCAGGTCAAATCGCGGGGCGGGGACGTCCGGATCGTCTATTCGCCGCTGGACGCGGTGAATCTCGCCGCCGCCAATCCCACGAAAAAGGTCGTCTTCTTCGCCATCGGGTTCGAGACGACGGCGCCGCCCAATGCGATGGCCGTCTGGCTCGCGAAGAAGCGAAAGTTGACTAATTTCAGCGTGCTGGTTTCGCACGTGCTTGTGCCGCCTTCGATGACCGCGATCCTTCAGTCGCCGGGGAACCGGGTGCAGGCTTTCCTTGGGCCCGGCCACGTCTGCACGGTAATGGGCAATTCCGAATACGAGCCGATCGCGCGACATTACGGTGTGCCGATCGTCGTCACCGGTTTTGAGCCGCTCGACATGCTCGAAGGAATTTTGTGGACGGTCCGCCAGCTCGAGGCGGGCGAAGCGAAGGTCGAAAATCAATATAGCCGGGCCGTGCGGGACGACGGAAATCTTGCGTCCAGAAAATTGATCGAAGACGTCTTTGAGATTTGCGACCGCAAATGGCGCGGCGTCGGGCTGATTCCCAAGAGCGGCTTCAAGCTGCGCTACGAATACCGCGACCACGACGCCGAACGGATCTTTGAAGTCAGCGACATCGAAACGCACGAATCGAGCGAGTGCATCAGCGGCACGATTCTGCGCGGCCTGAAAAAGCCGCACGATTGCCCGGCTTTCGGCAAGACCTGCACGCCGCAAACGCCGCTCGGCGCCACGATGGTTTCGGCCGAAGGCGCCTGCGCCGCATATTACGCGTATGGACGGCATCTTACTTTGACTTCGGAGGTGCGAATCAGGAAATCCAAATCCGACGGCGCGACGACCGATCGTCACGTCACGGTCGGTTCTTAGGGCATTTCGAGTTGGTGGCGCGCGTTCCGCAGACACGCCCCGCAAGCGGGGCCGCTAGACGGAGAAACGCCGCCTCAATATGAGAAATGCCGGAACTACTTCATCCCTTCCATTTCCGGAGCACGCATTGACAGCCGCATCAGACACATTCCCCCCGCCGTCGCGTCCTCATTTCGCTCCCGGCGAATTGGCGAAAAAGGTTCTGCGCCAAACGCGCGAAGTCGTCGCGGTGAAGGAGAAATTCTTTTCCGAAAACGCCGACCGTATCGTCGAATGTTCCGCCGCCATGGCGAAATCCTTCGACGACGGCGGCCGTCTCTATGCCATGGGCAACGGCGGCAGTTCCTGCGACGCCATTCATCTTTCGGTCGAATTCATGCACCCGATCATCGAGAAGCGGCCTCCCTTGCCGACCGTCGCGCTGACCACGGACATGGCCATCCTGACCGCCATCGGGAACGACCAGGATTTTTCGTTCATCTATTCGCAACAATTAAAAATGCTCGGCCGAGCGGGCGATATGGCCCTGGGTGTTTCGACCAGCGGGAAATCGGCGAACATCAATCGCGCCCTCCAGGCCGCCCGCGAAATCGGAATGATGACCATCGGCTTTTCCGGCCGCGACGGAGGAAGGATGACTCCGTTTTGCGATTTTTGTTTTATTGTTCCAAGTTTCAGCATTCCCAGAATTCAGGAAACGCATGAAACTCTACTTCACATCCTTTGGGACCTGGTTCATGTGATCCGCGGCGAGGAGGATGTGATATGACGACGACAATGACGTTACCCCCTCCTATCAACGTCGATGTGCTCGGCAGTTGCCCTTTGCCCATTTCAAGATACGACCAAATCCTCCTTGGTCATGGAAGCGGCGGTAGCCTTTCGGCCGAGTTGATCCAGCGAATATTCGTGCCGGGCTTCGGCGGCGACACGCTGGCGGCGCTGGAAGATCAAGCCACCGTTCGCGTAGGGGCGCCGCACCCAACCGACGGCCAACTGGGTACGCGAATCGCTTTCACCACCGATTCATTTGTAGTCCGGCCACTGTTTTTCCCCGGCGGCGATATCGGAAAGCTGGCGGTGCATGGGACTGTGAATGATCTTGCCGTGGGCGGCGCGACGCCCCTTTTCCTTTCCGCCGCGTTTATCCTTGAAGAAGGTCTTCCGCTGGCGGATCTAAAGCGAATTGTCGCCTCCATGCGACATGCTTGCGGAGAAGCCGGCGTCAGCCTCGTCACCGGCGACACCAAGGTGGTCGATCGCGGCAAAGGCGACGGCGTCTTCATCACCACGTCGGGCATCGGCGTCGTTCCCGAAGGCCGGCGCCTCTCCATCCACAATGCCCAGCCCGGCGATAAAATCATCGTCTCCGGAACCATCGGCGATCATGGCATCGCCATCATGTCCGTCCGCGAAGGAATCGAATTTGAAACTGTTTTGGAGAGCGACAGCGCGCCCCTCGGCGATCTGACCCGCGTCATGCTTGAAGCCTGCCCCAGTATCCGCTGCATGCGCGATCCCACCCGCGGCGGCGTTTCCAGCGCGCTTAACGAACTGGCCGGTGCGTCGAACGTCGGCGTGCGACTGAACGAAACTACTTTACCGTTGCGCCATGAGGTCAAGGCGGCATGCGAAATGCTGGGTCTTGATCCTCTCTATGTAGCCAACGAGGGAAAACTCATCGCCGTGGTTCCCGCCCACGACGCCGAGCGGCTTCTGGCGGCGATGAAAAGTCACCCGCTGGGACGCAACAGCGCCATTATCGGCGAAGTCGTCGATGACCATCCGGGAATGGTCGTCATGAAATCCCTGGTCGGCGGTCAGCGCGTCGTTACCATGATCGCCGGAGAACAGTTGCCCAGAATCTGTTGAATTTAACCAGCCGGCCCGCGTGTGCCCCCGGCTGCCATTGAATGAACTGGAGGCAAGCCCATGGCAGAAACAAATGGTCCAACATTGGAGCCCAAACCGCTCTACGGACAACGCACGATCAAGCCGCCGGCCGTGAAAGAGGTTCATATCCTCTGGATTACCGCTGGACTCAGCTGCGACGGCGATTCGGTCTCGGTAACCGCGGCGACTCAGCCCAGCATCGAAGATGTCATCCTCGGCGCCATCCCCGGCTTGCCGAAGGTCCATCTGCATAATCCCGTTCTGGCCTACGAAGTCGGCGACGACTTCATGAAATACTGGTATGCCGCCGAGCGCGGCGAGCTCGATCCGTTCGTCGTGGTCATCGAGGGATCCATCCCTAATGAACGCATCAAGGCCGAGGGATACTGGGCCGCGCTGGGAACCGACGCCGACACCGGCCAGCCCATCACCACCTGCGAATGGATCGATCGGCTTGCCTCCAAGGCGTTCGCCTTTGTCGCCGCCGGCACCTGCGCCACCTACGGCGGAATCCACGCGATGCAGGGCAATCCCACCGGCGCGATGGGATTGGCCGACTATCTTGGCTGGAATTATCGGTCCAAGGCGGGACTACCGATCATTAATGTGCCCGGCTGCCCGGTTCAACCCGATAACTTCATGGAGACCTTGCTCTACCTGCTTTACCAGGCCGCCGGCATCGCGCCCATGATTCCGCTGGACGAACAACTTCGCCCCACCTGGCTCTTCGGGAAAACCGTTCACGAAGGGTGCGACCGCGGCGGCTACTATGAACAGGGCGATTTCGCTCACGAATACGGCTCGCCAAAGTGCTTGGTTAAACTCGGTTGCTGGGGTCCGGTCGTCAACTGTAACGTCACCAAACGCGGCTGGATGGCCGGCATCGGCGGGTGCCCCAACGTGGGCGGCATCTGCATCGGCTGCACCATGCCCGGCTTCCCCGACAAATTCATGCCGTTCATGGATGAGCCGCCCGGCGGCAGTCTCTCTTCGGTGACCGCCAGCGTCTACGGGCGGATTATCCGAAACCTGCGTCGCATCACCAACCACTCCGTGAATGAAGAGCCCAAGTGGCGCCACCGCGGAGGCCGGCTCACGACCGGTTATCAACCCAGCACCTACCACCAGCACAGCTAAGAAAAGGAGCCGGCCATGAGCACTTCCGTACTACCAAAACGAGCGACCGATACCGGAAAGTCCAAGCTCGTCGAGATGTCGTGGGATCCGATCACACGCATCGTCGGCAGCCTGGGCATCTATACCAAGATCGACTTCGACGCCAAGAAAGTCGCCGAGTGTTACAGCACCTCGTCGATCTTCCGCGGCTACAGCATCTTCATGAAGGGCAAAGACCCGCGCGACGCCCACTTCATCACCAGCCGAATCTGCGGAATCTGCGGCGATAATCACGCCACCTGCGCCAACTATGCGCAGAACATGGCCTTCGGCATTAAGCCGCCGGTCATGGCCGAATGGATCGTCAATCTCGGCGAGGCCGCCGAGTATATGTTCGATCACAATATCTTCCAGGACAACCTGGTCGGCGTCGATTTCTGCGAGCAGATGGTCAAAGAGACCAATCCGTCGGTTTACGCCCTGGCGGAAAAGACCGAGGCGCCGCACGCGCACCTGCATAAGTTCAAGACCATCGCCGACATCATGAAGGCGTTGAATCCGTTTACCGGTTCATTCTATCTTGAAGCGTTGCAGATGAGCCGCCTGACGCGCGAGATGTTTTGCCTGATGGAAGGCCGCCACGTTCATCCGTCCACTTTATATCCGGGCGGCGTGGGAACGGTGCCGACCATCCAGCTCTTCACTGACTACATGGTTCGTCTGATGAAGTATGTCGAGTTCATGAAGAAGGTCGTGCCGTTGCACGATGACCTCTTTGACTTCTTCTACCAGGCGATGCCGGGCTATGAGCAGGTCGGCAATCGCCGGATTCAGCTCATTTGCTGGGGTTCCTTTAACAACCCCGCGGTCTGTGACTACCAGTATCGCCACATGACCGATTGGGGTCGGGCGATGTTTGTGACGCCGGGCGTGGTGGTGGACGGCAAGCTGGTAACGACTGACTTGGTCGAGATCAACTTGAACATTCGCATTCTGCTCGGAAGCTCTTACTATCAGGATTGGCAGGACAAGGGGGAGACATTCGTATCCCATGATCCGCTGGGTAATCCGGTGGACAAGCGCCATCCGTGGAATCAGACGACGACCCCGGCGCCGCAGAAGCGAAACTTCGACGATAAGTATACCTGGGTCATGTCTCCCCGCTGGTTCGACAAACGCACCGGCGAGCATCTGGCGGCGGATACCGGAGGCGGTCCGCTCGCGCGGCTTTGGGCCACCTCGCTGGCCGGGCTGGTCGATATAGGCTATGTCAAAGCGACCGGCCACAGCACCAAGATCTATCTACCCAAGACGGCCGGCATGCCGGAAGTGGAATTCGAGTGGAAAGTCCCCAAGTGGAGCAACACCATCGAACGCGACCGCGCCCGAACCTACTTCCAGGCCTATGCCGCCGCGTGCGCGCTGCATTTCTGCGAACAGGCCATGAAAGAGCTTTACGCCGGCAATACCCGGACCTTCCAGGATTTCACGGTTCCCAAGGAAGCCATCGGCTGTGGTTTTCACGAGGCCGTGCGCGGGGTGCTTTCGCATCACGTGGTTATTCGCAACGGCCTGATCGCCAATTACCATCCCTATCCGCCGACGCCGTGGAACGCCAGTCCGCGCGATACCTACGGCACGGCGGGCCCTTATGAGGACGCGGTGGAGCGAACGCCGATTTTCGAAGAGAACGGGCCGGACAAATTCAAGGGAATCGACATCATGCGGACGGTTCGCAGCTTCGATCCATGCCTGCCTTGCGGCGTTCATATGTATACCGGCAACGGCAGAGTCGTCGAAGCGCGGCATATGCCGATGTTCGGAAATCAGAAGTAACTCGATCGCTGGAAACGGAGATTGCAATGGCTGAAGTCGCGGCAGACAGGGCGTTCCAATCGCGAATGCAGGAACTCGAAGGATTGTTGCAGGAGATCGAAGCCATTGCGGACCCGGCTGCCCGGGCGAAGATGGGACAGATCATTCAGACGCTGTTGGAATTCCACGGCGCCGGGTTGACCGCCATTTTCGACCGAATGATGAAAGCCGGGGAATTAGGCCGAGCCGCGATCGAGGATCTTTCGCGCGACGAATTGGTCGGCAGTCTGTTATTGCTTTACGACCTGCATCCGCTGGATATGGAATCCCGCGTCCGATCGGCTCTGGACAAGGCTCGGCCGGCGCTGGGCGGCGAGGATAAGGTGGAGGTCCTCGGCGTCAGCGAGCAAGGCGTGGTCCGGCTGCGTTTAAAGAGCACGGGCCACACCTGCCCGTCGTCGGCCGCGACGATGAGAAAAACGATCGAAGAACATATATACGACAAGGCGCCGGAAGTGACGGCGATCGAGTTTGAAGGCGCCGAGCCCGACCCGGGCCATTCGTCCAACGGATTTGTCCCACTCGGAAAATTAACGACCCACAACGGAAAGCGGCTCGCGCCGCAAGGAGCATCCCTATGAAATTCCATCCTCCCAAACCGACACATGTTCCCGGAACGCATAAAGGCGAAGAACTGGTGATGAAAAGAGGCCGCGAGCCCGGCCGCGGCGAGCAGGGATCGAAATACTATCAATCCGCTCGCGATTCGACGGCGATCAACGCCGACGGGCGAAAGCCGATCGACCCGCGCATGCCGAATATGCCCCCGGCGTGATGAGGGCGCCGCTTCCCTTCCGCGCGGCGCTCGGCCGTTCCGGCTCCCTTTCTTTTCGACGGGCGAGGGAGCCGGGATCGATCTGCGTATGGCGTCCCTCGAGACGATCGAATGAACAATGCTCCCCAACCGCCCGAAGTTCCCCAGGCCGCTCGCGGCGCCATCGAGGCGCTGCGGCGGTTTTCCCGTCCGCGCGTGACCGGTGAAAGGTGTGATCTGTGCGCGGCGCCCCTGGCGCCCGACCATCAGCATCTGCTGGAGCCGGCGAATCGTAAGCTTGTCTGTTCGTGCGACGCTTGCGCGATTTTGTTTTCCGACACCGCGTCGCGAAAATATCGGCGCGTTCCGCGGCGCGTCGAATTGCTCGACGACTTTCAGATGACCGATCTTCAATGGGAAGCGTTCGGCATTCCGATCAGCCTCGCGTTTTTCTTTTATAGTTCGCCGAACGAGCAGATGCTCAGCGTTTATCCCAGCCCCGCCGGGGGAACCGAAGCGATCATCCCCGCCGACGCCTGGCAATTGCTCGCCGCCGAAAACCCGGTGCTCGACCTGCTTGAGCCGGACGTCGAAGCTTTGCTGGTTAACCGGATGAACGGCGCCCGCGACTATCATCGCGTTCCGATCGACGAATGCTACCGCCTCGTCGGCCTGATAAAAACACACTGGCGCGGCCTGTCGGGCGGCGCGGAAGTCTGGAAACATTTCACGATCTTCTTTCAGGAACTCAAAGCCAAGTCGGCGGGAGTATCCTCCCATGCCTGACCTGGATTTCGACGTTCAAGGCGCTTCGGCCGTGCCTTATGCGGCGGCGCCGACGATGGCGTTCAAGTTGAAAATTTCGCAGGTTGACGATGGGCGCGAGGCGTTGAATCCGATTCATAGCGTGGCGCTTCGATGCCAGATTCGGCTGGAGCCGGCCCGGCGGAAATACAGCGCGCTCGAACAGGAACGCCTGCTTGAGCTTTTCGGCGAGCCTAAGCGCTGGGGCCAGACGGTCAAGACAATGCTCTGGTCGCATGTGAGCGTCGTCGTTCCGCCATTCGGCGTGGAGACCGGCGTCGATCTTAACGTGCCCTGCTCGACTGACTTCAACATCGCCGCGGCCAAGTATTTCTATGCGCTGGAAGACGGGCTTGTGCCGCTCTGTTTTTTGTTCAGCGGAACGATTTTTTACGCGGATGAAAACGGCGCCCTTCAGGTGTCGCAGATTAGCTGGGAAAAAGAGTCCAACTTCCGGCTGCCGGTGGCGACGTGGAAGCAGATGATGGATATGTATTATCCAAACGCCGCCTGGCTCTGTCTGCAAAAAGACGTATTCGACCGCCTTTATAAATACAAGAGCGAGCGGGCGATGTCGTCCTGGGAGCAGGCTGTCGAATCCTTGCTGGCCGCCGCGGATGCGAAAGCGGTGGTTTGAGATTTCGGTCGTCGGCGCCGGAAAGTGAAATGCCATGAATCAGGAAATCGTGGACAAGATCGTGGCGGCCGTCCTGTACGAAGGATACGTGCTCTACCCCTACCGCCCGTCGGTGAAAAATCACCACCGCTGGACGTTCGGCGGGATCTATCCGCGCGCTTACAGCGAAAAACAACATGGTTCCGACCCCTGGACCATGCAGACGCAGTGCCTTATATGCGCCTCAGCCGGCGCGACGGTTCAGATCAGGAGCCGTTTTCTGCATCTGATGATGCGGCATGTCGAACGGGCGTGCGATCCCGCTCCCTCAAACTCGGCTTGCTTTGAGCCGGTCCCGTCGCTTCAGGTCCAAGGGCAGATATTTCAGACCTGGCAGGAAGCGGTCGAACGGGAAGTGACGCTGGAAGAAATGAATCTTGGTCAGTTGTCGTCGGCGCCGCAGACGCGTACGTTTTCGTTCCCCGCTTCGTCGGAGACAGTGGGGCTGCGGGAATCGGACGGGCGAATCGTGGGAAGAATCATTCGCCGGCAGCGCCAGATCGACGGCGCGATCGAAGTATCCGCCGAAAAAAAGGCGCCCGATCTTTATATGCTCACGGTGCGGCTGTCGAACCTAACTGCGTTGGGCGACGGCGCCGCTGCCGATGGCCCATCTCCCGGCGGCAATCGCTCGGAGGCGCGCGACGATGCGCTTCTGCACGCGCTGGTCTCCACGCATGCCATTCTTGGCGTTCGTAACGGGGCGTTTGTTTCCCTGACGGATCCTCCGCCGGAGATTCGCGAGCATGCGTCCGCGTGCGTCAACGTCGGGTGCTGGCCGGTGTTGGTCGGAGAAGCGGGCGAGACCGATACGATGCTCGCTTCGCCGATCATTCTGTATGACTATCCGCAAGTGGCGCCCGAAAGTCCCGGCGATTTGTTCGACGGTCTGGAGATCGACGAGATTCTCACGCTGCGAATCCTGACGCTCACCGACGAAGAAAAACGCCAGGCCTCGGCCGTCGATTCGCGGGTCCGCGATCTGCTGTCGCGCACCAGCGCGCTGGCCAGCGAACAACTTTTCAGCCTGCACGGCATGGTTCGCGGCGTCGGCGCCACCGGCCAGCCCGCAGTCACCGGCCGCGGCGAATATCATGCGGCCTTGGCAGAGCGCGGCGAACCGACTGGAGCACTAACATGAATGAGTGGGACCCGCTGGAAGAGCGAAAGCAGCTGGAAAAAGTCCTGTCGGCGGGTATCGAGCTCAAGCCCGGCGATCGGGTGCGCCTTCGCCCGCGCGGCGGCGCCGACATTTTCGATCTCGCCCTCGCCGGCAAAACCGCCGTCATCGCGTCGATCGAACAGGATTTCGAAAACCGTATCCACCTGGCGGTGACGGTCGACGACGATCCCGGCAAAGACCTGGGATTGACCGGAAAGCCCGGCCACCGTTTTTTTTTCGGCCCTGACGAAGTCGAGATCATGTGAGATGATGGAGGCGTCATGAGCACGGCCAACATACTCGTCGCGGGCATCGGCAATATCTTTCTCGGCGATGACGCCTTCGGGTCCGATGTCGCCCGCCGACTCATGCTTCGCCCGCAACCGCCCGGCGTTCGGGTGATCGACTTCGGCATCCGAGGATTGGATCTCACCTACGCCCTTGCCGACGGCTGCGACCTGGCGATTCTCATCGACGCGATGCCCCGCGGCGGAACGCCCGGCACGGTTTATGTCCTCGAACCCGAAATGAACGACGGCGGCGGTCATTCCAACGCACCGCTGTTGGACGCCCATTCGATGGACCCCATGAAAGTCCTTCGCGCCGTGGAACAGATGGGCGCCAAATTCGGAAAAATCCTCATCGTCGGTTGCGAGCCGACACCGCTGGCCGACGACGCCGACGACATGAACATGACGATGAGCGCCTCCGTCGCGGCGGCCATCGAGCCGGCGATCGACGTCGTCGAAGCCCTCGTCAAACAACATTTTGAAATTGGTCCTTCGGCCTCATTCACTACCCAGCCCGCGCAGGCCTTGCCGGCGCCTGGGCCAACGGAGCTTGCATTATGATATCGACTCAAGCGCTTCTTCGGCGTCCTTCGCAAATGCTCTCGCATGCCCGGGATATGTGGCGCCCGCCGCAAAAATCTCATACCGCCGGGATCGGAGGCATCGTCATGTTGGTGGTCGCGCTCGGCCTGTTCGTATGGCTCTTTCCCGAAATGCGCCGATATGTGCGAATGTCGCGCATGTAGATTATTCTGAAACAGCTCCGGCAGTCATCTCGCTTGTAAAGATGCTCGACACGACGTCGTAAAAGATACTCCATGCACGAGCTTTCCATCGCGATGAGCATTCTTGACGTCGCGGGCGAAGAAGCCGAGCGGCTGAACGCGAAAGTCGTCGCGGTGCGCCTGAAATTGGGCCCGCTGTCTGGCGTCGTGAAACAGGCGCTGTTGTCGGCCTATGATCTGGCGCGCGAGAGCTCGCTTTTGCCGGACGCGCGCCTTGAGATCGAAGAGACGCCGTTAATTGTATTTTGCCCGACGTGCAACAGTGAACAACGGCCGCCGTCGATTCAGCAATTGTGTTGCCCGGTCTGCGGGACACACACGCCGAACGTGATTAGTGGGCGCGAGTTGGAAGTGGTTGGGCTGGAGATTGTCGATGGCTATGCAAACACGGCTGGTTGAAGTTCGCCAGAAGGTGCTGAAGCAAAACGACGTCGTGGCGCGGGCGCTGCGGCAACGGTTTCACGACGACGGCGTCTTTGTCGTCAGCCTGGTCTCCAGCCCGGGTACGGGAAAGACGGCGTTTCTCGAGCGCGTTTTGGCCGAGGTGGGCAAGAAGCATCGGGTCGCCGCCCTCGTCGGAGATCTGGCCACCGACAACGACGCGGCCCGTCTGGCGCGAAGCAAGATGCCGGTCAAGCAGATTATTACCGGAACGATCTGCCATCTTGAAGCGGAAATGGTTCGGTCGGCGCTGGACGGCTGGATCGATCCGGCGGTGGAAATCCTGTTCATCGAAAACGTCGGCAACCTTGTCTGTCCCGCCAGCTACGATCTGGGGGAAGACCTGCGGCTGGTGCTGATGTCCGTGACCGAGGGAGAAGATAAGCCGCTTAAATACCCCACGATTTTCAATACGGCCGACGTGGCGGTGATCACGAAAATCGACCTGGCGGCCGCCGTGGAGTTTGATCTGGCGGCGGCGAAAAAGAGCATCGAATCGGTGCGGCCGGGGATGGAGATTTTTGAAGTCTCGGCCAAGACGGGCGCGGGAATGGATCAGTGGCTGGCATATTTGGAATCGCGGTGGAGCGACCGGGAAAATTCAAAATCCAAGCTCCGCGAATCCGAGTCACATCCGAATGATCCAGCGGCCGAGAACGTCGGATTGGCCGCCGGCGCGGTATAGGGATGTGGGCCGAAGCAGGTTCGACTTCATGCGAGACGATACGCCTCTCGCGCCGTTTCGCCCCAGATCCGGTCGTTTTCCGACGTCGACAGTTCCCCCGTCCAATCCCGCGCGGTTTGAATCCATTTCTCGTAGGAACTCGCGAGCAGGCATACGGGCCAGTCGCTGCCGAACATCAGCCGGCGGGGACCGAATGCTTCCAGCGCCATCTCGAAATAGGGCAGAAGCTGCGCCGGCGTCCATGTCGCCCAGTCGGCTTCGGTAGTCATTCCTGATATTTTGCAATAGACGTTGGGCCGCCTGGCAAGCTCGCGAATGCGCCCGCTCCAGGGCGCCATTTCGCCGGCGCCAATCCTCGGTTTGGCGACGTGGTCCAGAACAAACGTCAACGCGGGATGGCGATCGACCAGTTCGATCGAGCCGGGAAGTTGGCGTTCGAAAATTAGGATGTCGTAGACGAGATCGTATTCCTCGAGCAGCGCGACGCCGCGATCAAAATCGGGCCGAAGCATGTATCGGTCGTCCGGCTCATCCTGGAGGACATGGCGAAGGCCGAGAAGTTTTTTTCGGCCCGACCACCCATCGAGGCGCCGGCGAAGATCCGCATCGATCAACGGGGCCCAGCCGACGACGCCTTGAATGAAATCGTGTCGCTCGGCGAGGCTGAGCAGCCAATCCGTTTCCTCCACGGTCTGCCGGGCCTGCACGGAGATAACGCCGTTCACTCCCGCCGGCGCGGCTACCGCACTCAGATCCGACGGGCCAAAGTCGCGGCGGAGGATTTTTTTGTCGTCATCAATCCACGCATATTCGGTAGGACTGTAATTCCAAAAATGATGGTGTGAATCAATGACGGTGGCCATGGAGGTTATTTTTTGCGAAAGAGCCGCATGTGGCAAGCGCGCGTTCGGGGCAAATCGTAAGGCGCCGTGTCTCTTTCCGTTTTTTCGACGATCAAAGTAAGCAAACCGCGGCCTGCGCCGGCGGCCGTTAGGCATCGGCCGTAAGACCAACACGTAACAGCGGAGGGGAAAGCCGCGGTTTCTTTTCGATTCGAATGCCGTATGAGGCGGATGAAGCGCGCTCCTGGCTTATGCTCCGATCGATACTTCGCTGAAGACCGCCGTGTCGCCGGTCGTGGCGTTGGGGGTCGGCGCGGTCACCGCCAGGCCAACGTCGACGGTGGCGTTCATCTTGACCGTCGTCGATCCGACCTTCGTCCAATGAACGCCGTCCACCGAGCACCATGCCGTAAACGTGCTGCCCTTGCGGGAGAGTTTGAGCCATTGCGGGGTGGTGACTTTGGTCTTGGTGATTGACGCGTTGACGGCGTCCGGCTTGGCGCGGTGGACGAAACTGACGCTCTTGTTGTTCAACACAAGAGAGACCTGCCGGGCGCCGCCGTCGAGGGATTCACGGATCATCACGCCGGCCTCGTCAGAAGGATTGGCGACGCTGTCGACGCGGGTGATGACCGTTCCGTTGCCGGTGAGGGATTGAAACGCGTAATCGAAAGAATCCGCCACGCCGCCGATCCCGGCGCCGGCGCCGTTGACGGTGAAAACGCCGCCGCTGGCCGATGCGGTCCCGGCGGCGCCGGCGGCGCTCACGGCGGCGTTGGTCCAACCGGCCGGAAGAAGCGGGCCGTCGATTGGCGCCGTTGTCGCGGCGACGCTGGCTTGCGTCGTCAAAGCGGGCGCGACCGGCGCGGCGGCGCTCACGTCTGTCGCCGAACCGGGCGTAGACGGCGCGGCGGCGCTCACGTCTGTCGCCGAACCGGGTGTAGACGGCGCGGCGGCGCTGACCTGCGTCGTCGCGTCGTCGGTGGACGGCGCGATCACCAAGGCGGCGACGCTCGACGTGGCCGCGGGAGCGGCCATGGTCGATTCCGTGACGGGAGCGACGGCGTCGGCCGTTAACGCCGGCGTGACCATCGGCGCGGGCGTGACCATCGGCGCCGGCGCCGACGAAAGCAGGCGGGCGCCGGCCCAGTCGGCATGGTCGTAGTCGATGCTGCCGGCAATTCCGTTGGTGGCCAGCAGCGTCAGTTGCTGTACGCCGACGACGCTGACGTTGATGCTCACGATCGGGCTTGATTCGGTGAGGACGCCGCTGTCGAAGAGAACTTTCCCGTCGCCGATCACCTGGAAATCGACGGCGCCGGCGCCCTTGGCCAATTCCTCGTCGTCGATGCCGACGTCGGAGATGAAATTTGTGTAGGCGCCGTTCAGGGTATAGACGATCTGGGACAGGGCATGGGTTCCAAGTCCCTTGGCGTAAGTTGTTCCGCGAAGGGTCAGGGTATTGCCGGCGATGGTCGCGTCCTGCTGAATCGTTCCCCAGCCGACGGTGGCGCTGGCCCAGCCCAGGTCGCTGACGTAGGTGACGGTGGCCGAGGCGCTGAGCGTGACGGCCGATGCCGTCGCCGAGGGAAGCGAATTTCCGCCGGCGCTTGCGGCGAGAATCTGGTACGAGTAAGTCGTCCCGGCGGTGAGGCCGGTATCGGTGAAATTCGTCACGCCGGCGGCGGTGGTCGCGACTTGCGTGAAGTGGGTTCCATCCGCGCTGCGCTGAACGATAAACCCGGTTGCGTTCACGGCTGCGTTTGCCCAGGACAGGTTGATCTGACTGGAAGACGAGGCCGTGGCGACCAGGGCCGTCGGGGCGGCGGGCGTTTGCAACGCCGAGGCGAGCAAACGGGCGCCGGCCCAGTCGGCGTGGTCGTAGTCGATGCTGTTCGCCACGCCGTTGGTCGCGATCAGCGTCAGCGTATTGACGCCGGTGACGTTGACGTTGAGGCTGACGGTGGGGCTGGCGTTTGTCAGCGTGCCGCTGTCGAAGAGAATTTTCCCGTCGCCGATGACCTGAAAATCGACCGAGCCGGTTCCCTTGGCATATTCCTCGGCGTCGATGCCGACGTCGGAGATGAAATTGGTATAAGCGCCGGCGAGGTTATAGACGACCTGCGAGACGGCATGGACGCCCAGGCCGCTGGCGTAGGTGACGCCGTGCAGGGTCAGTGTGTTGCCGGAGATGCTGGCGTTTTTCTGGATGGTTCCCCAGCCGACGGTGGCGCTCGTCCAGCTTAAGTTACTGAGCGGCGTGGAGATCGCCCCTGCCGCGGGCGTGGTGGCGGCGCTGGCGGCGCTGAAGGGCGACGCGCCCCCGGCGGACATCGCGTCCACGCGATAGGCGTATGTCGTGGAGGCGGCGGCGGTCGTGTCGAAATATTGCGTTACGCCGGCGGCCACGGAGCCGATCTGCGCGAAGGTAACGCCGTCCGTGCTCCGCTGGATCATGAATCCGGTTTCGATCGCGGCGGCGGTGTCGGTCCAGGTCAAGTTGACCTGCGTCGGAGAAACGGCGACCGCCGAGAGAGACGCCGGTGCGGTCGCGATGGCGGGCGTTGTCGCGACGGCGGCGTTGGAGAAGGCCGAGTTACCGCCGGCGCCGGTGGCGTAGACGCGGTAGGTATAGCTTTGGCCGGCGGTCGCGGTCGCATCGATATAGCTTGTGGCGCCGGCGGCGGCGAGGGCGATTTGGGAAAAGTTGACGCCGTCGCCGCTGCGCTGAATCATAAAGCCGCTCACCGTCGAACTCTCCTGCCAGGCGAGATTGACCGTGGTCGCGTTGACGGCGGTGGCGATGAGCGACGTTGGCGCCAACGGGGCGGCGACGGTATTGACGGGGATCAATTCCAGCCAGTTGAAGTTGGCGATCGAACCGCCGCTGCCGTTGGCGTCCATCACCAGGCGCAGGATGTGCGATCCGGAGGTGAGGGCGATGTTGTTGACGGTGACGGTCTGCCAGTTCTGCCACCCGCCGGTGGCGGGCGCGGTGATGACGCCGGTGACGTTTTGGCCGTCGACGTTGAGTTGAAATTGTCCGCCGGTGGTTTGTCCGTCGGAGATTCGGAAGGCGATGCTGTAGGTGCCGCCCTGGGTGAGATTGACGGCATAGTCGAGCCATTGGCCGGCCGCGCTCCATCCGACGTCATAGCCGCCGCCGGTGTCGGTGGTGGCTTCGATGCCGACGCTCTCGGCGGTGCGATATTGGCCGCCGGAGTTGGACGTGGCGGCGGTGGAATAGCCGACCCCTTTGCCGCCGTTGTCAAAATCCTCGGCCTGGATGGGAGCGCCGGCCGACCAGGGCGTGCCTTTATAGGCGGTTTCCTGGCCGGCGTTGGGCGTGGCGCTCCAGGGAGAGAAAGCGATGTTGACGCCGCCGGCGAGGGTGCTCCATTGCCCGTTGGCGCCGGAGTAATAGACGCCGTTGCCGTAGACGGTATCGCCGGTTCCTTTTCCGTCGCCGCCGGGACCGGAGGCGCTGCCCCACCAGTTGTTTTGCGCATTTAACGGGCCGTCGTAGTCGGGGGCGTCGACGACTAAAGAGAGCTTGTTTCCGTAGGCGGTATTGTTGTTGTAAAAGTTGTTGTTGGTAATGGTGAAGCCGGAATCGTCGGCGGCGAATCCCTTGCTGTCGATCGAGACGCCGGGCCCGCGATTGTCGTAGACGGTATTGTATTCGATGGTGACGTTTGTGTCGCCCCCTTCGAAGCGGAGGGTGCCGCTCCACTGGTCGGTCTGGCCGGTGACGGTGTTGTATTCGATCGTGATGTTCGATGCGTTATAGATGAGGAGTTTGCCGGTGCCGTCCATCAGGTTGTTGGTGATGGTGATGTTCGATTGCGAATTGGCGGCTCTGCCTTCGAGGGCGATGCCGCCTTCGTAGGCGGCGCCGCCGGAGGCGATTTTATTCACGATGAAGTCGTTGGCGTCGATGAGGACGTTGGTGAGGTTTCCGCCGGAAACGCCCGAGTCGGTGTAGATTCCGCGTCCGCCGTTGTTGCCGGGATTGTTGTTGTTGAGGAAGAGGTTGTGCTGGATGACGGCGGCGTCGGTGCTGCTGTTGTTGGAGAGATAAAGCCCGGTGACGTTGTTCTGGATGATGTTATTCAAGACATGCGTTCCGTGCTCGCTGGGCGCGATGACGACGCCGGCGCCGTACGTTCCGGCGCTGGTGTTCCCTTGGATGACAAACCCGTCGATCGTGACGTCATTGGCGGCGATGTAGAACGGAGAGGAAATCGATCCGTTGCTGAGCGTGGCGCCGGTGATGACGCTCTCGCTGGCGGCGGGGCGCAGATTCGAGCGCGCATCGACGCCGGCCTGGGCGCCTTGAATCGTCAAGGGCTTGTAGACGGTGACCAACTCGGCGTAGTTGCCGGGATCGACGGTAATCGTGGCGCCGGCGGAAGCGGCATCCACGGCGGCCTGGATGGTCGAATAGACCGCGGGGTTTCCGGCGATATGGGCCGCGAGCATCATCCGGCCTTCCAGGAACTCGATCGGCTTGCGCGGTAACATCGAACGGCTGTTTTTATTCGCCTGCGTTTTCTGAATCCGATTTCGTTGAAACTTCCGCGACATTCGTAACTCCTGACGAAACAGTGAAGACGTATTGCCCGTGCTGGAAACGTACAATTCATTTGCGGGTCGGAAGAAGAAAATGAACGAACGGGCGCCGTCCAGCGGAAGAGATACGAGAAGGTGGTGAAGCCCGGAGGGATGTGCGGGCAACGCAAGAAGGGTCGCAAACCAATCCATATTGGCTTGCGACCCTTCTCTGATTGCAACCGACGCGGCCGGCGTCGGCGATGTTTCGATTTCAGGCAGTTTCCGATTCAGCCGCGGCTTACTTCTTGGGCGGCCGGAATTCCGTGTGGCAGCTCTTGCAATCGGCCGCCTTTTTATAGGCCGCGATCGATTCGGGAGTGGGCATATCGCCCTTGTCCAGCTGCTCGGCGGCGGCGACCAGGTCTCCCGTGCGCTTGGTCCAATCCGCCGTGTCGCCTTTGGGCGGCTTTCGGTCGGCCAGCTCTTTGCACAGCTTCAAAAGCTGGTCGGCATTTTCATGCGTCCCTTTGCCGCTGGTGACCACTTTCGTCAGCGAATCCACTTTTGCCTTCTTATCCCCGGCAAAACCGACCTTCATGATCTCCTTGATCGTGGGCGTCGAGCCGGTGTCGTCGCCGCGCGACACGGCGCCAAGACCGATAAACGCCGCGGCGGAGATGCCCGAGGCAACGGCGATCGACACGATGCGAAAATGCGAACGCTTCATTCAATTTCCTCTGAAAAATTTCCGATTCCCATTTTGTCGTCGGGGAAATGATAATGACGCGTGACGCATCGTCAATGGGCGAAGACCAGCGAAGACCCAACCAGGGACATTGGGCATCGCGATGACATTCCAAGAAAAAAGCGATCCCGTGGGATCGCCTTTGTATCGCATTTTTCAGGCTGCTGTAGTGTCTTCGCGTTTAGCGGCCCCGCTTGCGGAGCATTTTTCGCGATCGGGGGACGCGCCAGGAACACTTAAAAATGCGATAAAAACTGCGATTGTAGCCGTAGAGGCATCCACGGGCAATCGCCTGGCCTGTACGCTCGCGTTCAGAACAGACCCCAGACGCTTGCCCTGGTTTTATTTTTCTTCCGCTTACTTGTTCAGGTCATCCAGCAGTTTGTCGATTGCACCATTGAGCTTGCCGTCGTCTTCGTAAGTTCCGGCGTCGATCTGGCTCTTAATGGTGGAAACCTTATCCGCCCGGATGCCGCTGTTGGCTTTCAACGCGTCAAGCAGATGGCTCGCCCCGGAAAGCTGCAGGCGATCCGTCGCGGGTACCGGCGTTTCGCCAGTTGTTGCTGGCGCCGCCCGTAAAGGCGGAGTTGTCGAGACCTGCTGAAGCGGTTGATTCGAACCGACATTGCTAATAGACATCGCATAACCTCCACTAGGCGCCGGTGCAGCCAGACCGGCATTTGGGACACTCAGCCGGCGATTCCATCGCCTTGGCTCTGCGTCGATAGGTCCCGTATCGACCCATCTTTGACAGATTCTGTAGAATTTTGAAGCGACTTAAGAATATTTTAAGTGCTTATCCATAATGGTCTTGGGGCGATAACCGCAATCACCTGCGCAAATTTCGCCCTTATTGCCGGGAAAAATTGCCGGTCTTGAAGTTTCCTATTTTACCTACTTTAGCGGATTTTAACATTATTCGACTTTCATAGATTCATGCGCATTGGTTTTATCAGACGAGCGGAGTTATCGGACGACGCTCTTGCCCATCAGGATAGACTCGGTAAGGCGAGCGGTCATTTTCTGATTTCGATAGACCATCGGCAATAGAAATCTCAGATTTTGCTGTGGGCCGCGCAGGTAATCGCCCAAGGTCGTGCGCCAACGGTGGCGGTACGGCTGCAACGCGTCCTGCAGGTGCTGTTCCTTGAGCGCTTTTTTCACGGCGTCGGCGGCGTAGATGGAACTCCAGCAGTTGGGGTAAATGTCTTCGCTGCATGCCGAGTAAAACCCCCCCGCCGGGCCGATCAGCAGCGTGCGATTGGCGACGCCTTCATGCGCCAGCGCGCCGGACAACGGCAGATCGATCGACTCGGCCGATTCTATCGAAACCTGCGCCTTGGACAACAGCACGTCATTGGCCCGCAAGATATCGATCCAATGCGCCAGCAGATCCAACGGGCGAATCGCGCCGATGGTTTCGATCGGCTGCTCGACGGACAACTGCAACGATTTTTCCCCCGGCAGCATCCACCCCCAGCACAATCTTTCCTTCAAATTCAGGCACATCGGGATGATCGGACGGGCGCCGAGGTCAGCCCATTTTGAGCCGGTAAGTTTGACATAGGTATACCGATGCACGACATCCGTCCCCCACGCCTCGGGCAATCCCAGAAGTTTTTGTTGCTGTTCGGGAAGCGGGCCCGCCAGGACCAATACTTTCGGGCGTACCAGAAGCTTGCCGACGCTGACCTGGGCGCCATGTTCGTCGAGGCGATGAATTTGAAGCGACTTGGGCGTCTGCAAATCCACGTCTTGAGCCTCGGCCACTTTGACCATCGCGGCGCGGACGGCTTTGTACGACGCCACAAACGCAAGCGTCGATTTATGGCGATAATCGCCGCGGACGGTGGGGTCGGGGGAGAGGAACTGCAGCCCGTAGGTCGCGGTCAGATCGACCTTTCGCCGGAGGGGCTCGAGCAGCGCGTGGAGCTTGAAGAATTCGGGATTGACGATCACCAGCCGATCGTTCTGAACGTCGCCGGGGATCGTGGTGTGCATCACCTTGATCTTTGAGTTGTTGGCTATCAGCGCCGCGGCGAGGTAAGCCGACGGATGTTCGCCTAATACCAACACGTCGATCTGCGGTTCATTCTTGGCCATGAGTGTTGGCGACGAATCATATCCGCAGAACAGAACGGAAGAAACACCCTTGCCATCGCCGTATCCGTTCGCTACTTTTCCGC
Source organism: Tepidisphaeraceae bacterium (assembly GCA_035551995.1). Taxonomy (GTDB): domain Bacteria; phylum Planctomycetota; class Phycisphaerae; order Tepidisphaerales; family Tepidisphaeraceae; genus RYN-428. Next base: position 82,558 of record DASZME010000015.1, read on the forward strand.
CATGTCCGAATGGCCCGCGGCAGTGTTGTTCGATTTTGACGGCGTGCTGGTGAACAGTGAGCCGTTGCACTTCCAGGCGTTTCGCGAAGTGCTGGCCGCCGAGCATATCGCGCTCGACGAAGACGAATACTACCGGGAGTTGATCGGCTTCGACGACAAAGGCGCCTTCCGCCACGTCTATGCCAGGCGTTCGCTCGACCTGACCCCAAAAACTTTTCTGGCCCTCATGGCGCGTAAGAGCGGCGTCATGATGGACCTGATCTACCGTAAACAGTTTTCCGCGCTGCCCGGGGTCGAAGAATTTGTCCGCACGCTCTGGCGCCGATGCCCGCTGGCGATCTGCTCCGGCGCCCTTCGAGAAGAAATCGAAGCGATGCTTGAAGGAATCGCCTTGCGCGATTGCTTCCCGATCATCACCGCCGCCGAAGACGTCGCCGTCGGCAAGCCCGATCCGTCCGGCTATCTCCAGACGATGCACGCCCTCGCCCAGAAAGTCGGGCATAAGCTCGAACCGAAAGACTGCCTGATTATCGAAGACGCTCCAAGCGTAATTCATACGGTTCGCGCCGTCGGCTTTCCGGTGCTGGCGGTGGCCACGAGTTACCCGGTCGAAAAATTGAGCGAAGCCAATTGGCGGGTGAAATCGCTGCAATTGAATGAGGTTCGCCGGGAGATGCCCAAGCTTAAGCTAGGAGCGTAGGGGCGTCGGCCGCGGCGAAACTTGAATCGATTCCCCTCCAACAACCTCCGCCGCCGGCGGTAATATCAGGCAACTGAATTTCCCCAAAACCGAGGTTGAAAAAATGGCTCAATTTTCCCGTCGCCGAATGTTTCAAACCGCCGGCGCGCTCGCGGCGGCATCCGCGCTTCCTAAATGGTTTCGCGAAGAAACCCTCGACGCCGCCGAGATAAAGGCGCCGACGTCGGCAAACGATAAACCCAATATCGCCCTCGTCGGCTGCGGCGGGCGGGGACGGGGAGACATTAAGGACGCGTCGAAATTCGGAAATGTCGTCGCCCTCTGCGACGTGGACGAAAATCACGCCAATCACGCGGCGGCGGATTATCCGGGGTCCAAAGCCTACAAGGATTTTCGCAAGGTGATGGAGCGCGACGACATTCATATCATCGTCACCGCCACGCCCGACCATTGGCATACGCTCGTGAACCTCGCGGCCCTGCGGGCAGGCAAGGATGTTTACAGCGAAAAGCCCTTGACCCTCACCATCGACGAAGGGAAATATCTCGTCGAAACCGTGAAAAAAACCAATCGCGTCTTGCAGGTCGGAAGCCAGCAACGCAGCGACGCCAAATTCCGCCTCGCGTGTGAACTCGTCCGCAGCGGCCGCATCGGAAAATTGCAGGAAGTGCAGGTCGTCTTGCCGGCGGGGCATCGCGAAGGACCTTTCCCGGCCGAAGAGGTTCCTAAGGAGCTGGACTGGGATTTTTGGCAGGGACAGGCGCCGGTGAATCCATACTGCCGGCAGCGCACGCATACCACCTTCCGCTTCTGGTACGATTACTCCGGCGGAACCGTCACCGACTGGGGCGCTCACCACAACGACATCGCCCGCTGGGGCATCGGCGAAGACGGTCCGATCTCCGCCGAGGGCAAAGCCCTCACCGATACCATCCCCGGCGGATATACCGCCTTCTCGCAGTATCACATCGAATACCTGTGGGGCAACGGCGTGAAGAGCACGTGCCTGAGCACCACCGCCGACCAGTGGACCGGCGCCCCGGTCAAAAAAGCCGGCGAAGCCCTGCACAACGGCGTTACCTTCAAAGGCTCCGACGGCTGGATTTTCTGCACGCGCGGAAAACTCGAAGCCAGCAAACCGGAGATCATCGCCGAACCCCTTGGCTCCGGCGCCATTCGGTTGTACGCGAGCAACAATCACATGGGCAATTTCTTCGAGTGCGTCCGCACGCGCAAAGATCCCGCCGCCACGGCGGAGATCGGGCATCGATCCATCAGCGTCTGTCATCTCGGCGTGTTGTCGATGCGCCTGGGCCGAAAGCTGAATTGGGATCCGGTGAAGCAGACTTTCGTCGGCGACGCCGACGCGGATAAATGGCTGTCGCGCGAGATGCGCAAGCCGTGGGGTCTTGACGTGCTGTAACAATGCATGGCGTTTATTCCTTGAAACGGCTGTCCGTCAGTGATCGGCGTTGTGCGGACCGCCGGGCTCGGGAATGTATTCTTCCACACATGATGACGAATCGTCGCGGCGCTGACGCGCAAGCTAAATTTAGTGGTGGTGATGCATCAGAAGATGCTCCACGGCCGGCATAAGCATTCCCAACAGGCCGACCGCGAGCATGACCGCGATCCCAAGAACGATTTCGGCGCCGACGTTGAGCTGAAGCCATGAGAGCATTCGGCGCGGGAGCGGGCCATGATCGGTGGCCCCGCCGTGCGGCATGTGGGGCATGAGGTAGAGCAAATTCACGCCGCCCAGGGCAATCATCGAGAAAAATATCGCGATTTTCAGCAGCAAAACCTGGCCATAACGTGTGGAAAACAGGGCGGAAAATGAGCCGACCAGCGGCCAGCTATTGAGGATGCCGGTGGCGGTGAGAAGAATGACGCTGACCAGGCTGACGGCGGAGACGCGCCGGGTTAGTCTCCAGGCGGATATCCATTTCTGATCCGCGTCGTCGGCGCGGAATTTGGCGAGCAACATCGCGTAGGGAAGCAATCCGACCGGCCAGACGGCGCTAATGAGAAGATGCAGCGCATCGCAGGCCAGATGTGACCCGCTCTCGCCGAAACGGCCGTGGCCTGCCCAGGCCAGGCTTGCGACGAGAGAGGCATTGACAATTAGGCCGAGCCACGACAAGCCGACCCGCATCGTCGAACCGGGCCGCAGCGCGATGGCGATGGGTGAAATGACCGCGCAACCCAGATAGAGGATTGCCCGCACTTCCCACAGATGGCCGAATTGCGTTTCCCGCCAGACCATGGTTAGATTTTCCCATTGAAGCGCTTCGCCCGGCGGCAATCCGCTCATGGTGATCGCGACGCATGTAAACCAGACGGCGCCGGACAGGAGCGCGACGGGCAGGGCGAACATCAGCAACCCCCGCGCGATGCCCGGCCAGTGCCGATCGTGAGGTCGCGCGACGAAGCGGTCGAAAAAAAAGACCGCCATCGCGAGCAGGCACGAGCCCATATGAATGGCCCTTGTGCAGGCGAAAAGCGCGGTCATCGCGTCAAGGGTGTCCAATTTCGAATCCTACGGCTTGATCGTGAATTTGAAGTCGCCGGACGTGTGGTGGGTATCGATAGAAACCACCCTCCATTCCACTTTATAAGTCCCCGCGGGCAATTTCGGGAGGGAGACGATGAGCAATTTTTTGTCGTCTTTGTCCTGCCGGCAGTCTTTGTTATCGATCTGCCTGCCCTCGGCGTCGAAGACGCGAATCTTGCTGAAAGCGGGTTCGATTTGTTGCGTGAACCAAATTTTCACGTCGGCGGGGGCGGCGTCGATTTGCGCGCCGACTTTCGGGTCGGCATGATCGACAAAAGCATGAGCCGACGCGATTCCCGCGAGGGCGAGAATCAGCGCCAGCGTAAAGCGCATGAAGGCGAACGGCGATTGAAGCGTTTTCATTCTCGTGCTCCGAAAAGAGGGTGGCCGAACGTTTGGGGAAAGAGATCGTCGATGAAGATCCAGAGTTGCGCGGTGACGCCGACGTGGGCGCCGGATTCATGGTTGAGGGGGATGGCGGCTTCGAGCCCGAGTTCGTAGTAATCGGTGATCCAGAGAACGCCGGGGTTGACGGTTCCGGTAGTGAGACCGCCGACGCCGCGGTTTTCGGTGGTCTGCATACTGAATTCGACGAGCGGGATCATGTCTTTGAAAGGAGCGGGCAAGCCGACGTCTTTCACGTGCTGCTCGAGATACATCAGGCTGTATTCGACGGCGAAACCCCAACCAAAGACGTTGGGGGCGGCGGCGCTGGTCGGAAAGGATTGGCCGAGTTCCGCGGTCACGGCGAAAGGCTGAATCATCGCGAGTTTGTCAGGCAGATCGCCGAACCCTTTACCGAGATAGACGGTCGGCGTGTAGGTGGTGAATGGATCGCGAAAGCCCTTGGTTCCGACGCCGCCGAGATCGATCTCGACGCCGACGGAAAAGATGAATTCGGATTTGGCCTCTTCGTAGACCTCGTACTTGGCGGTGAGAGCGAGATTGCCGAACCCTTTGGTGAATTTTCCCACGTTGGGCTTGATGGTGGAGTAGGCGTCGCTGACGCCGAGCGCGAAGCGCGGGAAGATTTCCTTGTCGAATTCAAAGCCGTAGTCGACTTCGTCGCTGGCGGGATCACCGGCGTTCTTGACGTAAGAAAACGCAGGCAGGTCAAGTTCGTCGACGGCGAACGGATCGTCGGTCGAAAGGGTCGGCGGAAAGAAACGGTTTCCCAGAATGCCGTGCGCGGAGACGATCGGCGCCGCCGCGAGGAGCGCGCAAGTTGATGCGCAAAACAGAATAATTTTGTTGAGCGGGGACATGATTTTCCCTCATGTGTGTAGGTGCGATCGTTGCGAAACATCGAAATGATCGGTCGCGCGAGGCGCTCCAAATCCGTTTGCCGTTCATCGTGCGGCGCGCGTCGGGAGGCGGTTTGCCTTGGTGGATTTTCCGGCGATCGGACGTCCTTTCGCTCCGCGCAAACGGGGCGGCTCAGGAGAAATGGGCGCCGGGAACGCGATTCTTTTGCGTCTTAGAGTATTTTTCAGGCTGCCGCGGCGTTTGTGCGTTTAGCGGCCCCGCTTATCGGGGCGTGTTACGTGCACCACTCTCGCTACGCCACCATGAAAAGTGCTCGAAAGCATTTTTCAGGTTGCTGCAGCGTCATGCGTTGAGCGGTTCCGCTTGCGGCGCGCGTTTCGCGATCGAAACTTGCTCGGCCAACGTGAAAAATGCCTAAGCCAAACTATTTCGCGGAGAGCTGTAGCGGCTCCATCCTTAAGCCGCCCGCTTGGGCGGCGTGTTCCGCGACCACCGAATCGCTACAGCAACCAAACAAATGCTCTACACGATCGCCGGCGGTGCGCGGCCATGGTAGGCAAGGATGAGATGGGGATCGACCGCGATCAACGCCGAGTCGTCCTGGACGACGGCAATCAATCGCAATGGAGGATGCGTGAAATCATACGTGACCGCCGGCGAGACACGCGCCGCGAAGAAGCAGATGGCGCAATGCCCGGCAGGGTCTTTCGAATCGCGCTGCGGCGATTTTGAATCCGCCGGACACGACTTCGTGGAGGCAACCGCCCATTGCTCGCACGCCCGGCAATGATCTCCCGGCAGCGCCACAATGCCGCGGCGATGGCCCGGGACGATCACGTTCAGCCAGAGAAATTGGAACGCGAGCATCGCCAGGCGAAAGTGCCGGGATCGGAAGAGGCGAAAAATGACGGCGGCCAAAATGTGCATGGAAACGGTTATGGATACTCATGACGATGTTCGCCGTTGCCTGTGGAGTCTGCGGAACGCGCGCTTTGAAAATTTGCCCGAACGTGTTATTCTTCCGGCCGACGAAGGCTAAAGAACGGATTCCCTTCGTCGGCTCCGCCTGAACCGGAATTTCTGGTTCAAAGCGGCCAGCCTGCCCGATGGATGGAAATGGAGAGGGCGCTGTTGCCAGTGCCGTATTCCAAATCCGTTTCATCACGCGATTTCAAAAATTTAACCGGCTCCCGCTGTGAACAAGGACGCTCGCATCAAAGCCGTTTCCACACCATCCAGAACTTCAGCCAAGCCCCGGGCGCCGCGCGCCAAAAAGGGGGCCGATAGCGCCGCCGTCGCCCGCGCGCGGCGGAATTGGATCGTATTGGCGGGATTGGCCGCCTTCATGGCGACCACCGGCGCGATACTCAAGACGCTTGCGCCGGCGCCGCTTGCGCCCGACGCCGCCGGAAGTCTTTACGCGGTCGGCGCCGAGCAATCGATCGGGCGGATTTTCGATACGCGGGCGCCGCTGAAGCCGGGGCGCTGGCACTCGATCTACGTGCATCACAGCCTGACAAGCGCCGGGGACGCGGCGAGCCTTGGCCAAAATCCCGGAGGGATCGCGGATCATTTTCTGATCGGCAACGGCGATCCGATCGCCGACGGCGCCGTCGAAACCGAAGCGCGCTGGAACCGCCAGCTCGAGGCGGGGACCATCAGCGGCGTTGAGATCAGTCCCGATTGCATCAGCATCTGCATCGTCGGCGACTTTGACCACGCTCGTCCGTCCCCGACTCAACAAGCTCGTCTTCTGGAGCTGGTCAGCGCATTGCAACAACAATTGGGGATCGATTCGAATCATGTTGTTTTGGGCGTGGCGTCGGCGACGGCATCGGTCGCCGGCATCGGCCGCCGATTTCCCGCGGATGCCTTTCGCCGACAGTTAGCGGAATAATGCTGCCGCAACACTCCGCGTCATCCATCGTAAAAGCAAACGTCGTTTGTCAATGCGGCTTGAATTAAGACGACGTTAACCATACACTCAAACACGGCTTATTTTTGGCCGATGGTCGTCATTTCGTTCTCATATTCCACCGGTCGTGGAGGGCGAGATGGGGAACCTTGGTGGAAATTTTTGCATGCCTGAGAAATTGCTTCAATACGACGTTCTTGAACGACTTGGAGAAGGCGCGGGAAGCGTCATCTATGCCGTTCGCGATCCCGCCACAAAAAAAATATTCGCGCTCAAGCACGTCCCGCGGATCAATGACAAGGACATTCGCTTTGTCGAGCAGATGAAGTCGGAATTTGAAATCAGCAAGGCCTTCAACCACCCAAATCTCCGCAAGGGATTTGATTTGAAAATCAATAAATCGCTGCTGATGAAGGTGAACGAAGGTTTTTTACTGATGGAATTGGTGGACGGCAAAGCACTCGATGCGCGCCCGGTGAAAGGGCTGGTGGACATCGTCGATACATTCATTCAAGCCGCCCAGGGTTTGAAGGCGATGCATCAAATGGGCTATATCCATTGCGATATCAAGCCGAACAACATCATCCGAAACGACAACGGCGAAGTGAAGGTGATCGATTTCGGCCAAACGGCAAAAATCGGCACGGTCAAGGAGCGCATTCAGGGAACGCCCGATTATATCGCTCCCGAGCAGGTGATGCGTAAGCCGATCGTTCCGCAGACGGACGTTTACAATCTGGGCGCGACGCTATACTTCGCATTGACGGGCAAGCCAATTCCGACGTTGTACACGGTGAACAAAAAGGGGGAGAACAGCTTTTTGATGGATTCGTCCATTCCTGCGCCGGCGCAGTTGAATCCGAAGGTTCCGACGGGGTTGTCGAACCTGGTGATGGAATGCGTCATGACGAAAATCGAAAAACGCCCGCCGGATATGGACAGCGTTATTCATCGGTTGGAATTGGCAAAGCACATCCTGACCAAGCAGGCGAATGCCGCGATACAAGCCGATCGGCAAGCGGCGGCGAACGGGTCCGCGGAGCAAGCCTGATTTTTTTCCCGTCCGTTTGCGCCCACTCCCCATGACGCCGGGCGGGAATTGATTATACGTTCCGGCGCGACACGTCGCGCTTTCACTCCCGCGCTGCTTCCCTATACTGTTCCCCTTCATTAGAACCCGCGTTTTTTCCGAGAGCGAAACATGAGCGACTATCAACCTAAGAAAATCGTCCTCGCTTACAGCGGCGGCCTCGATACCAGCGTCATTCTTCCATGGCTCAAGGAGCGTTATCCCGGAGTCAAGCTTGTGGCGTTCGCCGCCGAACTTGGGCAGGGCGATGAGCTGAAAGGCATCGAAGATAAGGCGTATAAGAGCGGGGCCGACGAGGTGGTCGTCATGGATCTTCGGCAGGAGTTCGCGGAAAAATATTGTTTTCCGATGCTCCGGGCCCATGCGATCTACGAGGCGGATTATCTGCTGGGTACCAGCATCGCGCGCCCGCTCATCGCGGCCAAGCAAGTCGAAGTCGCTCGCCAAACCAACGCCGACGCCGTCGGGCACGGCGCCACCGGGAAGGGCAACGACCAGGTGCGCTTTGAGCTGACCTACATGGCGCTGGGTCCCGATCTGAAAATCATCGCTCCCTGGAAAGATCCGAAATTCGAGCTGCGCGATCGCGAAAGCGCCATCGATTACGCCCAAAAACATGACATTCCCATCCCCGTCAGCAAGAAAAAAATCTATAGCCAGGATCGCAATCTCTGGCACATCAGCCATGAAGGCGCCGAGATCGAGCACCCCGACAGCGAGCCGAATTGGGAAGCCTGCTTGACGATGACCACGCCGCCCGAGAAGGCGCCGAACGAGCCGGAGCTCGTGTCGATTGACTTCGAGGCGGGCAATCCGGTCGCCGTCAACGGCAAGACACTTGCCGCGCATGAAGTGATTTCGACGCTGAACAAAGCCGGCGGCAAACATGGCGTCGGGATCACCGTTCTGGCCGAGAACCGCCTGATCGGCATGAAGAGCCGCGGCGTCTACGAGACGCCCGGCGGCACGATCCTCTACGAGGCTCACAAGGCCCTTGAACAAATCTGCATCGAGCGCGACACCGCCCATTACAAACAGCAAATCGCCCTGCGTTACGCGGAACTTGTCTACTACGGCCAATGGTTCCATCCCCTGCGCGAAGCATTGCAAACCTTCGTCGATCACACCAACGCCCCGGTAACCGGAACGGCCAGGGTGCGCCTCTATAAAGGCCGCGCGATGGCGGTTGGCGCCAAGAGCCCCAACACGCTGTACGACCCGCAACTGGCCAGTTTCAGCATGGAAGGGTACGACGTGACGGCGGCACGCGGATTTATCGATTTATTCGGGCTCCCGATGAAGGTCGCGAGCCAGGCGAAGAAGTGGTGACGACACGAGCGCGCCGTATCTCGAGGCGATCTACGCCGACGCTTCGCGCGTCGCAATCGTGTTTCGCGCCCACTCGGCAAAGCGCTGCGGCAACGGCGACACTGGCTCGTTTGAATAGTCGATCCTCAGCTCATAGCCGGCGCGGTTATAAGCCGTGTTGAGCATCGCCTGCAGATCCAAAGCCGCGTCGGCGTCTCCCTGGCGGACCGGGATCGGAATCGTTTTAAGCCGCTGTTCGAGGCGCATGGGCCAGATCCAGCGGCTGTAGTGGTCGCCCATCCAATGCCAGAGTTGGGCCATATAGTTTTGCGGCGTCGACGCCTTACCCCGGTAAAGCGGTATTCCGTCGCGCAGCAGGTCGATTTCAACAAGGTTCGTGTGGGCCGTCAGCACGACGTGTTTTTTTTCTGCGTAGCTGGTCCGCCCCTGCGACCCTTTCACCTTATTTGCCGGGCTTAGAATTTCGATGATCGTCACGACCTGATTGTCTTGCCGATCGATGATCTTTAGTCGCGATTCGCGAACTTCGATCTGGAAGTCCGCGTCAACCTGAATACCCGGCTCCGCGGTCAAAACCGACATGGCACGCGGCGCTTCGCCAGCGCCCAGCAAATCACGAACGCGAATATCCGGAATAATGACCGAGCGAGCTTCGTCATCATCATTGGCCACGTACAGCCGTTCATCGATTTGAATAAAATAGCGCGGCCGCAACGCGGCGAGCAGCATTTCCCGCGCGACGCTTATCAATTCATGATGCACATCCGGCCAAAGAGCCGGATCTTCCAGATACGGGTCCATTCCAGGAAACGGCGAAGGCATATTGAAATCTCCTCCCATAGTATACCGCGTGTGATCTTCCATAGGCCAGTTCACCCGAATCCATGCTATAATCGGCTTCTATGGACGATTGGAAGCAATATGTCGAAGACCTCGGCCGCGGAGCGCGCCGGGCGGCGGCGGACCTGGCCGCCCTTCAAGGCTCAACCAAGATTCGCGTGTTAAAGCAGATCGCCGACGCGATCCGCCGGGAAAAGCAAACGCTTTTGTCGGCCAACGAAAAAGACGTCGCGGCCGCGCAACAGTCGGATCTCGGATCGGCGCTGATCGAACGGCTCAAGCTCAACGACCAGCGCGTCGACGCCATGGCCACGGGTGTCGAGCGGATCGCCGAGCAAGTCGATCCCGTCGGCCAGGTGATCGAAGGGTTTGTTCGGCCCAACGGTCTGCGGATCGAAAAAGTTCGCGTGCCGATCGGCGTCGTTCTTTTTTTCTACGAAAGCCGGCCCAACGTCACCAGCGACGCCGCCGCGTTATGCATCAAGAGCGGCAACGCCATCATCCTTCGCGGCGGGAAGGAAGCGTTTTATTCCAATCGAGCGATCGTGCAAATCATCGCCGCCGCGCTAAAAGACGCCGGCATCGACCCCGCCGCCGTGCAGTTGGTGGAATCGACCGACCGCGCCCTGGTTCCTCTACTTCTCAAGCTCGATCGCTACATCGATCTGGTCATCCCTCGCGGCGGCGAAAGCCTCATCCGAGCCGTGGTGAAGGATTCAACCATCCCCGTTCTTAAACATTTCACCGGGAACTGTCACATTTACGTGGATCGCGCGACTGCTTCGATGGAACGCAAAGTCCGCGACATCTGCGTAAACGCCAAGACAAGTTACCCCGGCGGCGCCGTCTGTAACGCCGTCGAACATATCCTCTTTCATAAGGATATCGCGGCGAAATTTTTGCCCGGCGTGTGCGCCGATCTTACGGCAAAAGGCGTCGAAATTCGCGGCGACGTCCGGGCCTGCGAACTCTATCCGAGCGCCAAGCCGGCGACGGACGCCGATTGGGACACCGAATATCTGGCGTTTATCGTCGCGGTCAAGATCGTCGATTCGCTGGACGCGGCGGTTGAGCACATCAACGCCCATGGGAGCCGTCACACCGACGCCATTCTTACCGAAGATCTTTCCGCGGCCCGTCGTTTCGTGCAACGGGTAGACAGCGCGAGCGTTTTGATCAACGCGAGCACGCGTCTCGCCGACGGGGGCGAATACGGCCTCGGCGCCGAGATCGGCATCAGCACCGATAAACTGCACGCGCGGGGGCCGATGGGGGCTGCGGATATGACGACTTATAAGTGGGTGGTGACGGGGGATGGGCATCTGCGGTGACTTTCCCGCTTTACTCTTAATATCATACAATGTATGATAGCTGCTTCGTTATAGTGAGGGGACGCGTGCGAATTTCTAAGAATGCCTGGTTTTCTCGATTTGCGCGGCGGGAAAGAATTCCCGATGCTATTTTGGCTGAGGCGGTGGCCAGGGCGCAAGCCGGCGGAATTGCCGCCGAACTTGGGAGCGGTGTAATAAAGCAACGCGTCGCCGTCGCGGCGAGGGACGCTCAGGCGGGTATCGAAGTATCATTCTGTTTCGCAGGCACGAGTGCGCTCTTTTCGTCTACGGCTTTGCAAAGAGTGATGGTGAAAATATTAAATCCGACGAAGTGGCGGCGTTCAAGATATCCGCGAAATCTTTTTTTTCGCTGACCGAAGCGCAAATTGAAGCCTTGCTTGATGAGGGAGTCACTTACGGAAGTTCTCCATGAAGAATAAACGTTCATGTGCCTATCGTTCTGAAGCCTTTGCCGCCATCCATGAAACGATGGAGGCGTTTCATCGCGTTGGCGCCACCGGCAAAACCACCATGCGGGAGTTCGACGAGGCATGCCCCGAAACCGTGGAAGAAATACAGCCCGCAAAGATTCGCGCCTTGCGCGAGCGCGAGCATGTTTCGCAGCCGGTTTTCGCCCGTTATTTGAATGTATCGAAGAATCTCGTGTCGGATTGGGAACGCGGCAAACGAAAGCCGGGTGGGCCGGCGCTTCGGCTTTTGAGCGTCATTGAAAAGCATGGGATTGACATGATTAGCTGAACCCGCATATCCAATTTGCCGGAGAGGAGGCGGTTTTTGTGATGCGAGAAAAAGACCTGCTTTCCCAGCTACTCGACCTAAACCGTTCCGTCGTCAAGCGAGAAAACGCTGCCGAGCCCGTGACCGCGCCGGGGATACCATGGCGACCCGACGTCGCTTGTCACTAAAGACTGCATCCAGGCGGGCGGGCACTGAATTTTCCAGGCTAGTAAATCCCCGCGCTTGTCCGATAATGCGCACTGGCATGATGTGGCATGGAGGCTGCGCCTATGACGGATGTACTGGATCAATCGGAAGTGGACGCCCTGCTGGCCGCGGTGGACGTCGAGCAGGCGCCGCAAGGGAGTGGCGCCACGTCGAGCAACGTGTTCGGCAGCGGCAAGGGGTCGGGCCATGTCGATGTTCAGGTTTATGATTTCAAGCGGCCCGAGCGCGTCAGCAAAGATCAGATGCGCGCGCTCGAGGCGCTTCACGAAGGTTTCGGCCGAAATCTCGGCGCCTCTCTTTCGGGGTATCTCCGCACCATCATCGAAGTCAGCGTGGCTCATATCGAGCAACTGACCTACAGCGAATTCATTCACTCGCTGCCGAATCCAACCTGTTTTAATTTGCTGAAAGCCGAGCAGTTGGACGGGCAGCTTTGCCTGGAAATCAGCCCGCTGATTATCTATCCGATCATCGACCGTCTGCTTGGCGGATCGAACGCCGACTTGTTTATCCCGCAGCGTCCGTTGACGCAGATCGAGCAGCGGCTGGTGCAGCGGATCACCGATCGGGCCACGCAGCATCTTTCCGAGGCATGGAGCAATCTAACGCCGGTGACGTATAGCGTGCAGGATTTCGAAAGCAATCCGCAGCTCGTGCAGATTGTTCCGCCGAACGAAACGGTGGTGGTGATCGGGTTTGAACTGAAGATGGGGAATCGGGCGGGGACGATGAGCTTGTGCATTCCGTATAACGTGATCGAGCCGATCATGGGCCTGCTGGCGGCTCAGAACTGGTTCAGCTACCAGCGCAAAGGCGGACAGGAAGACCATCTCCGCAAGCTAAAAACCAACGTGGTCAACGCGCCGGTCGAGGCTCGAGCGTTTCTGGCCCAGACGACGATTAAGCTGGATGAACTGCTCTCGCTTCAGGTCGGCGACGTCATCACCACCGACAAATCGTGCGAACGCGAGGTGCTGATTCAGGTGGAAGGGAAAAATAAATTCCTCGGCCAGATCGGGCAGTTCCACGGCAACCGTGCCGTCCGGATCGTTCGGCGATGCGAGCAGGTCGAGGCCAAAGTCGAAAAGGCCGGGGAGGGAAATTGAGCCGCGCCCCTGCACTGGAATATTCCGAGTCGCTTCTGCCCACGCCGTCAGGATACGCCAAGCGGTCCACGCTGCCGTGGGCGAGCCTGATTTTTGTGGCGCCGTTGATTGTAATGTACGAGGTCGGCACGCTTTACTTCACCACCGCCGCCCAGCATGGCCAAGACCAGCAGATCATCGCGTTCAGCAAAATGGGGGACTTCTTTCGCCTGTTTGGCGCCACCGGACGGCATATGCCGGCGCTGGCCGTCATCGTTATCCTCCTGTGTACCCACATTTTCCGGCGGGATAGCTGGGCGGTGCAACTGACGACCCTGGCGGGGATGGCGGCGGAAAGCCTTGTTCTGGGGCTGCCGCTGCTTGGCGTGGCGTTCTTGCTGAACCGATACATGCCGGTGATCGGCCTGCAAAGCCCTCAACAGCCGTCGGGCGGCGTTCAATCGCCGATGATGGATCGGCTCATCATGGACATCGGGGCCGGCGTGTATGAAGAGTTCGTTTTTCGATTTTCCCTGTTTGCGCTGTTGAGCGCGCTGTTATCGGATGTTATGAAAATAAAGGACGGGCAGGCCTATCTGCTAATGGTGGTGACGTCCGCGATTCTTTTTTCCGCCTACCATTACTGGAGCCCGACGGAGTATTTTAATTGGCGTGTTTTTGCGTTTCGAACAGTGGCGGGGATATATTTTGGGATCATTTTCTTGTGTCGCGGTTTTGGGATAACCGCTGGAAGCCACTGCGCTTACGATATTATCATTACGTTTTGGTAACCCTTGGACGCGCCAACTTGCCAAGAATTTTCGTGCAGATTCAGTCCGGTTTTCCTACAATATTCTTTCCTCAAGACCGGCTCCCATTGTGGTGAGCCGGGACGGCGGCTGGCCGGGTGAATAATGGAATATTCGCTCGCTGCCAATTTATTTACAATTGTGTAAGCTTTGTCACCTGCCGTGGTGTAACATCCAAGGGCATTTGCCCTTTATTTTTGAAGAGTTTACAGCTCTTCTAGAAAGAGCACGGAGGCCATTTATGCCGAACCGAACCAAGCAACGTCGATCAGGCGGACTTACGCTTTTGCTTTATCAGCGTGCCATTCATCCTGAGTTGTTTAAGATTCTCGCCACCGAGCAAGTGAGCCGTCGCGCTTATGACGCGGATATCTGGCTTGTCGAGGGAGGGCATGTGGTCACCCTCACGGCGGGCAAAACCGCTCTAACCGAGGTAATCGCCACGACCCACGACCCCCTGCTCGAGCGCAACTTGCTCCAATCGATTCCATGTCGAGGCGAGAAATATCATGAAATGATGGTTGGCAATAACATTAAGTACATGATCAGCACGCAGGAAGAGCAACTGACTCAGACGCTTTACGACGCCACGCGTTATGAGATTTCGACCTATGCCGCCAAGCGCGAGCTGATGACGGCCGAATCCGCTCCCAATTCCGAATCGCCGGGATTCTTGAGCGTGCTGGACATCGAACGCCGAAGCCATGAATTGCTGGTCCAAAGCTTCCATTTGTTTGACGAGACGCAGATGGTCATCAAGACGCAGGCGATCATGGAAGTGATCAAGGGCGTTTAACTTTTTGTTCATTCGATCGAAGCCGATGGACGCGGATTCTAAATTTTGGATCCGCGTCCATTTGCGTTAATTCGACGACGATTTGGATGCCAAGCAGCTGAGCCCCTTGAACCGCCCGGCTTGCCCCAAGGTCCAACGCCGTCCGCGTTGCAAGGGACGATGTTTCGATCCTGCGGTCATTCTTCCGCGGCGGAAGCGGGTTCGGCGCCCTCGCTTTGATCCGCCGCCCGCGTCGTGGCTAGCGTGATGAATTTTTCGATCCGTCCAACAATGACGTCCGTGGCGTCTTGTTCGTAAACGAAATCGTCCAGGGTAAGACGGCGGGTTCTTTTCATGTCGCCAAGCCGGTACTCAACGTATGCGATTCCCTTCCGCGCCCACTCCGACATGTCTATCGCGATGATCCGGTTAAACGGGACCGGCGGATGGCCCGGCACGCTCAACGTCTGCCCGCGCAAACGATAGGCGCCGCGCGAACGATAAATGAAGAAACCCAGCAACGCCGGCGATAACGGTATCAGGCTCAGCGCAAGAAAACATTGAATCCGAATATCCAGCCGCGTTTTGGGTTTCATGGCAAGCGACTGCTTCTGGGGCGGCAGTTTTTCGAATTCCCTCTGCTCGTTCGGATATCCAATCAACCCGTCGTAGGCAAACCATAATCCCGCCGCCAGCACGACCAGGCAAATCAGGTATCTCGCCCTGCGATAATACGTTCCCGCACGCGCGGTCACTTCCCGATCGACGTCGGCGGCGACATTGTGCGTCATTGCGGCGACCCTCCGCTCCCGTTTTCCACGTCGGCGATCGAAGCTGATTCATCTCCGCCAGCCGCCCGCTCGGCGCGATCCGCCAACCGCCGTGCCGATTCAATCGCCCGGCGAATCGCCGACAGGCCCGCTTCTTTTATCTCCGGATCGACGGCGCCGCTGGCGACCAGGTCGGCTTCCTGGCCGTTGAGAATATCGCAAAGACGCCGCGCCTGCTCGCGCGTGTCAAAAAAGATCTGTTTGGAATCGTCGGAGGGCATGGCCTGCATCAACGCCCGCTATGATCTTGACGCGATCGCCGCCGAGATCGGCCGCAGAATTCTCGGCACCACGTGATTCATGCACAACTGGTCGGCGCGCTCCGCCAACTGCTGAAACATTCCCTCCAGGGTCTCGTTGGGCCGATCGCCCCAATATCGCCGGACGATCAGATAGACGCTGATCACGTCATCCGAATAATCGCCGGTGCGAACCTGATAGCTGTTGGTGCGCGTCACCACGTCGATCCGAGCCTGCAGTCGGCAATCGTCGCTCAACGACACCGTGACCGTCGGCTGAAAATCGACCGCCTTCGCTCCCGCTTCTTCCGTCAGGCACGTCAGCGGCGAATGCTGAAAAAGACTCTCGGCGATCACCTCGTCGTGGTTTCCGCCAAAGCCCAGGTCAAAGCCGAACAGCACGTCGAGATAATCGACCTCCAGCGGACTGACGCCCAAGTACGACGGCGCCATCTCGAGAACGAGCTTATGAATCTGAAGCGACTCCTCGATGGTGGCGGCATTCACGTGCCCGCTGCTGAGGCGCTTAGATTCGAGGCTTGCCCAGCGATAGGAATGACTGCCGCGGTCTTCTTCGAGATTGTATTCGCCGCCGTCTGTTTTCCGGAAGCGCGTCATGGCTGGATAAACCTTCTGCACGCGCTCGAAAAGATGCAATACTGTTTCGCGATTGTGCGGGAACGTCAACTGCGATCCAAGCCGCATGTTGACGTAAAAGTCCTCGCAAAAGGGCGCGTACGGATTCGTCATAAAAATTCTCCCATGAACCCAATTGCCCGGAGCGATACCGAATTTAGAATCGGCTGGCCAGCCCGATAAAGTGTAGCTTATTCCTTCGACAACGGAAGTGTTGACTGCAAAGTTCCTTCGGAAAGAATAGACAGCCGCTATGTCACAGGCAGCCTCAGCAAAACCGATCTACGCGCTGGTGGGTTCCGAGCCCTTTTTGCAGTTGCAGAAGCTGGCGGAAGTTTTGGCCCTCTTGCCGCCCGATGCGCAGCGCAGCGATTTCGACGGCGAGAAAGCCGAGCTCGCCGACGTGCTCGACGATCTCCGCAGCTTCGCCATGTTCGGCGGCGCAAAGGCGGTCGTCGTCCGCAATGGCGACGAGTTTCTCACCCGCTGCCGCTCGCAGCTTGAAGACTACGCCGCCAAGCCGTCCAACAGCGCGACGCTTATCCTGCGTCTGACTTCGCTGCCGAAAAATCACCGCATCCACAAAATGATCGCGAAAGCGGGCCGGATTGAGAGTTGCGAGCCGCCGTCGGATCGCGAGTTGCCGCAATGGATCCTGCGGCAGGGTAAATCCGCGCACCACGTCACGTTAACGCCGGACGCGGCGGCGATGCTCGCGGATTTGCTCGGCGGGGAAATGGGCCGCATCGACACGGAACTGGCCAAGCTGGCGCTAATGTCCGACGGCGGAAAGGTGGACGCGGAGTTGATCGCCCACACTGTGACGTTTCAACGCGAGCGCCAGATGTGGGACATGACCAACGAGATCGCGTCCGGCCGCCCCGCCGAGGCGCTGCGCCGTTGGCGGCAGTTGATTCAAACCGATTCGTCGGCGGAGTTTCGCGCCGTCACCTGGCTGGGAATGTGGCTCGAAACCGTCCGCAAGGCGCTGGCGATGAAACGCCAGGGAACCAGCGACGCCGCTATCTGCTCGATTTTGCGAATTTATCCGCGCGAAAGCCAAGGCGATTTTATGAAGACCGTAGCCGCCATGGGCGAAGCCGGCGTCGCGCGGGCGCTGGACCTGCTCATTGCCGTCGATCGCCAGTCCAAGTCCGGCGTGGGCGCGTTTGCGACCAACGTCGAACGATTTCTGCTCCAGATCGCCGCGGATCAGCAAAATACGACAAAACGCTCCGGTTCGGCTTCGCGTCACGGTTAAACGCGGGAATGCCATACCAACGGAAAAAAACTCCGAAGTCGCCAAAACCAAGAACTTATTTATCATTGATTTCGAGTTTCGAGTTCACAACGCTATACTAAATGAAGGGGTTTCAACGAGGATTATACTTCATGGGTCTCCAGGTTCGACTTCGGCATGCGTTGGGAGAGCGATTGGTCGAGTTGCCCGAGCGCTCGGTCGATGAGCCTTTGATTGTTGGCCGGGCCAAAGACGCCGACGTTAAGATCCCCTCGGTGACCGTGGCCAGTGGGCACTGCGCGCTGTTTGTGCATGAGGGCCAATGGGTGCTTCAGGACACGAGCGGCGGCGCGACGTTCCTGAATGGCCGGCCGATTTCCGGTGCGGCGCCATTGTCGATCGGCGACTCGATTGTCCTTGGGTCCGACGCGAATCCCGCCACGATCGAAATCGACCCCGCCGCCGCGGCTCAAGGGCATGCCGGTCATCCGGCGCTCGGCGGCGCGTCGCCCACGACGGCGGCGCCGGAGCCGATCGCTCAGCCTCGCCGACCGGAGGCGCAGAACGGCGGGTATTATTCGGCCCCTCCGATGGCGCCCGCTCCGATCGCTCAGCCGCGGTACGAGGCGGCCGTCGATCAGTGGGGAAATCCGGTGGAAGCGGAGGAAGATCCTTTCGCGGGCTTTGATCAGCCGGGCGATTCGTTCGCGACCACAACCGGGCGCCGTCGAAAGAAGCCCGCCAAGCGAACCTCCGAAGGAGGCATGATGCTCGGCATCATCCTCTGCATCGCGATCATCGGCGGCACGGGATGGTACGCCTATCAAGTCATGAATCGCCCGGCGCCGCCTCCCCCGCCGGCGCCGGTTGAAACCCAAGTCATGCCGGATCAAGGCGGCCCGACGCCAAAGAGTATTTTTGACGACGGGATCAACGGCAAGCCCAAAGGGCGACCCGCCGCGCCGCCCGCACCCGCGCCGGCGGCTCCCGCTGCGCCGGCGGCTCCCGCGCAAAGCGCGGCTCCGGCCCCCGCGCCGCCGACGCCTGACCCGTCTGGCGCCGAATCGCCTTCCAAGTCTGCCCCGGCCGGCGCCCCTGAGCCGGTGGCCGATGAAACGTGGGACGAGGTTGTGAATCTCCAATATTCGCCGAACTATCCGCTGGCGATCCTCAAATACGACGACTACAAACATCAGCACCCCGGTCTTCACGAGAAAGAGATCGTCGGTTTCATCGATCAGGCGGCCGATCGCTTGTGGTGGAAACGGATCAAGCAGCTTTGCCTGCATCGAATCGACTTAAAAAAGCAGATGCGGCAAAAGGACCTCGAGATCAGGCAGCAGCCCGCCGGCGATTTTCAGAAAATTCTCAAGAGCGAAAAGCAAAAACTGGAAGCGGATATGACCTTGACGGAAAAACGCCTGACCGAAGACATGGGCTATACCGACGACGAAACGCCGGACGCGGGGAATGAAGAAGCGATCGCGAAATTACGCGCGCACCGGGACGCGGATAAATTCGCCGAATGGAAACTTCGCGTGGTGAACTTCATCAAAAACAAGCATGGCGCCACGCCGTGGGATGGGGAGTGATTGAGGGGTGAAGGGTGGTGGAGTGAAAGGTGAAAAAAGGGACAGGGCGTGGGACAGGGTGCAGGTGACAGGGTGAAAGCGTGAGTCGGTGAAAGATGACAGGGTGAAAGGGTGACGGGTGACTCGGTGAAAAAGTGATAGGTCGATTTGGGGGCAGCGGGGCAGCGAAACGGGGTCGCATCGT
>DASZME010000016.1:0-5167 GCA_035551995.1 Tepidisphaeraceae bacterium
GCATGAACCTCGACTCGCGGCAAAGACGCGTTGCGCCGGCGAACACCGCCCGCACATTTGAATCTAAATGTAGATAACCTCCGCACCGAATAATGATCGTCTATCAAGGCCGGGAGAGCAAATGTTTCCGCCGATTGAAACTCCACCGACGCCATGATAAGACGCGGACTTTCTCTAATCTAACTCGCTTTTCGGTCCTGTCAACGGAAATTCGGACAACCGAAGTCAACGCATTAGAATTTCGGCCAAGCTCAGACCGTGAAACGGGCCAGAAATCATCCATTCATTCTATTTTTTAGGATTAGATTCTTTGAATGATCCCCACCGGCGGCTTGCGAATGCGGCGACCCCTGCGCGACGGCTATTCCGCCGCGAAACCGGCGGCGTCCCGGTGGCGCTCAGCCGCCGGCAAATTGCGCCCACCCGGCCGGGGTTCAGGCAAAAACGAACGCGGTCCCGAAACGCGACGGTGTGCTTAACGATACCGCACGCCGACTTTCTCGCTGACGGTCCACCGATCGTAGCTGCTCATGAACGGATCGTCCGATTGATGGTCGACCGTCGCGGACGTGAAGTATTCGGTGATCGCATCCTGATATCCCACGGACGCGCCGGCCACGCGGGCGTCGCGGTCGAGGCCGAGCAATTCATACGGCGGCGCCGCCGGGCTGTCGAACGCGAGGGCCGACGCGGCCGCGGGTTCGTAATGGCGTTCGTTGAGTCGCTCGGCGTCCGTTCGAGCTTGTTGCTGCCTCGCCGAAGCACAACCCGTTATCGCCACGCACGCAAAAATAATTATAAATCGGCTCACATCGAACCATTAGAAAACCGGGCGCCACGCGGAGCGGGATCCAATCCGCCTGCGTCGCTTGAAATCGCGTGATGCCGCTGAAATCGCGGGCCGATCCGGGCGCATGATACTGGTACAGGGGAAGCCGATCGTTATCGGACGACGTTTCTTCCGCTCCAACGCCGCTGCGCCATGTTGCATGGACGAAGCGAAGGAAGGTCCGACGAGGCGGGATGATGTTTTTTCGCAACGGC
The DNA here is from genome assembly GCA_035551995.1 of Tepidisphaeraceae bacterium. Taxonomy (GTDB): domain Bacteria; phylum Planctomycetota; class Phycisphaerae; order Tepidisphaerales; family Tepidisphaeraceae; genus RYN-428. The sequence continues at coordinate 1,045 of DASZME010000016.1, forward strand.
CGGAGGTGGCGTTGTCGCAACGTCGCGATCAGATTTGAAAATCGAGAAACTCGGCGCCTTTGGCGTTTTTGGGTCGCCGGTCGCGATATTTGAGCTTTGGAGGCTCGGTGCTTACCTGGTTAAGGGGCGGCACGCTGGTGGTGATAAACACGTTGCCGCCGATCAACGCCCCTTTGCCGATGCGCGTATCGCCGCCGAGGATGGTGGCGCCGGCGTAAATCGTGACGTCGTCTTCGATGGTTGGATGCCGTTTATGGCCCCGTAGACGCTGGCCGAACGCCGGCGCAAGGGCGCCGAGGGTAACGCCCTGATAGATCTTCACGTTGTCGCCGATTTCGGTTGTTTCCCCGATGACCACGCCGGTTCCGTGGTCGATGAACAGCCGTTGGCCCAGCTTGGCGCCGGGATGAATGTCGATGCCGGTGACGCTGTGGGCGTATTCGGTCATGATGCGGGGAAGCATCGGGACGTTCATCTTATGAAATTCGTGTGCCAGGCGTTGCACCATGATCGCGAACAAGCCAGGGTAGCAGAAGATGGTTTCGTCGGGGCTTTGGGCGGCGGGGTCGCCGTCAAAATGGGCGATGAGATCCTGCGAAATCATATCCCGAATCGCCGGCATCCGATTCAGAAAATTCAGCACGATCTGGGCCGCCTCGCTGTCGCACGGCTCGCACGCGTCGCCGGTCGCTTCCGCGCCCGGCAGCTGATCGCGGTAGCGGATGCAGCAGCGGACTTGCTCGTAGAGTTTTTCGGTCAGTTCGCCGACCAGTGCGCCCATGCGATCGGCGATATTCTCGCGTGAAAGGCCCGGCTGGCCGAAATACCCGGGGAAAACCAGTTGCCGCAGGTCCTTGACGCACTCGATGATCGCGTCGCGATTCGGCAACAGCACCCGGTTCAAATGCTGCATGCTCGGCTCGGCCAACGCGCTGGCGACGAGCTTTTCCACCATCTCCGGCAAACGCTGATTTAGATCGCTGCGGTCCATGTTTTTCTTGAGCGAGAGAGGATTCGAAGAAACCCGACACGAAGCCAAAAGCATCGTTCAACACCGGCGGCGGAAAACCGTGAAGGGCATGCGAATCATCGCCCGGACTATATGCCTTGCGACAATTCCCGGCAAACCAATAATGGAACGCGCAACTTCTCACGCGGACTTGTAAATCCGCACCAAGGAGACCGGGGCGACTGTCCGATGACCTAGAGCAGTCGTCAGATCGATCGCGCGTTTCCGCGTTTAGCGGCCCGCTTGCGGGGCGTTTTTCGCGACGCAAGGTCGCTTCGCCAACATGAGAAATGCTCTAAGAGAATGGAAACCGAAAGCATGGAAGCACTCATGATCGGCGTCTCCGGAATGCGCGGAACCATCGGCGGAACGCTCACCCCGCTGGTCGTCACACGCATGGCCAGCGCCTTTGCCGCGTGGCTTAAAGAGACGTCCAAACCCGCCAACGGAAAACATTTCTGCGTCGCCCTCGGCCGCGATTCGCGACCCAGCGGCACATGGGTGCGCGACGCGGCAGTCGCGGTGCTTACCGCCAGCGGAATGGAGGTGATCGATCTCGATATCGTCACCACGCCGGGCGTGGCGATGATGGTGCGCCATTTGAGCGCCGACGCCGGCATGGTCATCACCGCTTCGCACAATCCGATCGAGTGGAACGGCCTGAAGCTGTTGAATCGAAACGCCGTCGCTCCTCCCCCGGCCGACGCTGCGGCCATTATCGCGATGTATCACGATTCGCGATCCGCCTATGCGCGGGTCAGCGATCTGGTTTCGCCGAGAAAAAACGGCCAGACGCACGCGCTGCATATTCAAAAAGTGCTCGAACACGTCGATGTTCTGGGCATTTCGAGCAAGCGGGTGAAAGTGGTTCTCGACAGCGTCAATGGCGCCGGAAGCGTGGTGACGGCGATGTTGTTGAGCCGTCTTGGCTGCCAGGTCGTGCACATGAACGCGACGCCGGACGGTCAGTTTCCGCACGAGCCCGAACCGACGGCGAAAAATCTGGTCGCCTTATGCGACGAAGTTCGCCGACAAAAGGCCGCGGTCGGCTTCGCGCAGGATCCGGACGCGGATCGACTGGCCATCGTCGACGAAAACGGGAACTATATCGGCGAAGAATATTCGCTGGTCCTTGGCGCCCAGTGGATCATGTCGCGCAAGGCCGGCGCCGTCGCGGTGGCGAATCTTTCCAGCAGCCGCATGCTGGACGACATCGCCGCCGCTCATGGCGGGCGGGTGATCCGCACGCCGGTCGGAGAAGCCAGCGTCGTCGATTGCATGTTGCGCAACAACGCCTCGATCGGCGGCGAAGGAAACGGCGGCGTGATCGATCCGCGCGTCGTCCCCGGCCGCGACAGCCTGGTCGGCATCGCCTATGTTCTGCAACTGATGGCGGCCACGCGTAAATCGATCGGTCAACTCGTGGCGGAAATTCCTCGTTACGAAATCGTGAAGACCAAGTTTGACTGCAAGCGCGACGATGCGGATCGCGCGGTCGAAGCGATCAAAAAGCATTTTGCCCATGAGCGGATCGACGCGCAGGACGGCATTCGCATCGACTGGGAAAATGCCTGGGTTCACGCACGCCCCAGCAATACCGAGCCGATTATGAGAATAATCGCCGAAGCGCCCGATCGCGCGACGGCCGACGCAAAGATCGCGCAGGTTCGCGACGTGGTTAATCGGACGTTGGGTTGATTTTCGGTGTCGTACCGGCTTTCCGGTTATATACTAGGAAAAGAGAGACCACGATCGGAAACGCTACCAGGCGTTCTCGTGAGTTAAGGCGGCTGGTCCTGTAACTGGGGAGCCAGTTCGTCCGATGGTGGAGGACCGACTCTCTTTGGCGCCATCGGGCTGAAATCAGGCGCGGATGGAAAATGCTTCATGCTGCTTCAAACCAATAGTTACATTGTCCCCGCCGAACGCCGAGCCGATCATGCCCGGCTGATTCGCCGATTTCGCCAGGCGCTCAACCGAATCGGATGCGACCAATTCGAGGTTTTCGAGCAAGTCGGCCCCAGCTGGAGCCCCGGCTCCTCCGGACGATACGTTCAACTCATGCGCTTCCGCGACCGTCAGCACCAGCAAGCCGTGCAGGCGGCCGAGCGAAACGATCCAGGCGCGCAGCAGATCATCGCCGATTTTTGCGACCTGATTAACTTCCCCTATCAGCAGCAGCACGGCTATTTCGCGACGAGTTTTTACACCAGCGTTTTGCCCGTCGGCCCGCGCCGGATCGTTGAGTATCCGCAAGATCAGGCCGAGGAAACCGTGGTCGCGGAGCAAGCCGTCGGCGTCGAGGAATTGCCGCCGGAGACGGACGAATATGAGCCGTTTGAAGAGGAGGCGGCGATCGCGGAAGTAGCCGAGGACGAAGTGGAAGGCGTCGCGGAGACGCCGCAAGAAGCCGATGAATATGAGCCGCTCGATGAGGAAGCGCCAGTCGCCGAAGGAGCCGAGGAGGCCGCGGCGGTTGGCGAAGAGCCGCAGCCGGCGGCCGAAGCAGATTCGCTTACCGCGGTGGGCGAGGAAGAAATCACGGAAGCCGAACCGGCGGCGGTCGTGGAGGAGTCGGATGAACTTGCGCCGATTGAATTCGTCGAACGCCCGGCCGAGGTGGAAGAACCGGCGCCCTTCGACTTAGACGAGGTTCTGGCGGCGGAGTTGGATGATCTTGCCCCGCTTGAGCCGGAAGAATTGCTGACGGCCGAGACGGATGAACTTGCCCCGCTTGAGCCGGAAGAATTGCTGACGGCCGAAACGGACGAACTTGCCCCACTCGAGTCGGAAGAATTATTGACGGCCGAAACGGACGAACTTGCCCCGCTCGAGTCGGAAGAATTATTGACGGCCGAGACGGACGAACGTGCCCCGCTTGAGCCGGAAGAATTGCTGACGGCCGAGACGGACGAACGTGCCCCGCTCGAGTCGGAAGAATTGCTGACGGCTGAGACAGACGAACTTACCCCGCTTGAGTCGGAAGAATTGCTGACGGCTGAGACGGACGAACTAACCCCACTTGAGCCGGAAGAATTGCTGACGGCTGAGACGGACGAACTAACCCCACTTGAGCCGGAAGAATTGCCGACGGCTGAGACGGACGAACTTGCC
>DASZME010000017.1:0-44037 GCA_035551995.1 Tepidisphaeraceae bacterium
CCGCACCTTTGCGATCTCTGCGCCGCCGCATCAGTCATGAAATTTTTCGGTATGGATTCCCCATGTTTTCTCATCGATTGGCGGCAGCGTGAAATCCGAATCCTTCAGCCCCCCCGCCGGGTTAATTTGAACGTCGGTGAATTTCGTCGTCTTCTGGTCCGATTGATCCGGCGCCACCGTCACGATTTGCGCGGGGAACCTGGTCGTGCGGTCCACCCAAATATCGATCGCGGAAAACCGCCGGGCAAACCGCGTCCCGGGCTTGGGCGTTAGCCGCAGGTGTATGGTCCCGGTTAAGTCCTTGTCTTCATCCCTGGTCGGCGCAATGAGCTGAACGTCAAACTCTCTATGCACGTCCGCTTTGTCCTGGCCAATGGGCAGCGGGAAAGGACCTTCGCCCAGTTTGAGCAAATTGATCTTCTCCCCCGGCTTAATCACCTGCCTGCGGTCTTCATTGGTTTTTTTGTAGTTGCGGTCAATCAGCAAGCCGTTGTCGAGCAGGTATTCGACCTTTTCGTCGCGAAAGTATTCGCCGACTTTGCGCTTGTCGAAGGTGACACGGATGCGCCCGTCGTCGTCCCCTTTCTTTTGGAACCAGACCCGGCCGATGGATGTTTTAAGATCGCCGAAATTAATGTCCCCTTCGGTAAGACTGACTTTGGCGGTGAACTCTTTCATCGTCTTTCCACGCACGTCCAGCGCGTCAAGAACCTGATCGACTTTCGCGTCGGCGGGCAGTTCAGGCTGCACCGACACCGGGTTAATCAAAGCCACCGGCGTCTGGGCGCGGACCGCGGCGCAGGCGACGAACATGAAGATGACGATGAACGGCCCATAAATCCGGCTGGCGCGTTTCATAGGTTCCCTTTCCCGAGTGTTTCTCGACTGCCGTAGCATTCCCGCGCCTAGACGCACAAACGCTGCCGCAGCCTGAGAAACATTCTAAGACAATCATCGATATTTTATATCACATGGCGTCGATCCGCTGACTGATCGAACAAAAGAAATTTGGCCAGCTCAGGCAGATCGCAAACCTCCCGCCATGGCGCCGCGTCGAAAGGCTTTTGCCGATGATGGCTCAACCAGACGGTCCGAATCCCGGCGGCAAGTCCGGCTTCGATGTCATACTGGCCGTCGCCGACCATCCAGACCTCGTCACATCCAACGCCAAGCCGGCGGCATGCCAGCAGCAGCGGTTGCGGATCAGGTTTGGGCGGCGCGTCGTCACGCGTGACCAGAACTTCAAAAGTCAACGCATGACGAAGGAGAACGGTCCGTACGCTAATATAGCTGTTGCGCGTGATCAGCGCGGTGAGAACACCGCGCGCCGTCAAGGCGTCGAGCAGCTCCCGGCAGCCGGGATTGAGCGTCGATCGGGCGGCGGCTTCCTGTTCGTGACGGTGAAGCACGATTTGAGCGCGGCGCCGGGCTTCCTCGTTCATCTCGGCGAGGGCTTCGAGAATGGGTCGCGATCCGATGCCCATCTCGGCTTTGATGGCGGGGAAGTCGAGCAACGGTTCGGTGAGGGTGCCGTCCATGTCGAAGAGGATCGCCTTGGGTAGAATCGGTCTGGTGTCGGAGTTCATTTGGTGAGAATAATTATGTGGAATCAGTCGCGAGTCGCCAGAGACCAGTCGCCGCGAGGAAACGCGCCGCGCTTTGATCGATGTTTTCAGTCGCGCTCCAGTAGCGGAGTGGATGCCGGGGAACCCACCGCGCAAGCGGAATGGCCTTTGGGGCGGGAACTGCATCGGGTTGTCGTCTTGGTTCTTTTCGCGATCGTTTTCTGCAGTGTTTCGGCCGCCCGCGGCGCGACGGGGTGGTTTGACGCTTCATTTCGCCGGGCGATCGACGTGACGTGGGACGCCGAGCACGCGAGTGGATCGGAAATCTGTTACGTCGAATTCTACACGGCGGGTCATCTCCTGCCCGACGGCGCCGACGTGCGGGTCGCGATGGACGATGGGCGGCAAGTGGCCGCGAAGGTGTTGATGGTGGGGCCGGGCGACCGGACGAGCATTATTTTTTCGCTCGCCAAGGGCGTGAAAAAATATTTCGTATACTTCGGCGCCGCCAATCCGTCTCCCAATAAGCCGGCGTATGAAACGGTGAAGATCGACGCCGGACTGTTGTTGGACATGCACGAATGGAAGGGGACGCCTGTCGATACATCCGAGCAGATCGAGCAAGCCTGGGCGAAAGCCGGCCCGCTCATCGGGCGTACGATGATCGACTCGCCTTTCTACGGCATCAATCCGTTCGGCCAGCAAAACCGCACCATCTCCAGGATCACCGGCTCCCTGTTTGCGCCGCTCGACGGCAATTACACCTTCGCGGCCTTTGTGGAGAATCGAGGCGCCCTGTATATCGACGGAAAAAAAGTCCTTTACGTCAAGCCCGGGCCGGCCGACGTGAGCCAACAGGCGAAAATCAATCTCACTCGCGGCAGGCATCAATTCCTGTTTTATCACGTCAACGCCGGGAGCGAGGGACGATTCACGGTGGCGTGGATGCGGCCGGACACAAAGGGTTTTGAGCCGATTCCGCGCGGCTCGTTCGGAATATTTTCCCGCGGGACGGCCGGGCCGATGGATGAGACGCACAAGCCGCTCGTCGCCGATGTCACGATTCAATACGGTGGCGAATGTTATTACGCCGAAGCCTATTCGCATCGCTATGTTTTTGCCGCACGCGAACCGAAATTTTCCGCCAAGGCCAGCTTCGAGTGGAATTTCGGCGACGGACAAACTTCCACGGCACAGGACGCCGATCATGTCTATCTGACCGACGGCGTTTATCCGGTGACGCTCACCGTTCGCGTCGGCGCCACGAGTGATTCGCAGACGAATAAGCTGGCGGTGTCGCGCGATTGGGCTCATATAGACAAGCCGGCGGGCGACGAGCCAAGCGTGCAATCGAAGATCGTCGGGAACTATAGCGTGGCGAAGATGCCGGAGGATTGGCTGCCGCGCGCCACATGGCTGCACGAGCGGGCGGGACAGACACGATGGATGCTGCAATGCGCCGATCGGCTCGCGAGTCTGTCGAAGCATCCGAACGCCGACCAGGCCTTCGCCGCTCTACAGGGCGCATCGGATGCGACGGTGGCCAAAGGCGATTCGGCGAGCGCGCTCAAGCTATGGGAACAGGTCGTCTCGGCATCCGACCTTGAACCGCGCGCGGCGGCGGCGTATGCCAAATTGCTGTTATGGCAATCGCCCGACTTCGCCAGGGCGGTGAAGGTGCTGACGCCCTATGGCGCCGCGGCGAATTCTGGCCTCGCTCGCATCTACGCCGACGCGCTCGTGCTGAACCAGCGCGCAGCCGAGGGGCGAAAGATTCTCGAATCGATCCCCGTCAATGAGCAGCCCGGCCGCGCGGCCGCCAAGAGCGGCGCCCTTGCTCGTACGATCGAATATTACATCGAGCAGAAAGACTGGGAGACCGGCGAGCAGCGCTGGGACCAATGGCAGGACCAATTTCCCGCCGATTTTCTCGAAGGATATAGCGTGGTGCTGAAGGTCAAGCTGATGGAACTCCGCGGCGTCCCCCAATCCGCCGCCAAAGTCGCCGAGGCATTTGCGACGGCCGTGCCCGGATCATCCTATTCGCCGCAGCTTTTGTTCAAGGCGGCGAAGCTGATGGAAACATCTGGTCCGGGGCATAGCGCGGAGTTGATGAAGCTGTTAAAAATGCGCTATCCGGAGGATCCGTTGGCGCAATAGAGCGCTATGCATTTTGCGCCGCGGGTTCATCCGCGGGTTGGGGAAATGAAAGATGGAAATGCTAATTCGATGGACTGAGGGTCGAAAAGTAGCGGTACGCCTCGGCGTCAAATCGATAATCGCCTTGGCAGCCGCGATTTTAAGCGTCGAATTCTTCTTGTTGCGGCTGCGAGTTGCCTTCGCGGCTGAGCAAGTATCTGTTCTCACAAGTGTGAAAGCTTCGGCCGCTACGGTTACTTAGCCGGCTGACCTGAAAGGGCTGCGAAATTATTGCCGTAACTACTACCCGTCAGGAACTAAACACCCTCCGCTGCAACGTCACGATTTCCGGCAAATTCCGATAGTAGTCGTCATAATCCAACCCATACCCCACCACAAATTCATCCGGGATTTCAAACCCGACGTAGTCGATCGCAACATCCTTCGCGGCAGGCCGGTCTTTTTTGAGAAGGACGCATGTCCGAACGCTCGATGCGCCCAATTCATGCAGCATGGGGACAACCAAACGCATCGTGTTGCCGCTGTCCAGAATGTCGTCGATCACCAGCACGTGGCGATCCTTCACGTTCGCAAGCTGCCGCTGAATGACCTGCGCGCCCTGGCTGGCCACGCTGGCGCCGGGGTAGCCGCTGACGGTCATCAGGCCGATTTTCATGGCGATCGGCATCTGGCGGATCAAGTCGCCGCAGAAGATCATGGCGCCGGTGAGAATCGGAACGATGGTGATCTCGGCGCCTTCGCCAAGGGTCGCATGGTCGGCCACGATCCGGTCAGCCAGCTCCGCGACGCGCTGGGCGATCCGCTCGCGCGAAATCAGGATGCGGTCAATGTCGGCGTGCATCCGGACACTGTATCGGATACAAGGCGAGAAGTGGAAAGGGAAATGAGTTGCCAGTTGTCAGTTGTCAGTTGTCAGTTGTTAGTTGTTAGTTGTCAGTGAACGCAGGCCAAAGATTCGTTACATTGTCAGTCGCGATTCATTAACGACGAAAAACCAGCGGCCAGAACCTCGTTTCCGAATTCACTGGCAACTGACAACTGACAACTGACAACGGACAACTTATCCTGTACGGACAATGGCGTTAACGAATGGTGCTCGCGCGTGGATTCGCCGACTGATCGCGTATGCGATCACGATCGCTATTTTCGTGTGGATCGCCAAGCCGATCGTCGCCAATTGGGATCACTTTAAGAACCACGTTTACCAGATCAGCTGGACGCGCCTGCTGCTGGCGTCCATCGTCTTCGCGGCGTTTCTTTTTATCTTTCGCGCCCTCTCCTGGTGGTATATCCTGCGGGGGTTGGGGCATCGGCTGCCGATTGCGCCCACGATACGGATCTGGTCCACGAGTGAATTGGCCCGCTATCTGCCGGGCGTCATCTGGCAGGTCGTTGGCCGGGCTTACCTGGCTAAGCCCTACGGTGTCAGCGGCGGACTCTGCTCGGCGAGCCAGGTGCTCGAACTGGTGATTTTCCTCCTGGCCAATGTGCTGGTCGCCATCACATGTCTGCTGTGGAACGGAACCAAACACCTGCACGGCGTCGCCCGCGGATGGATGTTCTGCGCGATGGCGCTTGTCCCCATCCTCCTGCTTCTGCTTCATCCCAGGGGCTTTTACGGAGTGATGAACCGCATTCTGAAAAAGGCGGGCAAATCGCCGATCACGCGGCAACTTGGCTTTGCCTCGCTGGCGGGTTTGCTCCTGTGGGCCATTCTTGGATTGATCTGGCAGAGCATGGCGATTTGGCTGGTGACGGCGCCGTCGCTGGGATTGCAGTTCACCAAGTGGTGGGTGGTGGCCGGCGCGTACTCATTGGCGTGGTGCGCCGGTTTCCTGGCGGTATGGGCGCCGGGGGGAATTGGGGTGCGCGAGTTGGTCTTCATGAACGCCATGCGCTTCGCGGCGCCGAGACTCGTGAGGGAAAGGTTTGACGATCCGAAAGTGCTGCTGGGGTTTCTGGCTTTTCTCAGCGTGATGCTGCGAATCTGGGCGACGTCGGGGGAATTGATACTTGCCGGATTCGCGTATGGATTCGATCTGAAAGGCGCCTTCAAAAAACGATCCTCCCCGCCCCAACGCGACGCCGATGAACCCGACAAGCGATTGGCCCCCACCTCGAACTGACAACCGCTCGAGACCGATTTAGTTTTTCGCCGGATGCTCGGCCGACTGATCCGTTTCCACAGGCTGCGGCTTATGACGGTTCGGATAAACCGTCGTGAAATACATCGTCAGCATCCCGACAAATAACAAAACGAGCAGGATCGCGAACACCACGAACAATCCCCGGCGTGGTTTGAGCGGCGGCGGAAACTCCTGCGCCGTATCGCCGACGACCGCGGCCAAGTCGTCATTCGCCAAGTCGGCTTTCGCGCCGGCGTCCCTGATTTTGCTCATGAATTGCTCGGAATACGGTAATCGGACTCCAGCGCCGCGGCGAAATCATACACGTTTTTGAAATCGTCAAGTGAGTCGTCGTCCTGCTTTTGCATCAGGCCCATGTCGATCATCGAATAAACGATCCGGCCGAAATCGAGCGTGCAGGTGATATCCCACCGAAGAAGAACGGTGCGGGCAAGCCGACCCCATTTGGTCAGCGCCAAATCGCGCAATCCCTCGCATAAATCCTGACCGCTGACGTGACGGCAAACTTTGCTGTCGGAACTTTCCGAGCCGTGCATGCGGCGAACGGTGTAGTCCAGACCTTCATGAATGAACTCAAATGCATTGGACGAAGGAAGCGCCTTGTCGAGCACCGCTGGCGTCGCCGATTTATCAGGAGATGGCGGCATGGATGTTATCTTACAAAAACATGGGGCCGGGGCAAAGGGCATTTTCGATCCGTCGCGGGGCCGCGTTTGGCGCCGGGATATTTTTCTTTTGTTTAGAGAATCTCGGCGGCTTCACTCTCGACCGCCCAGCGGTTATGAATACTCCCCATTCGGCACGTTGTTCTCGACATGTTCGCCGCCGGGTTAACACTTGGACTGGGCGCGGCGGCGCCCATCGGGCCGGTGAATGTCGAGATGGCCCGCCGGACGTTGCTCGGCGGATTCCGGGCGGGATTCGCCCTCGGATGCGGCGCCGTGACGGTTGATGTCACATATGCCCTTTTGAGCAGCGTAAGCCTGGGCCAATGGGTCGTCCATTCCGCGGCGAAAACGCCGATTGCCCTTGCCGGATTCTTGTTTCTTGTGTATTTGGGCGTGCAGGCGCTGCGATCGGCGCCGGGGCATCTGAAATCCGATCCGCTTTCGGGCGGAAGGCCGATCGGATCGGCGGCGGGAGCGTATGCGACGGGCCTCTTCATGACACTGTTAAACCCGATCACGCTCGTGTTCTGGTTTGTGGAACTCCCGACGCAGGGAGCGTTAACGCAAGATTCCAGGTACGATCTGCCGATGATTTGCGCTGGCGTTTTTATTGGAACGCTCGGCTGGGTCATCGCCTTTTCCGGGTTCCTCGGATTTCTGGGGCGGCGGCGTCGAAACTGGTATCTGGCGGCGGCGGATGGACTGGGCGGCGTCATGCTGCTGACCCTTGCAATCGTGGGACTGTGGCATCTGTTTCACACTTCCCTATAATCCCGGCCCGTCACGGCCGTTTGAATTTCTAGGACGGATGGAGTTTTCATCATGCACCAAGGCGCGCGGGCTTCCACTCTTGCGGTTCTCACGATGGCGGTGGCGGGCTTCGGCCTGATCGGCTGCGGCATCAGCGATCCGCCCTCCTTCGACCCCATGGCCGTCCAAAAACAGGAGCGCGCCGCCAGCAAGGACTATCCCGACACGCCCATGTTCAATCTCCCGACGACGCTCGTCGATCTGGCCACCCAGCCGAGCGGCGCCACCGATCAAAACGAATACGAGACGCCGCGCGGCGTCATCGGGCGCCACACGCGCTTGCGCAGATCCAATCAATCCACGACCGGCCGCTCCATCACCGAAGACCTTGTCGTTCGGATGACCCTTCAGGACATCATTCAGCGCTCGGTCATCAATTCCGCCGAAGTGAGAGTTTCCGGTTTTGATCCCGCCATCGCCAAGACGCGCGTGCTGGAAGCCGAGGCGCGCTTCGACCCCACTTTCTTCACCAACGCCAAGTACGATCATCAGGATGTTCCATTTGCCGGGCAGGCGATTGAAAATCCGATTCCCAACGCCGCGGGCCAGATCACGACCGAAATCCTGAACGTCGAACGCGGCGAAGTTTACACCTTCGAGCCGGGCGTTAAACAGCTTTTGCCCAGCGGCGGCGAGGTGTCGCTGAGTTATCAATTTCAGTACAACTATCTTTTGCCGCAGCGGTTTTCGCTCAACCCGTACTGGGACAACCAGCTCAAGCTGCAAATTACTCAGCCGTTGTTTCGCAACGGCGGTTTTGAAATCAACCAGGCCCGCATCACCATCGCCCGCAACGATACCCGGGTGAGCATCCTGGATTTCCGCAAGACGCTGGAAGAAAACATCGCGGAAATCGAAAAGGATTACTGGCAGGCCCAGGAAGCCGAGCAGGAAGTGTTGATTCAGGACGGGCTGCTTCGCCAGACCCGTTCGACGGCGCGGATTCTATTCGACCAGTCGATTCTCGGCGGCGCCGTCTCGCGCGTGCAGACCTCGCAGGCCCAGGCTTCCATTCGATCTCGCGAGGCGGTGCTGGTGAGGGCCCGCGCCCGGCTGCGGGACATTTCCGATGACATCAAGAAGCGCATGAACGACCCGGAATTCCCCGTTGCCGGCGAGGCGGTCATCATGCCGTTCGACGTGCCGGTTGAGCAGAAAATCGAATTTTCGGTCAAAGATCAGGTCGACACGGCGTTGTCAAATCGTCTGGAGCTGGGCCAGCAGCAGCTGCGTATCGATGATGCTTTTATCGCGCTGAAGGTCGCGCAGAACAATCTTCTTCCGAAGGTCGATCTGACGACTTCGATTACCTTGGAGGCATTGGAAACCAACGAGGGCAGGACCTTCCACGCCGAGTTTGAAAAAGACGGCCACGTCGGGTGGTCGATGGGCATCGCGCTGGAGATGCCGATCGGCAATCGCGAGGCCCGCGCGATTGTTCGCCGGGCGGAGCTTCAGCGTTTGCAGGCGATCGAGCAGTATCGAAATCTGGTCGATCAGGTGACGCTGGACGTGACGACCGCCGTTCGCGAGGTAAAGACCAGCTGGAATGAAATCAGCGCTCGTCGGCAGGCGCGTTTCGCCCAGGCCGACCAATTGGGGGCCCTGGAGCAGCGCCGCGAAAATGGCGAAGCGCTGACGCCGACTTTCGTGCAGTTGGTTTTGGACGCGCAGGAGCGGTTGGCCGACGCCGAGCGCGAAGAGGCGCTTGCCGTGGCCAGTTACGAAGTCGCCATCGCCCGTTTGGAACGGTCCAAGGGAACGCTGCTGCGATACAACAACGTGCTTCTCGGAGAAGACAAATTTTTCGGAATGGGACGATGACTGTTCGGTCGAACGAACAGGCCCCGACGATGTGAACCTTCATCCTTGGCCGCGCCGTGTCAAAGCGGCGCCATGGAAGAACGGTGATTGGCCGCGGTGCGGGGTTTTGATGGCGGATGTTCCGCGACCGGCGCTCGCTACGACAATGCGTGAACCGCTGTGGGGCGGGAATCAAGGCGCACGTTTACGATCTTCTCTCAACGATATTGCACGCGCTCGGCCACGAACGTCGCACGTTCGGCCGATCCGGTCGCGACTATCGATTAACGGATCTCGCCGGCGCCGAAGATCGTGAGACCGTCTTTGGACGAGCGCCGCAAACGGCGCCGAACCCCGCTTATTTTCCGGTTCGCCGAGCGGCTCGCATGCCTTGCATGGCCTTGGCGAAAATCTTCTTGGCCGCGCCGATGCCGGTGAAATCGGACTTGCGATGTTCCTTCAAAGAAGTCCGGTCGGCCTGAACCTGCTGCAACAGCGCAGCGATCTCCGCTTGCATTTCCGTCAGCGGGGGTTGCGGCTGCGGGGCTTGCGGATTTTTCTGCGCCCGGGCGGCGGCGCGATGCGTCGCTGAGAACTGCTTGCGAGCGGAAAAGTAAGCCGCCTTATCGCTCTTTAACGTGACATGCAGTTGCTTCATCGTCGCCTGGCGCTGGGAGATGTCCCCAACCACCGCGGCCCGATCCACCTGAACGGCCGAGGTGAGCGCGGCCAACGACGGCGACGCCGATGTGGGGGGTGAATACGAAGCGGGAACGGCCGGCCCGTAAATAACCGCCGGCGCCGGGACGTCAGGCGGCGGCGTCGATGTCACCGGTGGCGTCGTATCGGGCGGCGTCGTCACCGGCGGCGTGGTCACTGGTGGCGTCGTCACCGGCGGCGTCGTCACCGGTGGCGTCGTCACCGGTGGCGTGGTCACTGGTGGCGTCGTAACCGGCGGTGTGGTTACTGGTGGTGTCGTAACCGGCGGTGTGGTGACTGGTGGCGTCGTGACCGGCGGTGTCGTTACGGGTGGGTCTCCGCCGTCGCTTGGCGGGATGACGCCGCCGGCGGACGTGCCGGTTCCTACCGTGCCGCTCGAGCCGGTGGCGGCGCTGGCGGCGCCTTTTCCCGAAACGCCCATGGTCGTGACATTGCCGGTGGCGGTCGCGCCCGAACCGATCCGGGCGGAACTGAGAAAAATATTGTTCGTGAGCTTCGTGCCGTTCCAGTCGCCCTTGTAGTTGCTGTAAAGCGTCTCCTGCGTTCCGTCGAGCGTGTTGTTATAGACGTTGTTGTTCTCGCTGATGTAATTGAGCTTCAGCGCGATGTCGACGTTCGAGACGATATTGTCGTGGATGACGTAATCGTCGGAGTAGTCGTCAAGAAACAGCGCGGTTTGGCCATATCCGCCGCTGTGCATGTCGGTGATGTTGTTGTAGGCGATCACCGTCCCGCCGCCGTTGGTTCGCACGCTGTAGATGGCGCCGGCTTCGGTGGTTTGAAGGCCGATGTCATAGAGCTTGTTGTAGAGGATTTGGAGCTTTTGGCCGTCGTGCTTGATGCCGTCGCGGCCGGTGTTGTAGATCGTGTTATGGTCGATCTCGACGTTGGAAGCGACGTCGCGAATGGCGGCGGCGTCGCCGGCGCTGGTGTCGACGTCGTGGATGATGTTGTTCGTGACCCGCGAGCCGGCGCCGTCGATGTATACGCCGTCGCCGGGACTGTCCGCGATCACGCTGTTTTCCAGCAGGTCGTCGGAGCCGTTGAGCAGCACGCCGCTATTGGTCGGCACCGACCACCCCCTCGGGAGGCTCAGGAACTGGCTTGGGTAATCGACGTTCAGATGATTGAGGACGATGGATGACGACGAGCCGTTCGTCGAGACCGTCGCTGCGACGATCGCGATGTTTTGCACCGTGATATGCGATACCCCGTTGAGGTTGAACGCGTCGGCGCGCTTTTTGGCGGCCACGCTGTCGGAGTTGGGATTATTGCCGGACGGCGTCCAGAGATAGACTTTGCCGCTGGAGTCGGCATAAAACTCGCCGGGGGCAGTGAGCGCCTTGAGCGTTCCGGTGAGGTAAAAGCCGTTGCCTTTGGTCGGCAGCTCGTATGAATTCCCTGGCGTATAGCTGAACGTAATTTGTCCCGGCGACGAACTGGTAACGGTTCCCGTCTGCGCGGTCCACGCCTGCCCGGGCAGAATATGAATGACCGCGCCGACCCAATAGCCGGAGGACTGGCTCAATGAAGGATCATGAATCGTCGCCGAATTTTTGCCGACCGTCACGCTCGAGGCATGCTCGAGGTTCGGCTTGGAGAGATTGGTCGAAGCCGGGAAGCGGGCTTCGTTGACGTACTGGCCGTTGACAAAGAGCTGATTATTTCCTTCGCCGAGATTGGTGGAGAGTTGCGATTCGTAGATATCGCCGGTGTCGAGGGTCCAGTTGGTCAACGGGCTGGCGCCGCTGACGGTGACGGCTTCTCCGTTGTAGGCTTCGTAGACGATCGGATTGGCGGCGGAGCCGGAATTTTTGGGCGTGACGGTTTCGTCGTAGACGCCGCCGCGAATCTCGACATGATCTCCCGCCTGGGCCACGTCGGCGGCGGCTTGAATAGTCTTGAAGGGGTTGGCCTGGTTGCCGGCGTTGTCGTCCGATCCCGAGGTGGCCACAAACCACGTCGTGGAGAGCATCCGGCGATCTTCCAGTTTTTCCACCGCGATGGCCGCCGCCGCTCGGGCGATCTTGCGCCGGCCGGGCTGCTCGAGAGTGTTCTGACGTCGTCCGCGGGACAAGCGTCCCGACGTTCCAACAAACCTTTTGAGCATTACGCAGTCTCCAGGCCAACGAAACGCCGATAGTGTCGGCGGTATACGTAACCGCCGTAATTCGTACAACTTGTATCAACAGATTGCCGCCAGTTACCCGCAAGGCCGTTTCTGGCGCGCCCGTGTGACGACCCCTCAAAGTCACCAACGAACGCAAACGACCAAGGCTGGCGGATCACCCTTTGACAGGCGATAACAAACCGGACTATAGATGTGCATCACGATCGTTCAATACGAAATGAGCTAAAAAAAATAAAAAAATTAAAGTTTCCGTCGTAAGACGAAAACCGACTTTGGAGCGTTCCCGCCGATGCCCTGGCCCCTGATCCATACTTCCATCGCTCTATTCATCGCGCTGTCAAACGATCAGGGGAATTCGCCGTGGTATGGTAGCCTGATGGCGGCGTTGGGTGTCGCGTCGCTGGGTTGGCTGGGTTTTCACGCATGGCACAACAAAGATGATTTTCGCATCACGGTGCGCCGCGGAAAGGTCCGTTTTCACGGACGATTGCCGCGTGGACAGCGGGGGCGAATCGTCGATTTTCTGCTTCGCGACGTCGCCCCGTCCGCAACCGTGCGCGTGATCGGCAACTGGGCTGGCCAGGGCGTTCTTAAAGTATCGGTGCAGGGCGCCCTTTCGCCCGGCGATCGTCAGCGCATTCGGAATTTTATGAAGCTCACGCTGAAGGGATGACTTACGGCGATGGTGCGCATTCGCGAAATTCTCGATCCGGAACTCCGCCGGCGAATCGTGGTCGCGCTTGCCGAGCGACGCGGCTGCTCGGCGGCGGCGATTCCGGATTGGTTTGAACTCGACGACGCCGATTTTGTCGATCTGCTGAATGACCTGCGCGATGATTCGGATCTCGATCGCTATGACTCGCGGCAATGATCGGCGCCTTCCGGAAAACGCGTAAGCCAGCGAATGAGAGAGGAAAAACAGCAGAGGCGCGTAGCCGGTCTCGGCTTTAGTCGGCGGTTCCCCGTCACGGTTGCCTTGTCTTTGCAATCCGCGACGACATCGTCGCCGTTACAAGCTGCCCGCACGCCGCCGCGATGTCATTGCCGAGCGAGAAGCGCAGGGTGGTTTTGAAACCCGCGGCCTTCAGTGTATCGGCAAATGTCTGGCGCGTCGCGCGATCGCTGCCGACCAGTTGATCGGCGTCGCCGATCGCATTAAACGGAATCAGGTTTACGTGGACGTTGAGCCCGCGGAGCCAGCCGATTAATTCGCCCGCGTCCTCCGTCGAATCGTTCACGCCGGCCAGCATGAGGTATTCGATCATGACCCTGGCGCCGAACGCGCGATTGATTTCCGCGATCGTGCCGCGGAGTTGATCGAGCGAATATTTTTTGGCCAACGGAATCAGTCGCTCTCGAACAGGTTGCCGCACGCTGTGCAGGCTGATCGCGAGATTGACGGCCGGGAACCGCTCGGCACATCGCAACATCGCGTCGGCGATCCCGACGGTCGAAACCAGAATTTTTTTTGGCGAATGGTGAAACAGTTTCGGCGATATCAGCGCGTCCAACGCCTGAAAGAGATTTTTCTCGTTATGGAACGGTTCGCCCATGCCCATGAAAACGATATTGCGAATCGTTCTTTTTTCGGCGGTCACTATTCGGCCCGCCAGGAGAAGTTGGTCAAGGATTTCGTCGGTCGAGAGATTTCGGGACAGACCCATTTTTCCGGTGGCGCAAAACTCGCATGCGGCGGCGCACCCGACCTGGCTGGAAACGCACAAAGTCGTGCGGCCGGTGGCCAGCCGAAGAATCACCGATTCGATCAGCAGGCCATCGGACGTACGGAAAAGCAATTTGGTGGCGCCGTCGGTCGAAGAGTCAAACCGATCGAATGGTCGCAAGGCTTGCGGCGCCACGCGCAGGGCGGCGGGAAAGCCGCGGAGGGCCGAGTCGGCGTCAATGAATTTCTTCAGCAAGTCGTTTCGCAACGTCCGGACGCGGCGCGGGTCCAGACGCAAGCCGCGTTGCAGCCGATCCAATCCGCAGAGGTCGTAGACGCTGATTGGCTGATCCGTATGCACGCAGTCCTCGGTATCGCATTAACCGTTCTTGTCCTGGCCCACCGCTCAGTATAGAGAATTCGCATTGGCGATCGGCGCGCAACGCCGCGTTTTTTTCGGGCGCAACGTCAAATCCTCCATGAACGGGCCAAAAGAGATCGCCGCCGGAGGATCATAATTCGGCGCCGGCCTTTCTATCGCAAATCGCCCCTCCCAATTACTCTTGTTCACGCTACGATGCAACCCGCGGAGCCCGCTGTTTGAATGGGACTCGTGATTGGCCGTACCTGAATCGCACGAAAGGAACGCAATGAAAATATCCGCGTTGGCGCCGTCGCTCCTGATGGTGATGTTCGCTCAGCCGCTCGTTTTCGCCGCGGAATCCGGTTCCTTGCCGCCGGGCGAGAAGGAAGCCAAGGCAACGCTCGATAAGTCGCCGCGACATGGAGAGTGGCTCGATATTGGGGTGCCCGCGAGCAAGACGCCTTTGAAATCATACATTGTTTATCCCGAGCGCAAGGATAAAGCGCCGGTGGTGATCGTCATCCACGAAATTTTCGGCCAGACGGATTGGATTCGTTCGGTGGCCGACCAGTTGGCGGCCGACGGATTCATCGCCATCGCGCCCGATCTTCTCAGCGGGCATGGGAAAGATGGCGGCGGGACCGATTCCTACGGCGGCCGGGACGACGTCATCAAAGCCATTCGCGGCCTCAAGGCGCCTGAGGTGACGGCGGACCTGAACGCGGTGCGCGAGTATGGGCTGAAGCTCCCCGCCGCCAGCGAAAAATCGGCGACCGTGGGCTTTTGCTGGGGCGGCGGACAAAGTTTCGCCTATGCCGTCAGTCAGCCGGAACTCAATGCCGCCGTCGTCTATTACGGAACGCCCCCGTCTGCCGATGAAATGGCGAAGATCAAGGCGCCGGTGCTTGGTCTTTACGGCGGCAATGACGCCCGCGTCACGAGTACGGTCGAACCTACGACGGCTGAGATGAAAAAATTGGACAAGGCCTACACGCCGCATGTGTTCGAGGGAGCCGGCCACGGATTTCTCCGAGCGCAGGATGGCCAGAACGGCGCCAACCTCAAAGCCGCCGAGTCGGCATGGCCGCAGACGATCGCGTTCCTGAAGAAACATACTTCAGGATGAAATCGATCGCTCCATGAACGAGATTCTTGCGCCCGACGCGACGCGTATCGAATGCGATCGCGCCGTTTTTCAACTTCGACTTGAGATTTACCGATGGCCGAACTCACCGAACGATCCACCGCGAATTCACAGGCTGCGTTTTTGAAGTCGCAGCAATATATGCCCGGCGGAGTCAGCTCGCCGGTGCGCGCCTTTAAGGCCGTGGGGGGAACCCCCCTGTTCATCCGCCAGGCGGAAGGATGCGTCATTGACGATATCGACGCGAACGCCTACATCGACTATGTCGCCAGCTACGGCCCGATGATCGCGGGCCACGCCAATGAGCGGGTGGTCGCGGCCCTCTCGAAAGCGATCGGCCGCGGCACCAGTTTCGGAGCGCCGACCGAAGCCGAAACGCAATTGGCGCAAGTGATCGTCTCGGCCCTGCCGGCCGTTGAAATGGTTCGCTTCGTCAACAGCGGAACCGAAGCCGCCATGAGCGCGATCCGCCTCGCCCGCGCGGCCACGAAGCGCGATCTGATCGTCAAGTGCATCGGCTGCTATCATGGCCACATCGACGGCCTCCTTGTACAGGCCGGCAGCGGCGCCCTCACGCTCGGCGCCCCGAGCAGTCCCGGCATTCCGCGATCCGTGGCCGAAAATACCCTGCTGGTTCATTACAACGACCTCCCCGGCGCCAAGGCGCTTTTTGAAAAGCACGGCGACGCCGTCGCGTGCTTCATCGTCGAACCGGTCGCGGGAAACATGGGCGTCGTCCCCCCCGGCGACGGATATTTGCAGGGCCTTCGCGAACTATGCGATCGCCACGGCGCCCTGCTGCTCTTTGACGAAGTGATGACCGGCTTCCGCGTCGCGTGGGGAGGAGCGCAAGTCCGCTACGACATCCGTCCCGATCTCACCTGTCTCGGAAAAGTGATCGGCGGCGGGCTTCCGTGCGCCGCGTACGGCGGATCAAAAAAAGTGATGGAGCTGATCAGCCCGTCGGGCAGCGTGTATCAAGCCGGCACCCTCAGCGGCAATCCGCTCGCCATGGCCGGCGGATTGGCGACCCTGGAAATCATGCAGGAGCCACTCGCGTACGAAGCGCTCGAACGGCGCAGCGCCGCGTTGGCCGAGGGCCTGATCAACGCCGCCCAGGCCAGCGACGTTCCGATCGCCGTCAACCGCGTCGGCTCGATGCTCACGCCGTTCTTCATAAAGAACCACGCCGACAACGTCACCAATTTCGCCGAGGCGACCGCGGGCGATACGCAGGCGTACGCGACGTTCTTCCACGCCATGCTCGACAACGGCGTTTACCTTGCGCCTTCGCAATATGAGGCGATGTTCGTCGGCCTCGCCCATACCGACGGGCATATCGAGAAGACCATCGCGGCCGCGGAAAAAGCCTTCGCCGCCGTGCGAGACGCCCGCGGCCGCTGACGGCCCTGTTGATAACTATTTTGTTCGTGTTTCACGGCGATTTTTTGCGCTTTGAGCGCAATTTTCGCGCTTCTTTCTTTACATCGTTCTAAATTCTGGTATTAAATTGCGTAGGCCGGCCTCAGGTACTGACGGAAAAAGAATGGGTTTTCCGAGTAGTTCCGCCGGTGGATTCCAATAACCAAACGACCCAAAGGCGCGGCATGCCGCCGCGATGGATTTCCTTTCGTGGTCGCACAGGGAGGTGCTGTTATGGCCACTCGCCGATCTCTTTTCATCGCCGCTGTTTCTGTCGGTCTTTCCGTCTCGACTTTCACGCCACTCGCACGCGCTCAGGACGCTGCCGGGGCGCAGGACGTGGAGACGGCGAAGCACAACTTCATCGGCGTGATCAACGCCCCCAGCGTCTTCGTCCGCAGCGCGCCGCGCGAAGACGCCTACCCCACCATGAAGCTCGAAAAAGGGCAGAACGTCACGGTGGTCGGGATGAAATACAAATGGCTGAAGATTCTTCCGCCGGAAGGAAGTTTCGCCTACGTTCCCAAGGCATACGTCAACCAGCGCGGCGACGGCAAAGTCGGCCGGGCGGCCCACGAGGTCTTCGCAAAGGTCGGCAGTTCGCTCAACCAATTGAAGACGGCGCCGATGGGCAAGATCGAAGAGGGCCAGGACGTCGAGATCGTCGGCGATCAGGACGAATACTGGAAGATCAAGCCGCCGACCGGCAGCTTTCTGTATGTGAATGAAGGAATGGTCGATCCGTTGAAGGCGCTGCCGACGCCCGCCGAACTGACCGCCAAGGGCGAGACTCCGTCCGCTCCCGCGGCCGACAAGCTCGCCGCGGCCAATGAGCACACCGCCATTGGCGCCGGGCCCCTGACGACGTCCACTCCCGTCCCCGAGGCGGCCATCCCTTCCACGCAGCCTTCGGAGACCATGACGGCTTACAACAAGCTCGAGGCCGACTTCAAGGAGGCCAATGAAAGGCCGATCACCGACCAGCCGATCGATACGTTGTTGGCCGGTTATCAGGAATTGTTAAAGCAGGATTCGCTGACGGGATCCAACCGCAAGATCGCCGAAATCCGCGTGACCACGCTAAAGCTTCGCGCCGACGCCAAGACGGAGTTTCTCGCCCTGCGCGACTCGCAGGCGCAGGCCGCCGAGCGGCAAAAGGCGCTGGTCGCCGAGCGCGAGGAGATTCAACAGCGGATCAAGGAAAAGCAAATCACGATGTTTACCGCCGTCGGCACGCTCCGCGCCTCGAGCATTCAACGCGGCGACGGCACGCTCTATCGTCTAACCGACCCCGCGACTGGCCGGACGGTGGCCTACCTTCGCGCCCACGACACGAAATACGCGACCATGCTCGGCCAGTTCGTCGGCGTTCGCGGGACCGTCACCATCGAGCCGGCTTTAAACATGAAGTTGCTCGAAAACCCCACCGATCTTGAGGCCGTCGATCCGGCCAACGTCAATAACTCGATCGCGGCTCAGATCATTCCGCCGAGTCTGATGCCGAGCATTCACTCGGTCAGCACGACGTCGGATTAGAAACATCCCGACGGGGAGCCACATTCGCATTGGGCCACGAAGCGGAAGAAAACTCCCTTCGTGGCCCTCGGCGTTTTGTCTTCGGATTCTTCCGGCCCGAATCGTGCCGGCTTCCTCTCGGGCGAATCAAGTTCAACTCTTCCGCATTATCCGGCTCATCCGAGCAAGCGCCGCCGTAAGTCGAGGCGGAAAAACGATGGCTGGGATCAATCGCAAGAAAGAAGACTTGAACGACCACGCAAGCCACCGCGTCAATGACGCAGATTTCGCGGACGATCGCGGCTAAGGCAGATCAAATAATTTCTTCTGTATTATCCCCGCTCATCCGTGCAATTTGCGGTCGCCCCTCCGCCCGGAACTACAGAGAAAACGAAGAGCCGAAATGCGAGAGGAAAATCGATGCGGATCGTCAAAGCCGACGGCTATTCCGGGCCGCGTTTTTTTGCGGCGGCGGATCTTCGGTTCTCAGGAGCGCGGTCGCTCAAGGCTGATTTTTACTTCGCCTTGATGTCATAGCAAAGAAGCACTTCCTGATCGCGGATATACAACTTTCCGCCCGCGATCACCGGATGCGGCCACGCGGACTTGCGGCTGCGGTCGGGCTGCTTTAATTGGCCATGCTCCTTGTAGC
Source organism: Tepidisphaeraceae bacterium (assembly GCA_035551995.1). GTDB lineage: Bacteria > Planctomycetota > Phycisphaerae > Tepidisphaerales > Tepidisphaeraceae > RYN-428. The sequence goes on from DASZME010000017.1 coordinate 18,765, forward strand.
CATCGGGCGAGGCCTCGACGAGCGCGACATTTCCCGAGCCCTCGGCCCTCAGATAGAGCCGGCCGTCCGCGTACGCCAGCGACCCTTTCCCGACGCTTCGGTCTTTCCAGACGACTTTCCCGTCTTTGATCGACATGCACGTGAGGATGCCCGGATCGCTGGAGCCGTAGACGTAGTCGCCGAGGCAGATGACGCCGCCGTGATGCACCTTCATGTCGGTATTCGCATAGGTTTGCTCGGCGGTGAGGGCGGTGCTCGACCCTTCGACTTTCATCAAGTTGCAGCCGATCCCGTATCCGCTGGTGACAAAAACAAGGTTGTCTTTCACGATCGGCGTGGGGATGACGGCCGTCGCTCCCTTGCGGGCCGCTTTCCAAAGCAGCGCGCCGCTGGTCGATATGCCGGCGACGCTGGCGTCGGTCAGGACGACGTATTGCCGCGCGCCCCCGATCTCGGCGGGAACAAGCGAGGCGTAGCTGGCGCGGTCGGTGAAGTCCTTGCTCCGCCAGACGACTTTGCCGGTTTTCTTATCGAGAGCGGCCAGCGTGCCTTCCTTTCCGCCGGGCGAGCAGATGACATTGGCGCCGTCGATCGTGGGCGACTCGGCATAGCCCCAGCCGGACATCATCTGGCCGCCCAGGTCTTTCTGAAAATTCACCCGCCAGATTTCCTTGCCGTTCTCGGCGTCGAGGCAGACCAGATCGCCCTTGTCGCTGGTGGCATAAAGATGACCTTCGTCGATGGTCGGCGTGCAGCGCGGGCCGGGATATCCGCCGCCGTCGCCGGTGGGGCCGACGTTGGTCTTCCACAAGATTTTGCCCGAGCCGTCCAGCGCGAGAATCGCGGTGGTTTCATTGACGGGCGGACGTCGTTTCTTTTTCCCGGGGGCGTTACTTTCGGCTTTTGGCTCTTCCTTTTTCTCCCCCGCGACCGGGGCGTTGGCGAAGGAGCCCATCGTGTAGATTTTTCCTCCGACGACCGAAACGCTTGAAAACCCGCCGCCGATGTCTTTGATTTCCCACGCGAGGGCGGGGCCGTTTTCGGGCCAGTCTTTCAGCAGGCCGGTCTCTTTGGAGATGTCGTCGCGGTTGGGACCGCGCCATTGCGGCCAATCTCCGACCGCGGCCTTGGCGGTCGTCATCGAACCAAGGAGCATCGACGCCCCGAGCACACACTTGGCAAACCTGCGATTGTTGACTGAACGAGACATCAATCTTGCTCCTGTTATTCGCCCCATTGTGATAGCGGCCAACCGCCATTGCGTTTACGGCGAATCACTTGCCGGCCTTGGCGGCGCGGAGATCGACGCAAACGAGCTTGTCTTTGCTCCGTGCAAAAAACAATCCGTCGGCGATCGCCGGATAGGCGCGCGAGTCAAACGGAAGAATCTGCGCCCGCGATATCACCGTGAACGCGTCCGGCGACGCCGCCGCCATGACTAACTCGCCCTTTTCGGTGAGGATGAGCAATCTTCCGTCGGCCAGCAAAACGGCGCCGGCGCCGAAATGGTCTTCGCTCCAACGAACCTTGCCGGTTTTCAATTCCACGCAACGAAAATTTGGGCCTTGCTCCTGCCGGCCGTCAAAACCAAATAGAAAACCATTCGCCTGCACGCAAGTGGCGTAATGATTGGACATGATCTGATCGCCTGCCCAGATTTTCTTCGGCGTCTTTTCGTCGAACTGCAAGAGAACGGCGCCAGTGCCGTAGCTGGCGGAGAGAAAGATATCGTCGTCGAAAACCAATGGCGTCGCCGCATTGACGCTGGCGTCCATCCTGGATCGAAAATGGTATTGGAAATAGATCTTTCCCGTCTGGGGATCGAGCGCCTTCAGGCCGGCGCGCGTGAAGGTGAGGATATAGCGTTTCCCGTGGATCGTTGCCGCCGTGGGCGACGAATAGCCGGCGGCGTCATCGGTCGCCTTCCACAAGGTTTTGCCGGTCTCCTTATCGAACGCGACGATTCCCGCCCCTTCCGCGCCGATATTGATAATCACCGCATTTTTCTCGACCAGGGGCGAACAAGCCCTGCCAAAATATCCCTTGGGCGAATTAAATTCCTTGCTCGTGTCCACTTGCCAGACTTTTTTCCCCGCCTGCAAATCCCAGCAGGAAAGCATTCCCGCCGCCCCAAACGTGTAGACATTTCCGTCGGCGATGGCCGGCGTGGCGCGCGGGCCTTCGTCGAATCCAAAATCATCCTGATAATTCGTCGGGTAATCCGAAATCCACAGGGTCTTGCCGGTGGCGGCTTCCATCGCCTCGACGCGCTCCTTGTCATCCACGCGGTGGAATAAAATCAGCTTCCCTCCCGCCGCCACCGGGCCCGCGAATCCCTGGCCGACGTCTTTTTTCCAAACGATCGGCGGGCCCAGCTCGGGCCATTTCGCGGACAGATCGCCGCCGGCGTACACGCCGTTGCGCGTCGGGCCAAGAAATTGCGGCCAATCGCCGGCCTGCGTCCGCGAATCGGCAAGAACAAGCGTGGCGAGCAGAATGAATCGAATGAAATTTTCAGGTATGTACATCGCCGTCGAATCATCGACGAAGCCACGCCATACATCAAGGAAATCGGCGGCAGGCGTTGCAGTCGCCGGCCGATGGGATTATCCATTGGCCTTCAAAACAAGGAGTTCGAGCAATGTCCAACGTCACCGGTTCGCCCGCATGGAAAGCGTTAGAGGAACATCACGGCCAAGTTTCGCGATTGCAAATGCGCGATCTGTTCGCCGAGGACCCCAAGCGGTTTGAGACGTTTTCCGCGCGATATCAGGACATCCTTCTGGATTATTCAAAGAACCGCATCACCGGCGATACGTTCCGGCTGTTGCTCGATCTCGCCAAATCCGCCGATGTCCACGGACATGCCGGTAAAATGTTTTCCGGCGAAAAGATCAACACCAGCGAAGGGCGCGCGGTGCTGCATGTGGCCCTGCGCAATCGATCCAACCGGCCGATCTTCGTCGATGGCGCCGACGTGATGCCGGAGGTGAATCGCGTGTTGGCTCACATGAAAGAGTTCAGCGAGGCCATTCGCGACGGCTCGTGGAAGGGGTACACGGGGCAGCGCATTACCGACGTGGTGAACATCGGCATCGGTGGTTCGGATCTTGGTCCGGTCATGGTGACCGAGGCGCTCAAGCCGTACTCGAAGCGTGATCTGCACGTTCATTTCGTATCGAACGTCGATGGAACGCACATCGCCGAAACGGTGCGCGCGCTTGATCCGCGGACCACGCTGTTTATCGTTGCGTCCAAGACGTTTACGACACAGGAAACGATCACCAACGCCCACAGCGCCCGCGATTGGTTCCTGGAAACGGCCATTGATGAAAAGGCGATCGCGAAGCATTTCGTGGCGCTGTCGACCAACGTCGCCGAAGTGGAAAAATTCGGCATCGACGCCGCCAATATGTTTGAATTCTGGGATTGGGTCGGCGGGCGCTATTCGCTCTGGTCGGCGATCGGATTATCGATTTGCGTTTCGATCGGGTTCGAGCATTTCGCGGAATTGCTCATGGGCGGGCACTTGATGGATGAGCATTTCATCCAGACGCCGTTCGAGGAAAACCTGCCGGTGATTCTTGCGCTGATTGGGATCTGGTACAACGATTTTTTCGACGCGCAGACCGAAGCGATATTGCCTTACGACCAATATCTGCATCGATTTTCGGCTTATTTTCAGCAAGGGGACATGGAATCCAACGGCAAATCGATGCAGCGCGACGGCCAACCCTGCGATTACCAAACCGGCCCGATCCTCTGGGGCGAGCCGGGCACGAACGGCCAACACGCTTTCTATCAACTGATTCATCAGGGGACCAAGCTCATTCCATGCGATTTCCTGGCGCCGATCGAAACGCACAATCCGCTCGGCGAACATCATCCGATATTGCTGTCGAATTTTTTCGCGCAGACCGAGGCGCTGATGAAAGGCAAAACAGCCGACGAAGTGCGAGCGGAATTGACCGGCTCGACGCTTGCCCCGGCTGATCTGGAAAAACTGATCCCGCAAAAAACCTTTCCGGGAAACCGTCCGACGAATTCCATTTTGTTCAGGAAGCTGACGCCGCGTACGCTGGGAATGTTGATCGCGATGTACGAGCACAAAATCTTTACGCAGGGCGTCATCTGGAACATCAACAGCTTTGATCAATGGGGCGTTGAGCTTGGCAAACAGTTGGCCAAGGCGATTTTGCCCCAGCTGAAGACCCCCGGAAAGATCGCCAATCACGATTCGTCGACCAACGGCTTGATCAATTATTTCAAAGAGAATGCGTGAAGGCCGATATGTCGACGCGCCGCTCGCCCGCATTGTACTTGTGAACATTCCCAGCCGTGGCCTGTACCCATTGATGACACAAGATCAGATGTGGAGCTCACAGAATGCAATATCCCAACGATGCGCTCAAAGGCGTCACGCGCCGGCATTTTTTCAAACAGGCCGGTTTCGGCATCGGAGCGGCGGCGCTGGCGTCGATGCTGAATGAAAACCTCTTCGCCGGCAATGTCGATGTGGCTGCGGCCGATCCACTGGCGATTCGACCGCCCCACTTTGCCCCGACGGCCAAGAGCGTCATTTTTCTTTTCATGGCCGGCGGGCCGTCGCAACTGGAATTATTCGACTATAAGCCAAAGCTCGTCGAATACAGCGGGCAGCTTTGCCCCGAAGAGTTGATCAAGAACGAGCGATTTGCCTTTATCAAGGGCCGGCCAAAATTGCTCGGCACTTCGCGAACCTTCGCCAGACACGGACAATCCGGACAGGAAATTTCCGATCTGCTGCCGCACCTGTCGAGCATCGCCGACGATGTGGCGATCGTTCGATCCCTGCACACGACGCAATTCAATCACGCCCCGGCACAGATTTTCATGAACACCGGCTTCCAACTCATGGGCCGGCCGAGCATGGGATCGTGGCTGACGTACGGCCTGGGAAGCGAAAATAAAAACCTGCCCGGATTCGTCGTGCTGATCTCCGGCGATTCACATCCCGACGGCGGAAAATCGTGCTGGAGCGCCGGATTTTTACCCACGGTTTACCAGGGCGCGGAATTCAGAAATTCCGGCGAGCCGGTGCTGTTCCTCAACAATCCCGCCGGCATGAGCGAAGCCGAGCGCCGCCGGTCCCTCGATACGCTGCGCGCGATGAATCAAATGCAATTGGACGACGTCGGCGATCCGGAAATCAGCACGCGAATCAACGCCTACGAAATGGCTTACAGAATGCAATTCAGCGTGCCGGACCTGACGGACATCGCCAAGGAACCTCCGGCGATTCACGAGATGTACGGCACGAAACCGGGCAAGCCAAGTTTCGCCAATAACTGCCTTCTCGCTCGACGGCTCGTCGAGCGCGGCGTGCGGTTCGTCCAACTCTACCACCGCGGCTGGGACAACCACGGCACCAACCCCGGCGATTCCCTCACCCAAAAACTGCCCAGCCTGTGCCGCGACGTCGATCAAGCCGGGGCGGCATTGGTGAAAGACCTTAAACAGCGCGGCCTGCTCGATGAAACCCTGGTCATCTGGGGCGGCGAATTCGGCCGCACGCCCATGAACGAAGCCCGCGGCGGAAGCAAATTCCTCGGCCGCGATCATCACCCGCATTGCTTCTCGATGTGGATGGCCGGCGGCGGAATCAAGCCCGGCTCCTCATACGGCAAAACCGACGAATTGGGTTACAACCTCGTCGAGAATGCCGTCGACGTTCACGATCTTCATGCGACGGTATTGCGAATGATGGGTATGGATCACAAGAAGTTGACCTACCGGTTCCAGGGCCGGGATTTCAGACTCACCGACGTGAGTGGAAACGTCATCACGCCGTTGCTCGCCTAGAATGACCTTGCGCGATTACGCCTCTACTCCCTCGCCCGGTAATCCGAGAGAGGGGTTTTTGGAAGGACGCAGGTCAAGATAAAATCCGGCCCCCTCAAGAAACCCTCACCCTGCCCTCTCCCGGAGTAGAACTTGTCGATTTAGTGCAATTTCCGTCTTACAAACCTTGTTTTCTCACGGAAAGTGGGTTGAAAACGCGGAAAATCGATTAATCGACAAGCCCAGTACCGGGCGAGGGTACAAAAAAACGCATATGATCGCGCAAGGTTATTCAGGGTCCTTCGCGGCGGAACGTCCATCGGTTGCTGAACCACGTTTTGGGAGATGAAGCGTTCACTTCTCCGGTAGGCGCCGCATGCGATCAAGGTGCATGCCGCAGCATAGCGCGACGGCCAGCGCGTCGGCGACGTCCGGCGGATCGGGAAGCGCCGGCAGATTCCACTGCGATTGTATCGCGCGCTGCATCTGCCCTTTGCCGGCATGCCCATGGCCTGTAACCGCTTGCTTCACGCGATTAGCGGGAAATTGCTCAATTTGAATGCCGCGTTTGCGGGCGGCCAGGAGGATTACGCCGCGGGCGTGACCCATTAATATCGCGGTGCGCGGATGGGCGTAATGGGCGTATAACTGCTCGACGGCGCAAACATCCGGCGTATGCTCGACCAACAGCGCGTCGAGTTCGGCTTCGAGTTCGACCAGCCGGTCGGCAAGGGAGGTCTTGAGCGTGAGGCGGATGACGCCGCCGTCGATGAGACGCGGGCGGAGCGTCTTGTATTCGATCATGCCGTAGCCGGTGAGACGCAGGCCAGGATCTATGCCAAGGATACGCATGGAGAGATTTGAAATTTGAATGATCTCATCTCTCAAATCTCAAATTTGAAACTTGAAATTTGAATTTGGAATTTGAGATTTTGTTCATTGGGGTTTGGGATGTCATTTGAGACGCCCTCATTCCCGCTTCCAATTCGTGCCGTCCGCCCGGTCTTCGAGCGTGATTCCGATCGCGATCAGGTCCTTGCGAAGCTGGTCGGCCAAGGCGAAATTCTTCGATGTTCGCAGCTCTTGCCGGAGCCGAATGATTAGATCCATGAGCTGGCCCGGCAGCGCGTCGGCTTTTGCGCCGGCGCCGGCGCCGGCGAGTTTCGGATTGAAAAGCCCGAGTATTCTCCCGAGATTTTGCAAAATTCGCGCCCCGGCTACCGCGGCGGCAAGCAAGTCCGGATGCTTGCTCTTTTCAAGGCCGTTGCGCTCGATGAAGCCGTTGATTTCCCCGGCAAGCTCGTGCAACGCCGCGATCGCGCCGGCGGTGTTGAAGTCGTCGTCCATCGCGTCGAGGAATTTCGCTTTGAGGCCAAGCACAGTCCCCGCATAGTCGGCGGGCGTGCCCGAAATAGCCGGCAATTCGAAGTCCACGTCTTCCCCCGCGGGGGCCAACGGCTTTCCCGTCAATCGCTCCACGCGATCAAACAGTCGGCGAAAAGTCGCCAGCCCTTTCTTCACCGCCGCCATCACCTCTTCGCTATTGTCGATCGGCGAGCGGTAATGCGAACACAAAAGCAGATAGCGCACGAAATCGGCGCCGTTCTTCGTAATCAGCTCGCGGGCGTCGGTGACGTTGCCGAGGCTTTTGCTTTCCTTGTCGTAGCGAATCTGGCCGCCGGGCAGTTTGGTGGCTTTGCGAGTGAGGCCGTTGTGCATCCAATATTTGGCGAAGATTTTATCGGTGGCGCTTTCGCTTTGTGCCAGTTCGTTTTCGTGATGGGGAAATTGCAGATCGAGGCCGCCGCCGTGAATATCGAAGGTTTCGCCGAGATATTTGATGCTCATGGCCGAGCATTCGATATGCCATCCGGGCCGGCCCTTGCCCCACGGCGAATCCCACATCGGCTCGCCGGGCTTGGCGGTCTTCCACAACGCGAAGTCGGCGTTATTCCGCTTGCCCGCCCCTTCCAGATCGCGCGTGCCCGCTTCCTGTTCTTCGGTGCTGCGATGGGAAAGCTTGCCGTAGTCGGCGTCGGTCGCGACGTTAAACCAGACGTTGCCGTCGGACGCGTAGGCGTGGGCTTTTGAGATCAGCTTTTCAATCATCGCGATGATTTCGCCGATATGCTCCGATGCCTTGGGAAAGCGATCGATCGTGTCGATGCCGAGCAGCGCCAGGCATTCCAGATAATCGCGTGTGCAGGTGTTGGCGATCTCCTGCACCGTCGTTTTCCGCTCGCTGGCTTCATGAATCAACTTATCGTCGACATCGGTGATGTTGACGATCCAGGTGACCTTAAACCCCTTAAATTGCAGATACCGCTTGACCGCATCGAAAATGACCGGCCCGACCATATGCCCCATATGCGGCGGCTTATAAACCGTGGGACCGCAGACATACATGCCCACTTCGCCCGGCTTGACCGGCTCGAACAACTCTTTCTGTTTGCTCAACGTATTGTAAACTCGAAGGCTCATCGTGCGGGGATCATAGCGTGGCGAACAAAAAAGGCGTAGCGCTATTCAGGCAAGCCGAATCGTGAATCGCGGGCTATGGGCGACCCGCGACTGCCGCCAGGAGCACGACGGCATGCGCCGCGATCGCTTCTCCTTTTCCGATCGCGTCGCAGCCTTCGTTGGTTCCCGCCTTGATGTTCACTTGAGCCGCCTCGACGTGAAGCAAGGATGCGACGGCGTCACGAATGGCCGGCTTAAAGGATCTAAGCTTGGGCCGTTCGGCAAGAATGGTTACGTCGCAGTTGAGAACGCGATAGCCGGCTGAATGGACACGGCCGAAAACTTCTTCGACGAACACCCGACTGGCGGCGTTCCGCCAGCGTTCGTCGGTGTTGGGAAATAGTTCGCCGATGTCGCCCCATCCCACGGCGCCGAGGAGCGCGTCGACCAGGGCATGAAGAACGACGTCGCCGTCGCTGTGGGCGATGGGACTGAGGGTGTCGGCGACTTCGATTCCGCCGAGGATGAGTTTCCCGCCGGGTTGAAGGCGGTGCAGGTCGTAGCCGTGGCCGATGCGGAAGGGAATAGGAGTGGTCATCGCGTCTGAATACGACCGTTTCGCCGAGGCAAAGTCAATAGAACATTGATCTCCACAATGTTCTGTGAAAAAAATGTTTGATGGAGTCATCGCATGGCGACGAATCTGGCGCTTGACGATCGTCTTATTAAGGACGCCGTGAAATTGGGCGGTCATAAGACTAAACGCGCCGCGGTTACCGCGGCGCTTGAGGAATATATCAAGTCCAAAAAGCGCGTTGCGATTCTCGATATGTTCGGGAAAATCGATTTCGACCACTCCTGGGATTACAAAGCGGCTCGGCGACGCGGGAATAAGTGATGCCGAAGGGGTGATCGTTAAGAATTCTCTCCCCGGGACGCGGCCACCGGGACGCGACGGAGAAGAAAACGAAAGACACGAGTCGTTCCTCTATCACATTATAAGTCATATTCCTTGATCTTCCGATACAGCGTTCGCTCGCCGATGCCCAGGATTTTCGCGGCTTGTTCGCGGTTTCCCTCGGTCAGCTTGAGCGTGTTCTTGATCAACTCACGCTCGGCTTGTTCGATGCTGATGCCGACGAGGTTGTTCATGGCGCCGATGGTTTCTCCGCCGGCGGGGCGAATGTCGGCGGGCAAATCCCGAACGGCAAGCATCGGGCCCGGCGCCATCGCGACCGACGATTCAATCGTGTTGCGAAGCTGACGGACGTTGCCGGGCCACGAATAGCTCATCAGCACCTGCTGCGCTTCGGGCTCGAGCCCGTCGATATGCTTGGCGTATTTCTGCGCGGCGGCGTTCAGGAAATGATGGATGAGAAGCGGAATATCCTCCCGGCGTTCGCGCAACGGCGGAATCTGAATGGTTAAGCCGTTGATCCTGTAGAGCAAATCCTGGCGAAACTGTTTTTCCCGCACCATCTCGTCGAGATTTTTGTTGGTCGCGCTGATCACCCGCACGTCAACCTGAAGCGGATCGTTGGACCCGAGGCGGACCACTTCGCCGTTTTCCAAAGCGCGGAGCAGCTTGGACTGCATCTCGTGCGGCATGTCGCCGATCTCGTCGAGAAAAATGGTGCCATGGTCGGCATGCTCGAATCGGCCTTCGCGATCGCCGCTGGCGCCAGTGTAGGCGCCGCGAACGTGGCCGAACATTTCGTCTTCCAGGATGGTGGGGGCGAAGCCGGCGCAATTCATCGTCACCAGGCGATTTTTTCGGCGCTTGCTGTGGGTATGAATGGCGCGGGCGATCAGTTCTTTGCCGGTGCCGTTTTCGCCGAGGATCAAAATCGGAATGTCGGTTGGCGCCACCTGCCGGGCGTCGCGCATTACTTTTTGCATCGCGGCACTGTTGCCGACGATTCCCTCGAACCCGGTTCGATCGACAAGCTGTTGCTGCAGCTCCTGGTTTTGGCGTTGCAGGGCGGCCTTCTCGGCGGCGCGATTGACCTGGGCGCGAAAATATTCCAGATCGAGCGGCTTTTCGATAAAACTGTAGGCGCCTTCATTCATCGCCTGCACGGCGACGGGAATGTCGCCATGCGCGGTCACCAGAATCACCGGCGGCGGCGGATCGAGCGACTTGGTGCGCTTCAATATTTCCAGCCCGTCGCGCGGGCCTTCCATCACCAGATCGGTGACGACCACGTCATACTGCCGCCGATCGAGCTTGGCCATCGCGTCGGCGCGGCTATACGCGAGTTCGCACTTGTGACCGAGCCGCACGAGCGCCTCGCACATCACCTGGGCGTGGTCCTGCTCGTCATCGATCACGAGGACCTGCGATTTTTTGACGTCGGATTCAGCCATGTCCGCTGGACGATCTTATGGGCTGGCGAGCAAGTCGGCAACGTCACGAAACAAGGCCAAGAATTAAGGATTCTCACGACATCAAGGCGACGGCGGAATTTCAACTACGGGAAAATCCAGCGTGAAGACCGAGCCTTTCCCCTGTTCGCTGGCGACCGAAATGGTTCCGCCATGCTCTTCGGCGATGCGGCGTGAAATCGCCAGGCCCAGCCCCGCGCCCCCTTTTTTTGTCGAGTAATAAGCGTCGAAAATTCGCGCGACCGCCTCGGGCGCGATGCCGGCGCCGGTGTCGGTCACCTCGATCATCACATGCCCCGGCTCCTGGCGAATCGAAAGAATGATTTCGCCCCCCTGCTCTGGCATGGCCTGCAAGGCATTGATCATCAGGTTCAGGACGGCCTGCTTGACGAGCCGTTCGTCAAGATTGGCGATCACGGGGTGATCGGCCCGCCGGATACGAATCTGAACGCGCTGGAGCTGCGCCTGCGGCGTGTAAAAATCGACCAGTTCATCCAGCAGATTGTAAACATCCACCGGCGATCGCGACAGCTCGATCTTCCCCGCAAACCGCATGAAATCGTCAAGGTATTCCCGAAGGCGCGACGCTTCCTTTTGCACGGTGTTCAGACGATTGATGAGCCGGCCCGACGTCTCGGGAAGGTCTTCGCGAAGGAGTTGAAGATTCAGTTGGATGGTTGAAAGCGGATTTTTGATTTCATGCGCGAGTCCGCCGGTGAGAGTTCCCAATTCGGCAAGGCGCTCGACCTGCCTGGCGCGCTTCTGAAGCGCGACATATCGGCGCGACCATCCTGCGCCCACAATCACGGCTACCGCCAGACCGCAAATCAAACCGGTCAATATTCCCCACAGGAACGGCGGCATAGAGGCGATTGTTAGATTGAGAAGGGGAAAACGTAAAATTCAAGTCCGAAATGGACGCTCCGAATCACCGCGGCACAGGCATCGCGCCTCTGTTTTACGACGTCAATCACACAAACAGGACGGCTGCGGAGAAGAGTGAATCAAACTCCGAAATCCAGCAGCACAAGCCGTCTCGACTCTGTTTGACGATTAAAACACAAGGCCAAACGCCTGCGCTACAGAAATTCGAAACGTCCGATACCTTTTCATCGGCCTTTGATTTTGGGATTTGGAGTTTGCCCACTCATTCCGCTTCGCCCGCATCCGGAACGTCGATGCCAAGAGCATCCGCCAGATCGATCATGTGATCTTGCTCCTGCACGATGATCGTTCGTAGCGACTCGCTCAGCGCGAATTCTCCCATCGCATCCGCTTGCTTGATGCGTTTGCGGTAATTGGCGACCGTCACTCGCTCGTTTTCCAGATCGAACCGAAGCATGTCTTCGGCCTTCTCCGACGTCTTCACCGGCTTTGGCGTCACTCCCGGCATTCCGCCGAGATAATCGATTTGCTTGGCGATCTTGATCGCGTGCGACAATTCCTCGGCGGCGTGCTTCTCCAATTCCTTCGCGATCTGCCCATACTGCGCGCCCTTTAGCACCTGGCTGTAATTCACATACGCAATGATCGCCTGATATTCACGGGCCAAGTCCTCATTCAACAGCTCGATCATCTTCTTGCGGTCGATTTCGTAATTCCCTGCCATGTTTCGTATACTCCCATGATAAAGGTTAAAGGCGGAGTTTATACGCCGGGCCCAGCCGCCGGAAGGGCAAAAAGTTTTGGTCACGCCAAAATTCCGCGGCGGTATCATTTATAGAGGTCCTCACAATTATGCTTTCAGGCGCGGCGTACAATAATGTTCAGCACGCTTAGGCGGCCGAAGAAAGAAGTTGACGGCCAACTGAGGCGTGGGTTGAATCGGAGATGAGCGATGCGCGGGCCTTCAACTGAACTGCCGGGGGCGCATCCGATCAGCGTCGCGACGTCGGCGAACGCCGCCGCTGAAGGCACGTCCGAATTTCAACTCCAATCCCATCCGGAGGAACGCTCGGCCCTCCCGCGACTTGAAGGTTACGTCATTCGCGAACGACTGGGCGAGGGCGGAATGGGCGTGGTGTGGAAGGCGGTGCAGCTATCCACAAAACGGACCGTCGCGGTGAAATTGATGAGCGCCGCAAGTTTTGGCTCCGAACGGGCCCGGCTCCGTTTCGAGCGGGAAGTGGAGCTGACGGCAAGTCTGGATCACCCCCACATCGCGCGCGTGTTCGACAGCGGCGTGCGCGACGGCGTCTTTTTTTATTCAATGGAGTGGATCGACGGCCTGCCGCTCGACGAGCACGTAAAGAAGCACCAACTTTCTCGCCGCCAGACGCTCCTGCTGATGGAGCGCGTTTGCGCGGCGGTTCAGCACGCGCATCAGAAAGGGGTGATCCATCGCGATCTCAAACCTTCCAACATTCTGGTGGACAAAGAAGGCCAGCCGCACGTGCTGGATTTCGGCCTGGCCAAGTTCACGCAAGGCGGGGACCGAATATCCCTGGACGGCGAAATCGCCGGAACACCGCCGTTCATGAGCCCCGAACAGGCCGCCGGGCGCGTCGACGAGGTCGATACACGCAGCGACGTTTATACGCTCGGCGTCATGCTGTTCCATTTGCTCAGCGGCCAATACCCGCACGATCACAACGGCAGCAATATCGAGCTTCTGCGGCGAATCGCCGAGGAAGAGCCGCGCCGGATCAGAGACATTCAGCCAAAGATCGATGCCGACCTGGCCACCCTGCTCGGCCACACCCTCGAGCGCGAACCCGAAGGCCGCTACGCCGCCGCCGGCGCGCTCGCGGCCGATCTGCACCGCTATCTCTCCGGCGATCCCGTCAGCGCCCGGCCGCCAAGCCCGGCCTACCGCCTTCGCAAACGCATTCGCAAACATCGCAAGTCATTTGCGTTCGGCTCGGTGATCGTCGCGCTCATCCTCTCGATCGCCGGCTATGCCGCTTATGACTATTACGCGCAGTGGGGCGATTGGATCAAGGTCGCCGATCACGACTTCACGTCGGCAAACGCTTCGCCCGACGGACTGGAATTTATCGGCGGCTCCAATGAACCTTCGCCGTACAAGACCACGGCCTGGAAGGGCGGCGGCGATGGACTGCGCGGCAAACGGGCCGAGTGGTGCGTCCTGAAGGATGTGCACGTGCGCGGGGACGTGCGGGTGGTGGTGAATGTCGCCTTCGGGAGCCAGCCGGAAGGATTTGAAATTTGCCTTAACAGCGGGACCTTTGGCTTCGCGTGCCCGCCGGGATATTCCGCCGAGGTTGGCGGGTATCAGGGCCAGGTGAGTTTCATCAGCCGCAACGAGCGGATCGGCTGGCCCGACATGTCCGAGGCGATATCCACGTCGATTCGACCGGGGCGCGTCGCCGCCATCACCTTCGAACGGCAGGGTGAACTTCTCACGCTCCAGGTAGACAAGGAGCCGCCGATTCGCAGTACCCAACTGGTTCCTTTAACGGGCGTGGGACTTGACGGCGTCGCCGTTCGCGCCTGGTCAAACACGACGGTCATTCGGTCGATAACGGTCTACCGCCGGTCGTTGCCGAAAAAGGCCAATCCCGTCATCGCCGGCGACGCGCTGGTTGAAGCGGGCGATCTCGCCGCCGCCCTCCGGCAATACGAAAACCTCGCCGACGATTATCCCCATTCCGCTACCGGAGAAATCGCGTTGTCGCGCGCCGGCAGCCTGGCCGGCACAATCCGTCCGATGGACGCCGCGCGGATGCGGCGGCTGGTCGATCGCTTCACCCGGGAATACCCCCATTCCTGGTTACGCCGCCAGCTGATGGAATCGCAGGTTCTGGGCATCTGGCAGGACGGGCGATTCGATCAAGCGTTGGAGAAGCTGGAAATAATTCGCCGCTCCGATTCGCAAACGCGTCTGCCGTTGCGGCTGGTCGCCGCCGCGCGCTTGCGCAAAGGGGGACTGCCGCCCAATATCGCGAAAAAGCTGATGGCCTGCGTCCGGCAAGTGCCCGATGTCGGCCGGCTCAATGTAACGGGGCTCGGCATCGAAAGCCTGGCCGACATCGTCCGCCCCGAACTGCGGCACCTGGAGTGCAGCGACAATCCAATCCGCTCGCTTGAACCGTTGCGCGGGAGCATGCTTCAGAATCTTCGTTGTAACTTTACCGAAATTTCTTCCCTGGAGCCGCTGCGCGGCCACAAGCTGCGCGTGCTCAATATCGTGGAAACCAGCGTCTCGGATCTGGACCCGATACGCGGCATGCCTTTGTCCGCCCTCGTCTGCGACCATTGCCCGATCACGAGCCTCGAGCCCCTTCGCGGCATGGCGACCCTCACGATGATCAACTTTGAAGGCACGTCTGTTTCTTCGCTTGATCCCCTCACCGGCTTGCCGCTCAAGCAAGTGTCGATCGGACGGACTTTCGTTCGGGATCTCAATCCTCTCGAAGGGATGCCATTGGAAAAACTGGACATTCGCGGCTGCGAGATCGCCGGTTTGGACGCCGTGCGCGGTGCTCCGCTGATTTCGTTGCGATGCGACGAAAATCGAATCGAATCGTTGGAGCCGTTGCGCGGAATGAACATCCACAGCCTCAAGTGCAGTTCCAACCGCATCCGAAGTCTTGATCCATTGCGGGGAATGCCGTTGCAGGAGCTGCGCGTTTTCGATAATCCGCTCACGTCTCTGGAGCCGCTGGTTGAGAATCCGCCGGCTCATTTTTGGTTCGACTGCGATTCGCTGCCCGACGCCGAACTCGAGCGCGTTCGCGAGATTTGGAGCAAGCGTCCCGAGCACCGCCGCCACTCACGAGACGCCGCGCTTCTGCTTGCCCTGCGCCACGGCGACGTCTCGACGCTCCGGCGCCTTGCGACGTCTTTTGACGGCCACCGATATCTGCTTGCGCCCCACGAATTGACCTGGGAAGACGCAAGCCGCCTGTGTCGATCGCTCGGCGGCCATCTGGTCACCATCGCGTCTCCCGAAGAAAACGCCTTCCTGACGAACCTGTGCCGCGACTGCGATCGCGAGCCGTGGATCGGCCTGCGGCGAACCGTCGGCCACGCGGCATGGGAAACCGGTGAATCGGTTTCGTTTAGCGCGTTGTCGCTGCCGTCGGTGTTCGATCATCGCGATCCGGGGACAAACGTGTCGTTCGCGCGGGGCGACTGGATCCTGATGCCCGATCGGTATGGCAAGTTGAATCCATTCATCATCGAGTGGGATTGATGTGGCAATGTCGGTCGGGGGATTCTATTTGTGAATCCAAGGTCCGGTTCTAACCGCATTCATGTGATTGAAAGGCCGAATTTAGACGAACGTGCCCGCGAGCAACGATCAGGCAAAACGGGGTTACTCGCGTGACAAGCGTTCGGACTGCAAGCAGGTGTGCATCGCGCTGGTGGTGAGCCGCGGCGGGATGCCGCTGGGATACGAATGGTTCGCGGGAAACAAGGCGGACGTGACGAGCGTGAAAGAGGTCGTCACGGCCATGGAGGAACGATATGGAGCGGCGGATCGGGTGTGGGTTGCATCGCAGAATAAAAAATTCTTTCCCGCCGGTCAAGGTGACATATCTACTTCGGCTTAAAGGGTGACATTTCTCCTTCTTTACAACAAAAAAATTGGGCCAGGAATCAGAAGCGTGATGGAAATATGCGTTCACGAATCCTGCTTATCATCACTTGTCAGTGACGGCGCGCCGCCGCACTACGTCTTGATGCGCTCGAGCAAGAAAACTGAAAGCGGGCCGAAGATAAAAATGGGCAGCCACGCCATCAGGGCGGCCCATCGATCGGCGGCCATGAAGGCCGGGGGACTGCCGGCGAGTTGCTGCGAGAGAAAGACGCTGCCCATGGCGATCCCCATATAGATCAGGCATTTGGTCGCGCCGGATTTCAAGGACCCGGTATCGCGCGTCAAGACATTCGGAATGCACAGCATCAACAGAATGACGTTCATGATCGGCTGCGTGAAGCGCGAATGTTTCACGCGAAGCAGGTTCAACACGCCGTAGCTTTTGGGACGGTCCAGCAGTTCGTTGATCCGTTCGGTGCTGAGCAGATCGACGTAATTTCCGCTGCGATAGAGGTTGATCTCTTCGGGCGTGATATTGCTTTTGTAGGCGGGGTCGGAAATTTCCCTGGAGCGATCTTCGTCGGGACGCAGGCCGGTGACGCGCCAGCCGTTTTGAAGATCCCATTCCTGCGCCGAAGGATTCCACGTCGCGGCGTCGGCATAGACATGGGCAACGGGAAGAATTTCGACGGCGCCGGTCCGTTTATTCCGGATCGGCTGGCGCTCGATGACGTCCATTTTTTCCATCATCGGCAGAGTTTGCCCCGCTTCGGTGCGGCGGCGCGGCCAGAAACGGGCGGCGTGAAGCAGGCCGTTGTCGGCGTCCTGCATGAATTCGATCGTGAACCATCCCCGCGTTTGCCCGTGAATTTCATCGTGGTCTCGGACCAGCTTGGGAATCATGTTGGGGATGATCAATTCCTGATCGATCAGCAGCAGCCCATTCAACAGCAATGCCGCCACGAGGATCGGCATGGCCACGCGCAACAGCGGAATTCCGGCGGCAAGCATTGCGGTCAGTTCGTTGAATCGGCTCAGACGCATCAGCGTGAACGCCGCCGCGACCACGGGAATGATTCCGGAAAGATGCACGAAGATCAGGAAACACTGATAAAAATAATAATCCCCCATATCGCGGAGCGTTTCGATCACCGTTTGGATTGCGCCGCTGTTGGTCTGGAACGCCACCATGTTGTTGAAGTTGAACACCATGTCCAACACCACGTACATCCCGACCAGCACCATGAAGCTGATGCAATAGTTTTTGATGAAGCTGACGATGACGTAGCGGTCGAGGATCTTCATTCGCCGGGAGCCGTTGGTGATCGGACATCATTTGTCGGTAAGGAGGAGAACCGTCTCTTCACGGACAACTAACGGCCGGCGACCATGGCTTATCTCCTTCCCAGTTTCCACAATAAACAAATCGCCAGGATCAAGTTCACCGCATTCCCGGCCCAAATAAGCGTGAGCCCCAATTGCAGGGTGTTATTATGGCCGTTGAAATGGGTGGGGACGTTACCGGCCGTCCGCTGACCGGCGATGATCAAGGTGATGCTCATCATGGCCGGGACAAAACTCACGGCGAAGGCCGTCAGAAAATTGCCGCTGCGAAACATCATTCCCAAGGCGCACCCCGCCATGACGAGAATCAGGCAACTGATGGCGAAACTTGCCCGGCCATTGCTCTCGGCGATGATCTGGTTGATGACCGTCACTTTTTCGTGTTCAAGCAATTCCTGGTTTCCAAAATCCTTGGCGGCTGGGGTCTGGAAATAGGCGATGTCTTTTTTTGGCAGCTCGCGAGCCTCTTCGCCGAGGGGAACCGAAAACTGCTGGGTGAATTTTTCCCGCCGCACGGGTTCGGCGGCGGCGCCGACCGATTCCATCGTCTGCAGGCAGTCCCTCAGGTCCACGCTCACGTCAGCCATTCCATCGGCCACGCGCGGCCGCACATGCACGGTGACCGACGCGGCCCGAACCACCAGCGTTCCCTGCCCCTTTTTTTGCTGGCGGAAGATGACCGGACGATCGACCGAAACCGAATCAGGATTCGTGCCCGGCTTGAGCGCGGCCGGCTTAGCCGGGGGATACGGAAAAATGATTTCCCCCTTCATGTCAAACACCGCGACCTTCGGGTCATCCGTGCCAAGGGTATAGCTGTTGTCGTTGTCGAAGCGGAAGACCGTCTGGCGCGATGGGCCGCGCAGGTCGCGCATCAAATCGGCGACGAAAAATTGGCGCTCACCTGTCTTCACGAAATCGCCGACGACCGTCTGAATTTTCCGACTTTTACTTAGGTCGTCATACAGTTCCTTGAGTCGAAAGACGTTCATGAATTTTACGTCTTCCTTGATGGGCGAAGGAAATTCGGTCGGACCGTACCACGTCTCGGCGACGCCGGCGTTGGTGGCGCCCTGAAATCGGCGGGGAAACTTGAATCCGCCGGTCAGGCGGATCGTGACGTTCATCGCCTGCCCCCCCGCCATCGGGTCGATGTATACATAAGCGCGGGTGGCGGTATAAAACTCCTTGGGAATGTGCAGCGTCCGATCATGCGGGTCCCGCTCGTCGGAGATGATTTCCGGGCCGATCAACTCCACCTGCTGCTGCCCCGGCGGCGTGTCGGGTCCCGGCGGTATCACATGCGCCTCCTGGGCGAAAATGGTCGATTGAGGCATCTCGATCCGATGCGTCCGCTCGATTCGGCTTTCCACCATCTTCGCGAGATTCGAATAGATAACCTGCTCCACCTTGAGCGTGGAGGCCGGCACGATGAAACACAAAAACAGCAGGCTGGCGATCGCGACCACCAGCCCCAGCACCAGCGCCGGTCCGGCCACCGTGAACGAAAGCAGGCTCATTCCGCCGGCTTTGCAGGCGGTCAGCTCGTTGTCGGCCGCGAGGCGTCCATACACGACGGCCGTCGCGAAAAGGGCCGCGACGGGAAATGAATAGGTGGTCATCGCCGGGCCGAAGTAGGTGAGCATGCGGGCCACCTGGCCGGCATCGAGCCCCTCGCGCGTGAGGGGCCGCAATAATCCGCCAAAGCTCATGATCCCGGCCATCGCGCCCGAAGCCATCATAAAGATGCGGAACAGGTCCTTGAAGATGTAAGCGAAAAGAGTGCGGCTCATGTATTCAATGCAAAACCCGCACGAGCGATTTCTCCACGACTTTCGCCAGCCGCTCAATCCCCGGCTCGATCTGCCCCGGCGCCACCTGCCCGAAGCTCAGTCGCACGTAATTGGCCGGAATCTTCCCCGCCTCGTCCGGCTGAAAACAATACTCGCCCGGCACATACAGCACGCCCGCATCCACGCACGCCTTGAACATTTGGCCTTCGCGCGACGTGGCGATTTCTTCCGGCAGCTTCAGCCAAACATACAAACCGCCGTGCGGATGGGTCCACGTGATCCGATCGTCCTTGGGCATCGACCGCTCCAGCGCCGCAAGAACGGCGTCGCGCTTGAGCCGATAGCTCCCGGTCAGCAGTTCAACGTGCTCCTCGTAGCTTCCGTCGCGGAGCGATTCGAGGGCGATATGCTGGGCCAGATTGGCCGATCCAAAATCATGGTTGCCCTTTTGCTGCAAGACGGCGTGAAGCAGATCGTCGGGCATTGCCGAGTAACCGAGTTTTAATCCCGGGGCGAAGGGCTTGCTGAAGGTCAGACTCAAGATCGTATGACGATTTTCGGCGTCCATCGATTTGATCGACCGCATGGGCGGTCCGTCGTATCGAAGCTCGCGATACGCCGCGTCTTCATGAATCAAAATCCGCTGCTTTGAATCATACGATCGCACGATGTCCAAGAGCCGTCGGCGACGATCCGGCGAGAGGGATAAGCCGGTCGGATTATCGAAATAGCTCGTGCAATAAATCAGCTTCACGCGCGAAAGCCGCCCTCCGCGATCGAGCGCGGACAATAATTTGGCGACGGCTTCGACGTCCATGCCGTCTTCATCCATCGGCACGGTCATCACATTGGCGCCGAGAGATTGCAGCGTGCCGCTATAAACGAAATAGCTCGGATTGGCGGCGATGACGATATCGCCCGGATCGATCAACGCGTCGCCGACCAGATACAGCGCCTGCTGCGAGCCGGTGGTGACAATGACCTGCTCGGGCGTGAACCCCAAATCCGAAACGGGCATCGATTCGAGAGCGGCCAGGTGCTCGAGAAGCTTATGGCGTAATGGCCGCAAACCCAGCGTCGTGTCATATTGCAGCGCCGAGCGTCCGCGGGCCACGTCGCCAAAAATTCGGCTGGTGATCCGGGCGCATTCTTCCACCGGCAAAGTCAAGGGATCGACCAGGCCCGCGGCAAAATTGATTAAATTCGGATTGTGCAGGGCCGTCTCGATCAGAAAACTGATCGGCTGCTCGCGCGTACGGCGAGCCTTGCTCGATAGCGGAAGCACGGACGAAATTGGACCGCGATGCGTCGCCATGTTTTATGATGCGATTGGCGTCAGCGCGTGGCGCGGAGCGCTCCTTCGATCCAGTTCAATTCGATATTGCGTTTGCCGTCGAGGAACTCGATCAAAGGATCGCCGATGGCCTGTTTGCGCCAGCCTTGCAGGAGTTTCGGCGTTTCGCCGGGAGCGGGCCCGGTCGTCAGCGATCGGTAAAAATCGGTTACGTCCTGCCGGCTGGCGACGAGGGCCGGGTCCATCGACAAGCCGGCGCAAAGACACTGGGCGACGCTGAAGACGGCGTCAACGCGAAATTTGTCACGGGGTGACGGCTCGTACTCGCGCGGCGCCGGCAGGTCGATCGTCGGTAATGTAAATGCCTTGCTGGTCGCGTCGATGATCCGTCTACCGTAATCGTGCTCCACCGCACGCGGCAACCCGCGAACCCGGCCAAGATAATCGAGCGATTTGGCGGGATTGCGAGCCAAATCAAGCAAAACCTCGTCCTTGAGGAACGATCGCGGCGGGACGTCCTGCTCCCGGGCGGCCGAATCACGGAGAATGGTCAGCTCGCGCAAGATCGCCAGATTTCGCGGCTGCAGCGACGTGGCGCCGCGAACCCGCATAAACTGCGTTTGCGGATCGAAGCGGTACAGGTCGGGGCTGCACACCGCCGCGCATTCCTCGCGCGCCCACGCCGTATGGCGCAGGGCGTCCATCCGCCGTAACAGTTCCGCGGCGGCGGCGGGAAGATAGCGCACATCGTCGGCGGCGTAACGCAACTGGACCGGCGACAAGGGGCGATTGTCCCAGTGAGTGAACGTCAGTCCCTTGCCCAGCCGAGCCCCCGTCAGCTCGGCGACCAATTTGGAAAGCGACAGCGGATACGGAAGTCCGATAAACCCGGCGCAGATCTGCGTGTCCAGCACGTTGGCCGCGGGACGGCGCAGGTGGCGGACGACCGGTTCGATATCCTGCTCGCCGGCGTGGACGATCTTTTCGATCGCCGGGTCGGCCAGCAATTCCCAAAACGGCAGCAAATCAAGCTCGGCCAGCGGATCGATCAGCGCCACCCGCCGATGGGACGCCACCTGCAGTAGACAGAGACGCGGATGGTACGTCAGCTCGCCGATAAACTCGCTGTCATAGGCGAATGAGCCGTCGTCGCGCAAATTGACGATTAATTGCTGTAGCTGTTCGGCGGTTTCGACGATCTCCGGCGCTCCCGGATGCACCAGCGGCCGCTCGGATGTGTCGGCGGGCTCAAGCGCCTGGGCCAATGCGCTGGCATGAGCCGATTCATGATTGCGCGCCCGATGCTGCGCGCGAAAATTCATGGAGCGATTCTTTTTCGACTGTGGGGCTTGTCCGTCCATGCCTCTTTTCGCTCCGTTAGCCGTCATGGCGTGATGCGTTAACGATACGCGAAGTTCGTTTTTTATGCCATCCCAGTTCAAAGAAACCCGTCACGCGCGAAATGCCGAGAGCGGCGCCCAAAACGGACGCGCTGTCACACGCCCGACGGCAGCAATCCATTAACCCGGTAAAATTTGCCAAGCGGCACGTTGTTTGCCTTCATCCATCTTATGCCAGTTACCTTACACAATGCCGCGCTTTTGACGCCGTCAATCCTCGTCGTAGAGGACGAAGGAGCGACGCGGCATGCGCTGTCCCTCTTGTTGAGAATGAACGGGTATTCGACCGCGGCGGTGAGTTCCGCTGAAGAAGCCCTTGACGCCTTCCGCGGTGGGCCGTGGCCGGCGTTTGCTTTAGTCGATCTCGATTTGCCGGGCATGAATGGGCTCGATCTGATCTCCCGCTTGCACGCGCTGACCGGAGACATCTATCCCATTTTGCTGACGGCCGCCGACGAGGCTCGGGTCAGAGCGACGCTCCGCGGGCAGCAGGTCGTTTATATGCAAAAGCCGGTCGATTTTGAGCGATTGCTTTCATTGCTGAAGGCGCAGTCACAGCGGTCGGCATCATGAATATCCACCGAATGATCCCATGGCGGCTTTCAATAATTCTTTACGGTACGGCCGTATTTTCTTGAAATTGTCTCGAGGACAGGCTTAAATCTTCCGACAGAGTTGCATGTTCTTAAGGGGGGAATGGCCGGAAGGAGCAAAAGATGAAGTTGACATACGCCGTCGAGCGCTTGCTTGATACAGGTTGGGTTGCCGGTATAGAAGGTGATTTGGAGCGCTTGCCGGACGGCAGGTCTTATCCTTCGGTTCTCTCGGTACAGCGGGAATTTTCTTACGCGGGTCTTGAACTCTCCATCAAGCAAAATCTTATTTTCGGCTGTTACCGCGCTACATGGGCGCCGGTCGGCGAACCGCTCGATCCGTCGGCCCAGACCGACGATCGACATGGAACAGTCGTCGGCGACTGCGAGCGCGAAGCGGCCGTCTATGCCTTGGCGCATCTGCGAGCCGCCCAGGTCGAACATCAACTCGCGCTGGCGTGATGCCACCGTTTAGCATCTTGTCCCGCCCCGGATCTTGCAGCACACGCAAGATCCGCCGTGGCGTGGCGCCTGGCCATAAGTCACGCCGACCGGCGCGCCCTGGACGTAAGTCACGCCGGCCGGCGCGGCGCGTCGGGTCGCCGTATTCCACGATTTTGCTCTATGGCGCCTTGAAATAAGCACACTACCGCGTCGGACAATAACGGCTTGCAACCGCCCTTCTACATTCATCAGCCCAGGGTGGGCGCATTCGCCCACGGTTTTTGCGTCCGTCGTTGGCGCAGCCTACCGTTGGTGAGTACGTCCACTCTCCGGGATGCGAAGCGTTTTGCTTCTATTTCGGCGATAAAACAGGTCCTTCCGGAAATTCGCATACGACCTGTCAGCGAAGGCTGAAGCCCAATCGCTTCTTAGATCGATTCAGCGATGATCCGCCGAATCACCAGCTCCAGCTGAGCGATGTTCACCGGTTTGACGACGTGTTCCACAAAGCCGGACTCGCGGCTCTTGCGCACGTCGTCTTCCATTCCATAACCGCTCAGAGCGATGCCGGGGATTCCGTAGAGGTCACGGATCTGCTCCATCAGCTCATACCCCGTCGCGTCCGGCAATCCAATGTCGCTGACGATAATGTCGAAGGTACCCGCGCCGGCCACTTGTAAAGCCGACTCGACGGTCCCGGCGGTTTTTACCTTGAACCCGGAAATCTCCAGCAGCCGAGCCATTGTGCGGGCGGTGTCGGGGTGATCTTCCACCAGTAAGATGTGGGACGGCGTCGGCGTCTGGGGCATGTCCTGAACCGGCGGAGCCAAATCGACGGTTGACGTTTTGGCGGATCGGACCGGCAGGCGAACGGTGAATGTGGCGCCGCGGTTCGTCCCCTCGCTTGCCGCGGCGATCGCGCCGCCGTGCATCTCCACGACGGCCTTGGCGATGGCCAGTCCCAATCCCAGGCCGCCGAACTGCCGGGTCGTCCCGATCTCCCCCTGCTCGAAGGCGTCGAAAATCCGCCCCAGCATGGCCGGCGGAATGCCAACGCCGGTGTCTTTGAATTCCACGAACAGATCACCGGTGTCGTCGGCGTTCCAGGTTCGGATGTCGATGCGGCCTCCCTCGGGCGTGAACTTGGCGGCGTTGCGCAGCAGGTTCCAGAAAACCTGCTGAAGCCGCGCCGGGTCCGCGAAAAGAGCGTCGTCGCCGGCGCGCAGTTCTTCGAATATCCGAAGCTGCTTGTCCGGCGTGTCGGTCATGTCGCCATGAATGACGTGATGCAATAGTTCATGCAGACGGACCGGCTGCATCTGAAGCCGAAGCTTGCCGATGATGACCCGGCTCAAATCCAGCAGGTCGTCGATCAGTCTCACTTCAAGATCGACGTTGCGCCGAACCATGGCAAGGTCTTCGCGGAATTTGAGCGGCAGGTCCGGATCAACCTCGATGGCCGGGATCGTCATCACCACCGGCGACAGGGGCGTCCGCAATTCATGGCTGAGCACCGCCAGAAAGCGGTCTTTTGCGCGATTTGCCGCTTCGGCTTCATTCTTGGCGGCGCGTTCATTTTCCTTGGCGCGGACCAGATCGGTCACGTCCACGCCGTGAACGAAAATACCCGACACATTTCCGTCGAGGTCGCGCAGCGCGCGGTAGACGAGATTCATGAAGCGCTGTTCGAGCGTGCCGTCGCCCTTGCGATCGAGCAGGGCCGGAAGCTGATCGCCGCTGAAAGTCTCGCCGGTGCGATAGACATTGTCGAGCAACTCGAAAAAGCCCTGACCCTCCACCTCCGGCAGCGCTTGGCGGACGGTTTTGCCGATGATGTCGCGCCTGCCGATGATTTCGTAATATCGCTCGTTGGCAAGTTCATAAACGTGATCCGGCCCGGCGAGGGTGCAGATGAACGCCGGCGCCTGCTCGAAAATCGCCGCGAGGATCGCGCGTTCCTTTCGAAGGTCAACCGAGAGGCGGGTTCGCTCGGTGATGTCGCGCGTGGAGCCCGCCACCACCTCCACCGTTCCGTCCGCCGAAAGCACCGGCGAGAAAATGTACTCGTAGTGGCCGGTTTTTCCCTTCGGACTTGTGTACGGCGTTTCGTCCCGGACGCTTACCTTGCTATCGACCACCTGCTGGATCTGTCGTTGCAGCTTTTTCGCAAGCGCATCGGGATAATTAAGTTCAAAAAAATTGCGGCCAATCGCCTGTTCCTGTTCCAGGCCCCA
>DASZME010000018.1:0-11064 GCA_035551995.1 Tepidisphaeraceae bacterium
CCTTCGACACGCCGGGCGCGGCAGCTTTTCACGCGAGGCCCGGCGCCGGAGGGCGATTTCCCGTGGCCGTGCAACAACTGCGCCTACTTCCGACGCCATCACGGCGGCGAGGATCATCACATGATCCAGCAGGCCAAGCCGACCATACCGTTGCCGATCCTGGCCGATCAATTTTTATCGCCGACGAAGTGATCCTATGGATCGGCGGGAGGGGCGCCGCTGAGCATCCCATCGATCGACCGACATTCGCCTCGACGCGATTGCATGGCATCTCTATATCCAGATGTGCTGTAATTGAATGTCAAGGCCGGGGAACATCGAACACGTCACGCGTTCCAAGTCTTTTCCCGCGGCGTCGGGCTGGTACTCGCTATTCGCCAGTCGCAGGCAGTCGAGCGTTCGGCGTACGGGGTCGAGCAGCCAGTAGTTGGGAATTCCAAAATCGCGATACCCTTGGAGCTTGGTTTGCCGGTCGTGCAACTCATGGCCCAGGCTGATGGATTCGATGACAAGCTCCGGCGCGACGCGCAGGCGCCCGTAGCGAAGCCGGGTGGGCTTCTTTCGTGCGGCCTGGGCGGCGGCCTGCCACTGGAGTTGGTCCGGCGTCAAAAACACCGCGTCCACCTACGGCACGCGAATTCGATCGACGACAAGGTCCACTTCAAAACCGAATAGACCCGGACTTCCATTTTGCTCAAGATGGCGTTCGATTTGCCGCACCAGTGCGCGAAGGGAAAAGCTTGCTTCAAGATATGCCGCGGGCTTTTTTGTCAGCACCCCCTCGACGATTTCATATCGGCCTCGGTCCCACATCCGCTGACTGCGCGGATCATTCAAGTCGTCCTCGGTCCGCCCGGTGGTCCCCGGCACGAACCGACGAGATGATGGGATGCGAAGCGTCACGCTGAAAGTATGCCGTCAGGCCGCGCGGGATGCAACGATTTTCAGGGATCGCCGCGATGCCGGCGGGCCGGGGCCGACCCTCTCGGCGGCAAATCGATCGTATCCAGTCGCGGTAGAGCGTACGCGTCCATCGTTGGGGAAAGGAGTCGCTTTTCGGTCGTTACCGACGCGGCGATTCCCGCCTGTCTCATGGTCGAGCGCATCGCGGCTACCGCGCCCGGGCTCGCGCCGCTGGCGCCGAAGGGAGGCGCGAACCATTTCGCCCGCCGTCCGGTGAGGCTCGCAATATAGGCCGACGAATGTTTGATTTCCGCCGCCATTCCCGCGGGTCCGAGCGTTTGCAGGCTGCGATGGCTGCTACCGTGCGGGGCGATGGTCATTCCCGCCGCGTCCATCTCGCGGATGTCGTCGGCGGACACGAACCATTCGGCGGCGAGGTCCTCCATCGTTCGCCCCGCGCCGAGCGCCGCGGCTTCGACGATGCGCTCGGTGGCCTCGATCGGAAGCGCCATGTTCGCCGCGTATTTGATCCGCGCGCGGGTCGGCGTTTCGTAGTGATAGATTCGGGCGGCTTGAGTCGCGTCGCCGAGGGCGCTCTCTCCGCCGAGGCGATCGCGCGCGTAACGCCGGAAGCTGTTCCATACGTTCTGGTCGCCCTGACCCAGGAGCCAATGGACGGCGTGCGTCAGCGGCATTTTTCGACGCTCCGCCGGCCAGCTCAGCACAAAAAATACGCCGGTCAAGCCGCGCCGCGATAAGATTGGCGTCACGACTTGGGCGTGATCTTTTGTGCCGTCGTCGAAGGTGAGCAGACAGATCGGCTTTGCGTTTTCGATGTCGCCGTTTGTCTTGAGCCTCGGCAAAAAATCTTCGGCGCCGACGACGTCATAGGTTTGGCAAAGCCAATCCAACTGCCTTTCAAATTCGTCGGCGAACAGCGGGCGAATTCCGCCGGGAACCGGCCCGCGATCGGGGCGAACGTAGTGGTACATCACGATCAGGCCGGCTGAATCCGCGGCGGCATCCATCATGCGACGCTCACTTCCAGCAGGGTCATGCAAGGCTCCCCAATGCACAGCGACCGCGCCAGCGGATCGAGCGCGCGGGAGAGAAAATCGATCGCGGCGGATTTCATCGCGAGCAAGACGCCGGCGTCTTGCCAGGCTTGGCGTCGCTTTAAGAGAGCGATGCTGAAGGGGCGAAGTCCGACGTCCCAGAAGCGGATGATGCCGGGCCCGACAATCGGATGGACGCTCGCCAGGTTCAGCCCGTGTCGCGCGAGCAAAATTCGCCAATCCTCTTGCGACAACCGCGGGCGGCAAAAGACGCTGCGCCCGCGATCCAAACGCAGTAGCTGCCGCGAGAGCGCGATATCGCCGGCGCCGGCGGCCTTGCGGGCGGCGGGGGCGAAGTAAAGATGCCGGCCGTAAGCCGGGGTCATGGCGCTGATGAGCAAAACGCCGTCCCGGCGTAACACGCGGCGGCATTCGTCCAGCGCGCCGGGCAACGGCTCGCCCAGGTCGCGAAGCATGTTCGAGAAAATCGTCGATACGCTGCGATCGGCCAAGGGCAATGCCGTGGCGTCGGCACGTTCGACGGCGCCAAAAACGCCAAGGGCCTTGGCGCGGTCGATGGCTGTTTGCTTGATGTCGACGCCGTAAGCCGCGGTGCGTCCCGCGCGGGAAATATCGACGCTGAATTGTTCGTTCGACCAGTGGTGGTAGATATCGGCGGCGGTGAGGTCGAGCGACTGAAAGGCGTCAAACGCCGGGTCAAATCGCCATCCCCCGTAAAGGGCGGCGTGAATTCCATCGCCGCAGCCCAGATCGAGCCACGGCCGTCCGGCACGATCGCCGACGCTTTGAATCGCCAACGCTTCGGCATACAAAATCAACGCGGTCTCGGGCCGTAACCAGAACGCGGACAAGTAGGCCCGCCAGAGATCGGGATCGTGAATCGCCGGCGCCTCGGCCGGCGCGATTTTCATCGATTCGGCCAAAACTTCGCACAGCGCCGCCAGACATGCCTGCCGATCCACCGGCGTCAGGTCGCCCAATGAAACGACGGCCAAGGGGGCCGTGCAGCGCGAACAAAAAAGCGAAACGGATTCGTTCGCGGCGCCGCATGCGCCGCATCGCGTCGCGGTGGAATGAGCCGTCGGACTGTCCATCCAAATCGTTATCGGCCCAAGCGCCGCGGCAACAAAAGCGAATCGGGACAGCGATCGCGTTTGAGTGTTCGCCCCTCCGGTTCCCTCTCCCGGTACGCCGGGGGGAGGAAGTCAGAGGGGCCAAAAGCGATTACCCTGATTGGCGCCGACGGCCGATCAACCGCGCTGGAGGATCTCCACGTCGTCGGCCTCCTCGACGGCCTGGTCCCACGGAATTGGCGCTTCGTCGTCTTGCAGCGTCATGACCGACTCCGCGAGATGGACTTCGAGCCGGCGGTGTCCGATCTGCACCAGTTCTTCGCCTTGCAACTCGGCTTCGCGCTGAAATCGACCGTCGATCAGCGTATTTTCGGCCGGTGACAAATTTCGCAAATAACGCCTCCCGTCGCGCACGAAGATAATCGCGTGCGCCGACGCCACGTCCTTATCTTCAAGCAACAGGTCGCACCCCTCGCGGCTCCCGATCAGAAATGTCTCTTGTCCCAGCGGAATAACCTCGGTCGATACCCCGCCCGCCGCCGTCATCCATAGTTCGACCGTGGGAGCCGATTGACGCTCCAGTGGCCGGCCGAATCCGGATCGGCAAACAAACGCGACCGTCGCGAACTGAATGATGTCCCGATCCGAAAGCCAACTCTCCCGCACCGGCCGCTTGTTGACGAATGTCTTGTTCAGACTCACCAGATCTCGAACGTAAACGCCACCCGCTTCGTGAACGATGATCGCATGCGCCTTGCTCACGTGCGGCGAATTCAGCGGCAGGCTAACCCGCGATCGGGCGCCGACCACGCATACAGGCCGATCCAACGCGACCTGCACCAGTTCCGCCGTTGGTTTTAATGCCGCCAGAATCGGCCAACCCATCGATTCCGCGTGCCTCTGCAAGTATCGCGGCTGCATCGTCAATCTCCTCTATGTTTCTCCAGCATGGGCCAAATGAAAAAATGGCAGCGAAGGTGAGACCGCGCCGCGGTCTTTAAGTCTGCAAGCGTGCGGGGCGGTGAGTGTGGGGGAGAAGGTACATTGGAGCATTCGTGCCGCAAGTGGTTTGATGAACGCAACTTGAACGAAGGTTTCGGCGTTGGTCTCCTCACGACGGGCGTCAGGATTTTTCTTTGGAAAGTTTTGCCGTAAATTCGGCGTCCGGGAATCGGGGCGTCCGATCATCCCTGCCGCGGCAGATCGACGGATTCCATGGAGTTATAAGCTCCAGGCGCCCCGTCGGCGCCTGGGCGCGTAGGGGGAGCGGCGATCATTCGCGCATCAATGCTTGAAATGTCTCTGTCCGGTCAACACCATCGCCGCGCCCGCTTTGTTCACGACCTCCAGCGATTCGCTGTCTTTGACCGATCCGCCGGGATGAATGAAAGCGGTAACGCCCGCTTGCAATAACAGCGTTGGCCCGTCGGGAAAGGGGAAGAAGGCGTCGGAGGCCACGACGCTTCCGGCGGCTCGCTCGCCGGCCTTGGCGATGGCGATTCCCGCCGCGCCGACGCGGTCGACCTGCCCGCCGCCGACCCCGACGACCCTGCCGTTTTTCGCCATGACGATCGCGTTGCTCTTGACATGCTTGCACGCCAGCCAGGCGATTCGCAGGTCCGCCGTCTCCCGCGGCGTGGGAGGACGGGCGGAGACGATTCTGATCGTCGCGGGATTGTAGCCTTCCAGGTCGCGCTGCTGCACGAGATAGCCGCCGACGATCTTGTGCATGTGGAATTCTTCGGGGTCGAACTGGCCTGACTCGATGGCGCCGACTTCGAGTATCCGGACGTTTTTCCAGCGGTCGCGGAGTAGTTTCAGCGCATCGAGATCGTACGACGGCGCGACGATCACTTCGAGCAGCTTGTCGATCGCGGTGATGGCGCCGGCGACAGCCAGATCGACGTTCTTGTTCAACGCGACGATCCCGCCGAACGCCGCCAGCGGATCGCCGGCGAACGCGCCGGCGAAAGCGGCGGGTAAATCGTCGGCGGCGGCGAAGCCGCACGGCGTCGCGTGTTTCACGATGCACGCCGCCGGCTCGGCCAATTCCTTCACGGCGGCCAGCGCGGCGTCGGCGTCCAGCAAATTAATGTAAGACAGCGCCTTGCCATGAAGCTGTTTGGCGAACGCCACCGACGTCTCGCCCGGCTTCTTCCCGACGAGCAAAGTCGCTTTCTGATGCGGATTTTCGCCGTAACGAAGATCCAGCGCCTTGTGCAGGTTCAACACCAGGCCGCTGGAATCGATCCCGCTGGCCGTCGCGAGATAATTGGCGATCAGCGAGTCATACTCGGCGGTATGGGCGAAGGCGCGCTGGGCCTGTTTCAGTCGATGTTTTCCGCACGAACAGCCGTCATGCTCGTTTAGATCGCCGATGATTTTTTCGTAGCGGTCGGGGGACGTGACGACCAAAACCCATTTATGATTTTTTGCGGCGGAGCGGATCATGCTCGGCCCGCCGATATCGATATTCTCGACCGCGTCGTCGAACGTGGCGCCCGGATTCTTCACCGTCGATTCAAACGGATATAAGTTGATGCAAACCAGGTCGATCGGCTTGATTCCGTGTTTCTGCATGGCCGCGACATGCTCGCCATGATCGCGGAGGGCGAGCAATCCGCCGTGGATCTTTGGATGCAGCGTCTTGACCCGGCCATCCATCATTTCCGGAAACCCGGTCACGGCCGAGACGTCGGTGACCGGAAGGCCGGCATCGCGCAGAAACTTGGCGGTTCCGCCGGTGCTGATCAGTTCGACGCCGAATTGTTTGTGCAGCGCGGCGGCGAATTCCGCCAGCCCGGTTTTATCGGAAACGGAAATCAACGCACGCTTGACGGGGACAAGATCGGAAGCCACGGCGCCAGCCTTTCGGAGAAGAAAGAACCCGTCGATAAAGTGACGGCATCCTGATAGCAATGCCCGACGCGGCATTCCCTATCAAAACGCCATAGTATGATTCCATCGAGCGTCACGACAGAGGCGGCGAAAGTTTTTGCGCTTGCCGGGCCGCGCGCATTTTCCAAGTACCTTTAGCGTTTCTTCGTTTAGCGGTCCCGCTTGCGGGGCGTGTTTTCGGTAATCGTCGCGCACCACGCCGTGCGAACCCTCTAAACACGACGATCAATCCCATGCCTGCGTGCGGACGTCATCTCGACCGTCGCCGGAATTACGCGCCGCGGCGCATTGCTCGATATCGCCTCCGTTTCTACCATGACGGCCATGAAACCCACGCGCTTCCTTGCCCTTGCGCTGATTGCGTCGTCGGCGATTCCAATTCTTGCCGCGGACAGTTCCCGATTTCCGCCGCAGACGCCCCAACCCCAGGCGCTGAAGAAATATTTCGACGGCGAGGTTGGCCGGATCGAAGGCCAGCTCGAGCGTGAAGTGAAGACCAAAGAGGATTGGCTGGCCAAGAAAGACGAATATCGGCGTCAGCTGGCCGAGATGCTCGGCCTGGACCCGATGCCGCCCCGAACGGATTTGCATGCGACCAAGACCGGCGAATTTGAATCCGACGGCATTGTGGTGGAAAAGCTGCATTATGAGTCGATGCCGGGCCTGTTTGTCACGGCGGACCTGTATCGGCCAAAAAAAATCGATCAGCCCCTGCCGACCATTCTCATCTCATGCGGCCATAGCCACATGGCGCGCAATGGGATCGTCTACGGCAACAAGACCGGCGACGCGCAAGACCACGGGCAGTGGTACGCCAAGCATGGTTTTGTCTGCATGGTGATCGACACGGTGGAGCTGGGCGAAATTCGCGGCGAACATCATGGCCTTTACAATCTTGGCCGCTGGTGGTGGCTTTCGCGCGGCTACACGCCGGCCGGCGTCGAGGCGTGGGCGGGTATCCGCGGGCTTGATTATCTGCAAACGCGAAGCGACGTCGATCCGACCCGGTTCGGCGCCACCGGACGGTCCGGCGGCGGGGCCTCTACGTGGTGGATCGCCGCGCTCGACGAACGCGTCAAGGCGGCCGTCCCCACCGCGGGGATCACCGATTTGCGCAACTATGTGGTCGACGGGTGCATCGAAGGGCATTGCGACTGCATGTTTTTCTTCAACACCTATCGGTGGGATTACGACAAGGTGGCGGCGCTCGTGGCGCCGCGGGCGCTGTGCGTCGCCAACACGGATAAGGACGCGATTTTTCCACTGGACGGCGTTTATCGTGTCTATGAGCATGCCCGCCGGATTTATAGTTTGCTCGGCGCGGAGGCGAATATCGGGATTCAGATCGCCGAGGGCCCGCACGCCGATACCCAGCCGCTGAATACCGGCGAATATCATTGGATGACCCGCTTCCTGCAGGGCGCCGAGCGCATGGCGGCTTACGACACGTCCGCGCCAAAGCCGATCGATATTGAAAAATTGAAAGTATTCGCGGAGTTGCCCAAGGTTCAGCGGAATTCGACGATCGATGAATCATTCGTCCCCGCCGCGCCGGCGCCCGCCGTTGCGAACAATCGCGAGGAGTGGACGAAGCAGCGGGAGGCATGGACCAAAGCGCTGAAGGAAAAAGTGTTTGCCGGTTGGCCCGGCGCCGACACGACGTCCGTCAAGGCCGGACCGTCCTATGAGAAGGACGGAATTCAAATCTCGACGCAAGACCTGGTCGTGCAGGATTTTTTTCCGCTTCGGGTGGTTTTCGCTCGGCGGGCCGGGCTTAAGCCGCAGGATTTGGATCTTGTCGTTCTGAACGTGCTGGACCAGGCGGATTATCAAGAATTTGCCGAAACCTATTGCGGTCACTTCCCCGAACTTTTCGCCAAGGGAATAAAGCCCGACCAAAAGATGTTCGCGGAAGAGCGAGCGATGTTTCAAAGCTTCAAGTGGGGGATGGCCTACGTTTGCCCGCGCGGCATCGGGGAGGCGCCGTGGGACGATCCGGCGGAATTCGACGTCGATCATCCCAAGGCGGCCGCGGTGGCGAAGAAGGCGCGCACGCAACGTCTTCGGCGATTCTATCTTGTCGGCCAGACGCTCGCCGGCCAGCAGGTCTGGGACATTCGCTGCGCGATTCATGCCTTGCGGACGATAGACGGTCTGACCGATAAGCCGCTTTGGCTACAGGCGTCGCGCGAGCAGGCGGGGAACGCCTTGTATGCAAGCTTGTTCGAGGATCAAATCGCCCGGCTCGATCTGCATGGCCTGTCGCACTCGCATCATGAAGGGCCGATTTATCTAAACGTGCTGAAATACCTTGATGTTCCACAAGCCGCCGCGATGGCTGCCGAACGAAGCCGCGTGGTGATCTACGATTCGGATAAGGCCGCGTGGAATTTCACGAAAGACGTGAGCGACGGCTTTGCGTGGGGCGCCGATAAGAAGCATGGATTGCAAATCCGCGATGTTCCCAAAGGGGATGCGGGCGGAAACTGATTTTCAAGCGGAGAGGAAAATATGTCCGAGGGTTACCGTTGGATATTCGCCCGGCGAGTGAGGCAAAGTTTGCTGTTGGGTTATGTGGTTTTCGCGTTTCAAGCGAGCGCGCCTGTTCTGGCCGCCGAGGAATACAAGGGCGACGTTACCGACGTATCGGTGGTTCGGCGGATGGAGCAGGTTCCCGGATCGGCGCTGCTGTGGGAGCCTTATATCGCGGAGTGGAAGCCGAAGAATCTGGTCGTCGCGTTTGGGGCGGGCATCGCCGGAAAAACGGACATGGGGGACATTTTCGCGAGCGTTTCCAACAACGACGGCAAAAGCTGGAGCGAGCCGGTTTACGTCTTCGATCATCACGCGCATGACGGGCCGATTCAGTTCGCGTACGCCAATCCGATTTTGTTTAAGCCGCCGGGGCAGGCGGTCATTTGGTGTTACGCGCAGCGTTGCCCGATGACTCGCCCGCACAGCGAAGACGCCCAACTGTGCGGCGCCTTTTCCGCCGACGGCGGGTTGTCGTGGACGCCGGTCGAGCTGGCGATGGGGTATACGCAGCCGCTGATCGTCGTGGCCGGGATTTACACGATCGAGCAGGATGGACATCCGCTGTATCTGCTTCCCGCGCATCGCAATTCGATGGCGAACGATCCGCTCGGATCGCGCGAGCAATTTGTATTGTCGAGCACGAGCCTGCTGGAGTGGCGATTGCGGGGGTATGTGCCGCGGCCGGCGGGGAACCAGGTATTTATGCATGAGGGGTCGATCGCGGAAGGGGAAGGGCCTGGCGAGTTGAAGATGGTATGCCGGACCGGCACGTACCAAAATCCCGGCGTCGCCCTCGATCCGCCGCGCGCGTATTCATCGACAAGCAAGGACGGAGGAAAAACCTGGACGACCGCCGAGGCGGAGCCGGACCTTTGGAATTCCGTTTCCAAGGGATATTTCGGCAAGTCGCGATTGGGCTTTCACATCTACGTTTACAGCGACGGCCCGGCATGGCAGCGCAAGGCGCTGCGATACAAAATTCAATCCCCCGGCGGAAAATGGTCGGATGAAATGACCTTTTACGACGCCGCCGTTCACGACAGTTATCCAACGCTGATCGAGCATGCGCCGGGCGAATATTATTGCGTGTGGGACTGCGGAACGGCCGATCGCGGCCGCACGCATATTCGTTTTGGAAAGCTGAAAGTCGAGCTCGGAAAGTGAAAGGCGTTATAATGAATGGCGTCCGGGCATCGATCTCCGTTTCGATCATCGTTGCCGCGGCCGCGCTCTTGTCTGGGTGTGCCGAGGATCATAAGACGTCGATCATGGAGCATCCGGATCTTGCCGTCGTTTGGATGGCAAGCCCTGTGGCGGCGTCATCCCCGTTTCATAACGGTTACGGTTTTTTTGTATCGGAGGATGGGTTGATCGTGACCAGCCGGCACTGTCTGCCGGAGCATGGCGAAATTCTCGTCAAGCTGCGCGACGGCCGCGTGCGTCACGCTGATTTCATCGAGGAAGATCGCGAAGCCGACGTGGCCATCATTCAGGTGCACGGCGGCAAGTTTCCGTTCTTGAAGTTTCAGGACGAAGATTCACAGCCGGGCCAGCATTTCCGCATCAT
This sequence comes from Tepidisphaeraceae bacterium, assembly GCA_035551995.1. Classification (GTDB taxonomy): domain Bacteria; phylum Planctomycetota; class Phycisphaerae; order Tepidisphaerales; family Tepidisphaeraceae; genus RYN-428. The sequence continues at coordinate 10,053 of DASZME010000018.1, forward strand.
CGCGGGCGCCGAAGTGATTCACGGGATTTTCGACCACTGGGAAGATTTCGGGAAGGAGATGGAGTTGAACGCCGGCGCCGCGACGCTGGATTGCGGCGCGCCGGTGCTGGCCGACAACGGCGAAGTGATCGGCGTCGTGCGATGGTCGCGACCCGTTCAGGAAACGGATTGCCTGGCGACGCCAATCTGGCATATCAAGCGTATGATGCCTCGACTGGGCGCCGCGCATTGAGCGGCATCGATCGGCATATGGCCTCTTCCCTCGACGAAATGCTCGATAACATCATGGCCGCGTGCGGCGGCCGGGCGGACGAAGCGCTCGGCAGGGGCGACGCCCTATTTGCGCAGGGGCAATTTCACAAAGCGCTCGTCCACTTCATGGCGGCAAAAAAATTACGGCCGGGCGCCGAGTGCGACTATCGCATCGGATTGGCCTATTGGCGCGTGGGGGATTTGGCGTCGGCGCGCGGCGCGTTTGAGCAAGCCGTGCAAGCCAAAGAAAATTTCGGCGAAGCGCAGTGCGAATTGGGTCGCGTGTATCTGGCTCTTGGGAATATTCAATCGGCGATCGCGCATGCACGCCGGGCGGTGGAAATCGCGCCGGACAATCGGGATTTCGCCGTGGCCTGGGCATCGGTGCTGGAAGCGGACGGGCAGTCCGATGCCGCGGGGGAAATCGTCGCGCGAATTTTGCGCGGCGGCGACGCCAGCGTCGATTTGGCCCTGGTTTTTGCGCGTCTCGCGCCGGGATTGCATCGCGAGGAACACGCCCTTGAACTGATCGCGCAAAACCTCCGCCAATCGAGCGGATCGGCCCAGCGATCGGCGCTTCATTTCGCCGCGGCCAATCTCCTGGATCGACTGGGCCGATATGATGAGGCGTTTGAGCAAGCGACCGACGCCAACGCGCTTCGAGGCGTCCGCTATGATCCACCGCAAGTCGAGGCGTCGTTTCAACATTGGATCGACTGTTTCGATCGCGCCGCGGTCGCGCGGATGCCCCGCGCGACCG
>DASZME010000019.1:0-7329 GCA_035551995.1 Tepidisphaeraceae bacterium
CTGCGCAAGACAGGCGCTCGCACGTACGAAGCGTTAGTCGATGCAGTTCGCGATGCGCTGTTGGCGGTGACGCCGGAGGACTGCGACGGATTTTTCGAACATTGCGGATATGGCGAGACAGCAACCTGAGAAACGCTCTAGTAGATTCGCCGTTCGACGTTGCCACTGATCGCCAATGCTTATGCAGGTCATTGAAAAATGTCTGTCAGTTTTCTTTATTGTTTCGGCAAAGAAACGTGGTGATATGAAAAACGGCTTGCCCCCGGCCCTTCCGGTCGATCAATGATAGGCATCCGTGAAATTTTCGTTGGAGAGCGAGCCGCCGCTTGTGACGGTGATGTGGATTCCGTAACCGCTGGAGGGGCTTGTCTGCGTGTAGCGCGACGGCAATATCTGGCGGATGATCGTCGCGCCGGCCGGAACGCTGCTCAGGCTGTAGGCGCCGGTCGAGCCGGTTGTCGTCGAGAGTTCGCCGCTATCCAGTTTTCCGTTGTTGTTGGTGTCGAGAAAGATCGTCACGGCGGCGATGCCCGCGCCGGCGCTGGTTCTGACGAAGCCGCCGACGCTGCCTTTATTGGATGTCGTTCCGGGGACGGTGTCGATGAAATTTTGGTTGGAGAGGGAGGCGCCGTTGGTGACGGTGATATGGATGCCCAGGCCGCCGCTGGGGGTTGTCTGTTTATCGCCGGTCGGCAAGATCTGACGAATGATCGTCGCGCCCGCGGAGACGCCGCTGAAGGTATAAGCGCCGGTTGCGCCGGTGGCGGTCGATAGCTCGCCGACGTCGAGTTTTCCGTTGTTGTTCGAATCGAGATAGATGGTCACGCCGGCCACGCCCGTGCCGTTGCTGGTTTTGGCCGATCCGCTCACGCTGCCGATATTGGCGCCGGGCACGGCGGATACTTCCTTGGAAAGGGCGCTCTCGCTGGGCAGCGGCGGCGTTAACGCGGCATTGCCGTTGACGGCGCTGACCTCATAGTAGTATTTCGTCCCATTGGTCACCGATGTATCTTTGTAGGTCGCGGACACGATCCCGGCGGCAAAGGGCGACGCGGACTCTCCGCCGGGTGTGAGGCTTCGATATACATTGTAGCTGACCGCACCCATGACAGCCGGCCAAGTCAGCGTCACCGCGCCATTTCCGGCCGTAGCGACAGGAACGGGCGCCGCCGTAAGCGTGGTGGCGTTTACGCCCGCGAAATCGTTGTAGCCCGAGGTATTAACCGCCTCGACGTGATACTCATAATAATTACCCGGCGTGACGGTCGTGTCCGACCATCCATACGCGCTCGGCGCCGTGCGCGAGGTCGGCGGAAGACTGGCCGCCACCGAAAATGTCCCATGATTCACCGCCCGGAGGATGTTGTAACCGCTCGCGGTATGGCCGGCGTTGTCGGTCCAGACAATGTCGATTTCATTGGTAGTCACATCGGTGATCGACTGATCGGTCGGCTTGTTCGGCGCCAGCGGGATCGTGACGCTCGCCGAATTGGAATCGCCCGAATCGCCGGCCGAATCGAATGCGCGTAGTTGGTAGTAATAGGTACTGCCGGGCGCAAGGCCCGTCATGACGTCGGCGAAGGAAGCCGGACTGGCGGGTAACGTCTCGGTGATCAGGTTCTGGGTGAACCCCGAATCGGTGGCGCGGTCGAGATGATAGCCGGTCTGGTTGGTGGCGTTGTTGGTCCAGACGAGATTCACCGAAGTCGCCGTCGCCGGCGTCGCGCCAAGCCCGCTGGGCGCGTTGGGCGAGGTCGTGGCGCTGGGGGAGTAGGTCCAATTAAGAATACTCTGCACGGCGACGCTCCCGCCGGTCCCCGCGGTAAAGCCGGCATACGCCGAGTTACCGCCGACCGTCCCGGCGATATTCACGGCATAGGTTTCGGTGACGGATTTTTGCGTCTTGGTATCGGTGATGACCTCAGTGAGAGTGGCGCCATCGTATGCCAGATTCACGGCGAAAAGGTCTCCGCTATGCAAGTCGATTCCGGTGGAGGTGAGGTCGTGGGTATTCGAAACGCCCGCAGGCGCGGCGCCATCGGTGAATAGACCCGTGGAGTCGGATCCTTCGCCGCTGTTGTTCGCCAGATCGAAGGTGACGGCGATACTGTTATTGATTCCGCCGCCCGCGCCGCCGGAAGGTAGTTTCCCATACCCCAGCCCGCCGCCGTACTGTCCAACCGCGGTGGGGGCGGCATTTTGCAACGTGAAGGTAAACCCGTCGCCCGTCGCCGCGCCCCCGCTGAGCTGGAAGGAAAACTGCGTCGTAAAGCTGGTGATGTCGATCGGCGTCTCATAAAAAGCGCTGGTCGCTTCATTCTTGCCGCCGTCGGTCAGTTCAAGATCGCCGGCGTTGACGCTGGCTTTGGAGTTTAGTTGAAGCTGGGTCTCCCCGAAAAATCCGGAAGAGAAATCGATCCCCGCCGCCTGATTGGTGGTGGTCGCCATCGCGGCCATCGAGAAAGGAGAGAGGCCGACGGAATTCTTGCCGGCGATTTCAAACGAATAGGTAGTGAGCGGCTGGAGCCCGCCGATGGCGATGGAAACGGCTCCGGCCGGCGCCGTGGCGATCTGGGTGAAGGGGCCGCCGTTCACGGATTCGTCAATAAGGTAGACACTTGGCTTATTCGGCGCGGCGGTACTATCGTTCCAGGTCAGGTTAATCGACGATCCGGAAAGAGCGGCCGCCGACAAAACCGGCGCGGTGGGCGCCTGCTGCGGAGCCTCATTTAATCCGTAGACGACCAAGCTGTTGGCGGTTCCGACATACACTTGGCCGTTGACGACGGTCGGCTGGGCAAACTTGACGACGGCGCCAAGATTGTCGCCGGCCACGTCATTGCTGTTCCACAATTCGGTGGAAAGCGTGCTGGCGTCGTATGCATGAATCTCATTGGAATTGCGGTCCATCAGCCAGACGATGCCATTGGTCACTCCGTCCGACGATACGATCGGTCCGCCCGATTCGAAGCCGAGCGAAGTCAGCGCCGTCTGTGAACTTGCGACCAGCTGTCCGGTCGAGCTGAGGCTGAATTCCCTGGCGTAGCTGTTATAGCCGCTGCTGAGATAGACCTGGCCATTGAAGTAGGTCGGGGTGCTGAGAGTTCCGCCGATGATATTGGGCGGCGTATTGTTCCCGCTGCTATTGGGCACCGAATTAAAAGCCGCATCGCCGGAAGAACTGTATTTTCCGAGATTGTCGCGGTCCAGAACATATACCCGGCCATCTTTTCCCCCGGCCATCAAGAGGTTGGTATGTCCCGCAATTCCCGCCGACGCCGGCAGCAGCAGGGGAGCGCCGGATCCGAAATCCGAGTCGGCGGCGTCCATGGCCGCGACATTGTAGGGTATGAAATAGTCAGCCACCTTCAGACCCCATCCGTTGGGCCCCTGGTTGGCCGCGGAAGTAGTCGGGTCCGATACCGCCTTGACGACGGCTTCATTGTAGTCCGCGAGCGTCGGAAAACCGTTGGGATTAAGAGCCGGCGCGCCGTTGGTTCCGTTGCCGGTCATGAAATAAAACGCGCTGTTATCCGGTTCAAACGCCAGCGCGCCGCCGCTTTGCCAGATGCCGTCTTCGCCGCCGTTGGGCGATGTACAGAGAACGCCGCTGAGTTTGAATCCCGACGTCTTGATGTTCGCGACGTTCCACGTAACGACCCATCCATGATACGGCCCATTGTCTCCATGCGAAGCGAAACTCACATACACCGTATTGTTCACCAGGCTGAGAGCGACGCGGTTAAACTCTCGCAAAGCGTTAAACTGAACAACCTGTTTTCCCGTGGCGTTGTACGGATCGGTAACATGGCCATCTCCGCTTCCATAGGCGTAGATTTGCGTCGTGTTGGTATTGCCGCTTGTAGTCTCGCCGATGAGGTATGGCGTGACGGCGTCGGTCCCGTCGGAAATATTGATGGCGCGCAGGCGTTGCACGAAGTACGTCTTGCCGCCGACGACTTCCTTCGTCTTGGCCTCGACATAAAGGAGTCCGTTGGCGGGATCGATGACCGGCGTGCTGGTGATGCCGATGCCCGTGGTGACGTCGCCGGTTCCGATGTCGGAGTTCGTCACGACGGCGATGCTGGTGGCTCCCAAGGTGTTATTGATGTTTCCGCCGCTGTTGACGGTACTTAAAAAATTGCGCTTCCATAGCACTTGTCCGCCGCCCGCGTCGGCGTCGATCGCGTAGACCGTGTCGTTTTCCGTCGCGACGAATACCACGTTATGAACGCCCGCGGCGCCCGCCGCCGTGTTCACCCCGGCTTTAATCGTCACGCCCGACTCCACCAACGGCTCGGCATACACCTGTCCGTCGAGCGGTACGCTGTACAGCTTCCCGAATGTGCCCGATTTGACGTTGGTCGGCGCGAGTTGCACTTCCGCGTTGTTCACGCCGTCGCTCAGGTTGTCATAGCGATACGTCAGCACGCTGGCGGACAAAATCAAGCGCGGCTCCAGGCGCTCGGCCACGGCGGCTGCGGCCGACCCTCGCGTCGGTCGGCGAAAAATCGCGGCTGAACGGATCGATGACATTTTAGCTCCCTTTAGGCGCCACGAATCGACGGAAGGCAAACCCCAACAGCCGACGCGCTATTATCTAAGGATTTATAATGTCAACGATACCGACACCCGGCAAGGATTCAATACATCCCCGCTCGGCTCCAGATGTACGGCTCCAGGTCGCGGCGACTCAGTCCGCGCTACTCCAAGGCGAGCTCGATCGCATGAACAGGATCGGGCGGTTCAATGGCGCGATGCTTCTCTTCCCATGCTTCGGCCAGCGTAACCAGCAAGTCAAGCCGGTCGCATTCGTCGGTGTTCGGCCTGACCTCTATTCCCCCGGGAGCCTCGACGTGTTCACTTGCTGAAATATTCCCGGAGATCCAATCGATGGAAAACGCCATGGGCGGCGTCGCGGCCGGCGCTCAGGTAGATCACGCGGTTGCTCGGCTCAAAGACCATGGACTGCAAGGTCATGTCTCCCTGACTGGCGCCGGCAAGCATTTTTTGCAGGGCGTCTTTATCCACATGACCGAATTCCTCGTGCGACGCGCGGCTGAGAAAATCGTAACGCTCACATCGGCCGGGCGTGGATGCGTCCTGGCCGCGCTGGTGGTTGGTGCTGATAAGAGCGGCGGCTTCTTCGCCTCGGCGAACGGTGATGGAAGAGGGCTTGATTTCAACGACGGCGCGATGACCTGCCGCGTCCATCAGCATCAGGTTGTTGGGAGTCTGGCGAGCGGTTTTTTCGAGAAGGGCGATCGCCTCGTCCACCGTCTTGCAGCGTTCCAAAACGGTGCGATAGAGCAACGTGTATGGCATTGCCATTGGAAGCAGCGGGGGGCGTGCGACCTCCATGTTGGCCAGCGAAAGGCCGTGCTCGTTCATGCCGCTTAACACGCCGATCATGCCGGGCCAGCCGATGGAAACGAATTGGAAGCGGCCATCGTCGGGACGGAAAACGAGAATCGTCGTGTATTTGTCGGCGACATCGAGAGAGGGGAAATCAAGATCGCGGCCAAAGCGGGCGATGTGATCCGGCGATGCCTCGGCCGGGAGGGTGATGGTGGAACAGGCCGACATCGCCGCCAGATCTAAAAAGCATTGTCCCAGGGCGGTTTCATCGGTATCGACGCCGCTTTGGCGAGCGAGGGCGGTTACCTCGGCGAGGTGCTCGGGCAAGAAATGTCGCTCGAACGCCCTGGCCGCGGCGATGGCGATAACGCGTTTTGTGGGGGAGCCGAGGAAGACGGTCAGATATTTTTCGTGGAGGAGCTTGATGGGCGCCGCCAGCCGCTGTCCCTGCTGCGATCCCATGTCGGCGGAGGAGCCGTGAAGCTGGACGATCGGGATGGGGAACGCCGCCGCGCTCTGAGTGGCCGGCGATTGGGCAAAAAGCCCGGCGGCGGAAAGATGAAGCAGAAGGCAGATACAAACGGCGCTGATTGAACGATGCATCGACATAGGTATTCCAACTTTATCCCAGGGGGAGCGTCACGGACGCCGGCTCGACGTCGATAAATGATACCTGTCGATCCCGGCGAAAGTTCGCGCCATAAAAAAGCGCATCACAGAAGCGAAGCGATCGTTATTCGACGAGGAATTCAGGACTCCGGGTTTGTGTCGAATGACGTCCGCCAGGGAAAAATGGGACATACGGAAACAGAGTTCGGGCAACAAGGTGTCGTGCGACTTGAACCGAAGCCTAAATCGCTTCCGTCGCCTTGGGCGAATTGACGTTATTTGCGGCCGGGATCGGCCGGGTTTTCCAGTTCTCGAAGGAAATTCTCGAACTCGATCATCGGCTCGTCGACGCCGACTTCGGCGGCATGCGGATCGGCCGAGGCATGCTCGACGTGCCCAACGGGTGGCTCGTCCTCGAACTCCAGGCCTAAATCGTCGGCTACCGCGCGTTCGGGATCGAATTCGTCATGGAGCAACGCCGCCCGATCGTGGGCGGGATCGTCCACCAGATGCTCGGCTTCCAATCCGGAGAGTCGATCGACCAGTGAATCGCCGGTCGAATCAAGCGGCTCAAGGACCGCCGGCGCCTCGGATTCCGGCGTCTGTTCTTCCTCGGCCAGCGGCGCGAATGAGTCGAACTCGCCTTCGATTTCATCTTCCTCCGCGGCCGGCTCGGCGGGGGAGAAGGCGTCGGCCGTCACAAGATCGGTGGCGTATTCGGAAGGAATCGTTCCCTCGCCGAAATTGACGTCGAACACATTTTCCACCTCGGCATTCGGAAGCGGCGTCGAATCCCGCCCGACATTTTCATGCGCCTGCAAATCCTCTTCCGTCAGCGAGTCGATGAACGAGGAAAAAGCCGAACTCTCCGCTTCCGGCGCAGCGACTTCGGTTTCCGTCGGCTCTTGCGATGAATGCTGCGATTCGGCGACCAGTTCCTCGAGGTCCGTCGCCTCGACCTCCGGGCGAGAAGCGATTTCCTCGGCGGTGGCCGGCGCCTCTTCATCATCCGGTAGCATTTCCCCCGCCTCGATCGCGGCCCGCTCCGCCGCCTCCAGCGGCGTGAGTTGTTCGTCTTCGACCGCGCTTTCCTCCTCGTCGGCCGGCGCTAACTCGTCGGCCGCAAGGGCAGAAACCTCGTCTGTTTCAGCCGGACCCTCTTCGGCCGCCGCCGTCGCCACCTCACCGGATTGAGCGGCCGCGTTTAATTCTTCGTGTGAAAACTCGCCCGGCACGCCTGTCGCGAGTTCATCCAACTCAAGCGGGGCAAGTTCGTCCGTCTCAGCCGTCGGCAATTCTTCCGGCTCAAGAGGGGTTAGTTCGTCCGTCTCAGCCGTCAGCAATTCTTCCGGCTCAAGTGGG
>DASZME010000020.1:0-1521 GCA_035551995.1 Tepidisphaeraceae bacterium
GATCCCGTTTCGATCGCCCGATTCCGCCTCGGACCCTTCGCGCCCATTGCCGATGGAGAGTCAGTTGTTGGATAAACATGCTTCGCAGATCGAAGTCGCCTGCGATCCATTACGCTTCACGCTGGGCCGCGATCATGACGGTCTTTGGATCGTTCAGGAGGCCCATGGCCTTTGCGGCGGACGTTTCATCAGCGAAAACGCCGCGACCCGCTACGCGAAGTTCGAGAGCGCCGGCCGCGGTAGCGTCATCCGCGTCATCCCCGATCCCATCGAATTGAACTGCTCGACCTGAGAGCCGACTCAGCCACGGCGCAATCCATCAAATGCATTGCGGCGCACAGACGACGGCCGTACAGATCTCCGAAAATTGAATTGCTTCGGTTTGCGCGACTGGCGGCGGACGAAAACGCCGCCAGTGCCCCAACCGCACCATGCGTGGATCGGTGTATCGCGGTACGAGTTGGAGAGCACTCTTCCAAGCCCGCATAGAACGACAAATCATGACGATCGTCGGCTGGTTGCATATCGCCTTGGTCCTGGCTCTCGTGGTCGGCGCCGCCTACCCGCTCGGAAGCTTCATCGCTGACCTCTTCGAAGGGAAGGCGCACCTTCCTGTCACTATTGGGTCCCGTCGAGCGCCAAGTTCGCGATCGACAATCTCGGGAATTTGGGTCCGCACGGCCTGACCGAAATGATGTATGCTTATGCGGCCACCGCGTCGGACAACGGATCGTCATTCGGCGGGATCTCCGCGAATACGCCCTGGTTCAACGCATCGACGGCGATCGCGATGTTGGGCGTGCGTTTCCTGCATGCGTTCCGATCCTCGCGCTCGGCGGATCGCTCGCGGCCAAGACTCGCGCCGCGCCGTCGGTCGGCACGTTTCCGACGCACGGTCCCCTGTTCGTCGGCCTGTTGGTCGGCGTCATCATCATCGTCGTCTTTTGATCTATTTTCCGGCGCTCGCCCTCGGTCCGATCGTCGAGCGATGCTCGGCGGCAAGACGTTCTGACCTTGCTTCGCCGTGGGCGAGGGCAGGCATTGCAAGTCCCCGCGCCGATCCGGAATCCGCGTCGTCTCGAGAGCCGAGCGTCTTTCGCCGTCGAACCGTGGCCGCCTCAATAAAGGGTAACGTTGTGGAGCGCTCATCGTTGCCTCTTGCAGAAATCTATTTATAGGTTAAGTAGACCGCCGAACAATTGAAGGGAGAGCAACTCATGGCCGCATCCAACTCTGAATCTACCGATTTTGTCGCCCTGGCGGCGGAGGTGGTGTCCGCCTTTGTCGGGAATAATTCAGTCCCGGTGGCGGAATTACCAGGCCTCATAAGTTCTGTGCATTCGGCGTTGGTGAAAATCGCGGACGGCGCTGGCGCCGCCGCCACCCCGGAACCAGAGGTTCTCACTCCCGCGGTGTCGATTCGCAAATCGATGAGTCCCGACCATCTCATCTGCCTTGACGACGGGCGCCGTTTCAAATCCTTGAAGCGGCATCTGGCGACGCTCGGAATGACGCCGGATC